>NZ_CP010776.1:1912494-2231243 GCF_001577755.1 Rufibacter sp. DG15C
AATAAGTACCTAAAAAAGTACTACACTTCTCGTCCCTCTACAAAGGGGGACGATATGCGTGATAGGTCTTGATATCTCTTAGCCGTTTTTAGCCTGTTTTCTAGGGATTAGCCCAAAACGAAGAAGCCTTGCCGGATCTATTCTCCGCCAAGGCTTCTTTGTAAAATAGTTCGTTGGTCTATTTTACCCGGGTGAACTCCAGTTCTGAGAAGTGGAAGTCTGGGTTGTTGGCGTCTAGCCTCAACTCGGTCAAGGTGCCGTCTGGGCCGGGTAGGAACCGCACGTTGGTAGGCGTCAAGAGCGCAAAGTTGTTTTTCCAGTTCAGGTGGAAGATGTCCTGTTTCCAGAAGGTAAGCTCCCCGCCTAAGGCTGGTGCTGAGGGTAAGTTCAATACCAGTTTATTGTTTTGCAAAGTGACCACGGCGTCTCCGTACATGGGGCTGTGGAACGTACCCACGTAGGCGTCCATGTCACGGGCGTTTTTGATTTTCTCTGCTTTTTCCTTCGGTTTTTTGGCTTCAGCTTCTTTTTGGGCGGCGTGGGCCTTGGCGGCTAGGTCCAGGTTGAACTGGCTCCAGTCGCGGCCGTTGGTGATGCCCAGGAATTGGTCTACGGTGTAGGTGGCAATGGGCGCCATGATGCTGCTCATGCTGTTGGTCAAAATGACAATGCCTAGCTTTTCTTCGGGCACCAGCACCGTGCGGCTGTTCATGCCCTCGTGGCCGCCGCCGTGTACCACAATCTTGCGGCCTTGGTAGTCATTGAGCATCCAACCCAGGCCCGCGCCTGAGAAGTGAGTGGAAGGGTTGATGGTTTGCGCCTGCGCCGGAACTGGCGTAGAGTTATGCAGCGTCCACATCATGTGGCTGGAGGCTTCAGAGAAAATGCGCTTGCCGTTGTAGGTGCCCCGGTTCAATTGAAGTTTCAGCCATTTGGCGTCTTGCAGCACGTTGGTGAAAATACCGGCGGCGGGATTCCAGTTGTCCCAGGCAGTCAGCACGGTGGGTACGGGTTTGCCGTTTTCTTTCTCAGGGTTGGCATGGGGCGTGGCTACGTTGGCCACGCCATTCAACTGGTTCACGCTGGTATAGGTGCGGGTCATGCCCAGCGGCTGGATGATGCGCTCCTGCACAAACTGCTCCCAGGACTGCCCCGAGATGGCCTCAATCACCTGCCCGGCGGCAATAAAGCCCAGGTTGGAGTAGCCGTAGCCGTCTCTAAAGCCATAGGTGGGTTTAAGGTACTTGGCGCGCTCCAAAATTTCTTTTCTAGAGAAGGTGGTGTTGTACCAAAGCAAGTCCCCGGAGAACGTCTGGTAGCCCATGCGGTGGCTCAAGAGGTCTTTGATATTGACTTCCTTGGTCACAAACGGATCATACAACTGGAGCCAGGGCAGGTACTTAATCACCTTGTCGTCCCACTTCAGTTTACCCTCATCCACCAGAATGGCCAGCGCCGCTGCCGTGTAGGCCTTGGTGTTGGAGGCAATCCCGAAGACGGTGTTCACGTCCACGCCGCCGCCTTTCTGCTGGTCCAGCACGCCGTAGCCTTTGGCAAACACGATGGAGTCATTCTTGACGATGGCAATGGCCATGCCCGGCACGTTCCAGTCTTTGAGGGCTTTCTGGTAATAGGCATCCAGTTTCTGGAAGTCGGCCTGCGCCTTTGCCCAGAACGGCGCCGTGAGCAGCAAGGCTACTAAGAGAAGCTGTCTGCGTAAAAATCTTGGAGGGATAGAAAAGGTCATGGAGGTTACGGATGATTTTACGGCAGGAAGTTACGTAAAAGCCTCAGGGTTTGAAACAGGCACTGGCCTAGCGGTCAAAACAGTTTGGCCTAGAATTGCTACCTTTGTCGTTTCTAGGCCATTTTCCAGAAAACAGGTCAAAAACGAAACGCATGGGACGCATTCTGGCGATTGATTATGGAGTGAAGCGCGTGGGGATAGCCGTCACGGACCCTTTGCAGCTCATCGCCTCGGCGCTGGACACGGTGCACGCCCAGGACGTGCTGGCTTTTTTGACTAGCTATGTGCAAAAGGAGGAGGTAGACCTGTTTGTGGTGGGCATGCCTGTGCACCTGGACGGAAACGCCACCAACAACACCCAGCACGTGGTTGGTTTCATCAGAAAGCTGCAGAAACAGTTCCCAGAGATACCCGTGGTCACCCATGATGAACGCTTTACCTCCAGAATGGCGTTTCAGACCATGGTAGACATGGGCCTGGGTAAAAAAGCCCGTGCTAACAAAGAGACGGTGGACAAGATTAGCGCCACCATTATTTTACAGAGTTATTTAGAGAGCAGACAATACTTATGATCTACCCTATTGTTGCCTACGGCGATCCGGTTCTAAGAGCCAAAGCCAAAGACATAGCCCTTGACGCTCCCGAGCTACCTAAGCTCATAGAAGACATGTTTGAGACCATGTACCACGCCCACGGCGTAGGTTTGGCTGCTCCGCAGATTGGCAAGAGCGTGCGTCTGTTTGTGATTGACTCCACCCCGTTCATGGAAGACGAGGACAAAGACAAAGGCGTGAAGAAAGCGTTCATTAACCCCGTGATTCTGGAAGAGTCCGGCGAGGAGTGGGGCTTTGACGAAGGCTGCCTGAGCATACCCGGCGTGCGCGAAGAAGTTTGGCGCCAGGAGTACGTCAAGATTCAGTACCAGGACCTGGACGGCAAGACCCACGTGGAGCAGTTTGATGATTTGACGGCTCGTGTGATTCAGCATGAGTATGACCACATTGAAGGCATCCTGTTCACCGACCACCTGTCTGGCCTCAAGAAGCGCCTCTTAAAAGGCAAGCTCACCAAAATCTCCAAAGGAGACGTAGATGCCGACTACCGCATGAAATTTGCCGGTATGAACAAACGGTAAGCGACTTATAGATTATAGAAAAGCCTCACTTGTTGCAGAACAGGTGAGGCTTTTTCGTTTTTGGCCTGTTTTGGCGGAAAGGGGCTAAAAACAGAAACACAGATTAATACACCTTCTCTATTAAACCACTTAGACATCCTTTGCAGGCAACTACTTCAGAATTACGGTTTTTGATATGCTGGATCATGCGTTTCTGATCAGGAGTTATTTTCTTTTCTAAAGAAGAAAGCATTTCAAAGCCCGTTACGGCAAAGGACTGGGTTTCCACACTCAGACTGGTTAGCATTTCTCCTAATTTCTGAGTGTTGGAATTTTTGACCAGCCGTTCTATTTGTTTTCCCTCTTCTGTTTTAGGCGACCCATCTCCGCAATAAAAGGCATACACCAACTCTTTAGAAATTTCAACGGCTACCTCCTTGCTGGTTTTACTGCTTTTGTAGAAGCTGTTTCTGGTAGCTAAATATGTATTTATCGCTTCTTCTTGAATGCGGATACTGCGTAGTTTTCTATTGTCTTTATGAGATAGCACTGACATTAGAATAGAATCATTATGTGTGATTAGGTCTATTTGAAAATAACCAAAGTTTACCCCGAAGTTAACCCTTTGATGTTGGTGGTTAAAATCTATGTCTCTGGTAAATACCAAAGAAAGCTTGCTTCTGGAGGGGATTCCCTTTTTGTATAGGCTATCTAATTTTAGATGAAGAACCTGTGTATTGGGAGATTGGGCCAAGATATTTTTAACCACTATAAAGTTTTTATCTACCTCCTGCCCAAAAGAACTGAAAACGGGAACACAGGTTGCCATAAGAAGGGAAAGCAGGAGTGATTTGAAAAATAATCTGGCCATAGCTGAAAACGGGAATCGATTCCCAAGATAGAAACATGACAGGGGTTTGCAAGAGAATCTAATCCTCCCTTGTCATCCTGAAAGGATCTTGGTTGCAAGCTGTAACAACATGTAGTAAACGCTTTGTTAGTTTGGCCACAAGATCCTTTCAGGATGACAAAAGTAAAAGACTTTAATTTCCCTTCTACCTCCCATGAAACGTCAGCCTGTTTCCAAACGGGTCTATCACTTCCATGGCGAGCGTGTTGCCGCCTAGGGTGGTGGCTTCTAGTTCTGGTCGGTTGAACTTGTAAGGCTTGGCCAGGAGTTGGTGGTGGTATTCCTTGAGGTCTTTGAAGAGGCTGATGTAGGCCCGGGCGCCGGGGGTGCAGTCGCCGTGGTGCTCGGTGAGGTGCAGGTGCATGTCTTGCAGGGAGACCTGTAAATAATGTGGCGCATTGTCAGGCTTGTCTTCCCAGTCTACTTTAAAGCCCAGCCAAGAGACGTAGAACTCAAGAGCCTTCTGGTAATCAAATATCCTGAAAATAGGGGTGATGGTAGCCATGGCGTCTTCGGGTTAAGATGAAAAGGAGAGGAGTTTAGTCTAAGGCTCCGTCAATATAAGAAGCCTTCCCGGGAAAACTGAACCGTTGATTCACGTATAATTCTGCATGTCACGAGTATTGCTGCTGTTCTCACTCCTTTTTACGGCTGTCACGTCTGCAGGGGCGTGGGGATTTTACGCCCACCAGCGCATCAATCGGCAGGCGGTCTTCACCTTGCCGCCAGAGATGATAGGTTTCTACAAACAGCACGTGGCCTACCTCACAGAACAAGCCGTGGCCCCCGACAAACGCCGCTATGCCGTGCCCGAGGAAGGCGCCCGCCACTTCATTGACCTGGACGTCTACGGCGACAGCGCCGCCCACAAGCTGCCGCGCAACTGGGAGGCCGCCGTGGAGCAGTTCACGTTGGATAGCCTGCAACGGCACGGCATCGTGCCCTGGCACATCAACCTTATGCAGTACCAACTCACCGAGGCTTTCAAGCAACATGATGTGCAACGCATTTTAAGAATTTCCGCGGAACTAGGACATTACGTGGCAGACGCCTGCGTGCCTTTGCACACCACCAAGAACTACAACGGCCAGTTCACCAATCAACGCGGCATCCATGGCCTCTGGGAGAGCCGCCTCCCCGAACTCTGGAGCCAGGGCTATGACTTCTTTTTAGGTCCGCCTCAATTGCTCAAAAGCCCCAGCCGCACCTCCTGGGAGATCGTAGCCCGCTCCAACGCTGCCCTGGATTCTGTCTTCACATTTGAGCTGCAAGTGACCCAGCGCTTAGCCGAGGACAAGAAATACAGCCTGGAGGAACGCGGCAGCACCACCGTCAAAGTCTATTCCAGGGAGTTCAGCAAGGAGTACCACCAGGCCCTGCAGGGACAAGTAGAGCGCCAGATGCGCTTAGCCACGCACCTGGTGGCCAGCTACTGGTACACCGCCTGGGTCAATGCCGGCCAACCCGATCTCAAGCACCTGCAGCCCCTCACCCCAGAACAGCGCCAGCAACTAGAGGCAGACAAAGTCACCTTCCAAACTGGCGAGCACGAGGACCGGTGATGTAGCTGCCCCATGACCCAGGCTACTGCATCCCATCTCCTTGGGAGGGGTAGGACCGCATCGTTTTCGGGCTAATTTCCAGGAAACAGGCCAAAAACGGAACCTGGCTAGAAAGAAAGCGGCAAGATGAGGCCGGCCATTTCTCAAATAGAAAGAAAGTGCTTTACTTTAGAAAAGAATGCTGTTGTGTACAGACAGCCACAAATACTCCAGATATGACTTTAATGAACGTGAGCGGCCGAAGCCTATATGTAATAGCTATTTCCTTGGGCCTTGGTTTTGCCAGCTGTAAGCCAGAACCAAAAGAAGAAATTCAAACAGAAGCCACTACCCAGACAGAAACTGCTTCGGCGCCCAGCACCCCAGAAGATGAAACGGGCTTAGAGGCAGACTTTGACATTACCTTTCCAGAAGGCTTTAACCTGGCCAGCCTGAGCCTGCCCGAAGGTGACACCAAAGACCCCTTAAAGCAGGTGGAGCGCTTGTCTATGATGCATGTGATGCAGGACCCTTGGACCAAACTAGACCGCCAATACAGAGAACTGCTGCTGGTGCATGAAGATGAGCCGTACTTGTTTATTCTGCAGCAGCAGGCCGCCAACGTCATGCTACGTAACCACCTGTTCGGGCATTATTACCAGGATCCTAGCAACCCGCAGCTGCTAGAGGCCATCGGTTTTTACACCAAGCAATTGCTGGAGGCCAAGTCTGAAGACGCCGAGCTGGTTTACAAATGCCTGCGCGCCCTCAAAGACACCTGGCCCGATGACCAGTTAACGCAAGTGGCCATGGCCACGGCAAACCGGGTACAGGCCCGTCCGGTCACCTCCAGCGCAGATACCACGCAGGGTAGAGGCAAATACCGCCATACCTACGCCCGCGCCTTAAAGAAAATGGTCACTAACCTAAACAAGTAAGCAAGCTGGCAGACGCAACTTTCAAGAGGTGAATTTTGTATTATGAGGGAGGCATCTGGCGGTTTACATCTTTTCTGCTTATCTAGCAATTGTATTTGCGACAGAACATTGCCACCCATTACCTGTTTTACCTTTTACCATGGCTGAAAAGATTAAAAATTCCACTTTCCAAATACGGTTACCGCTCTTTCTAGGCTTGGCGGTGGCATTGGGCGTTTTGCTGGGGGCTACCATTTTCAGGCCCAGCGCCAGCAACCCAGAAGGCACGGCCCGCGGCTACCTTAAGTTCAGGGAGATCCTCAGCTACATAGACCGCGAGTACGTGGACACCGTCAACACCGAGGAGTTGTCTGAGTACGCCATTGCCCAAATGCTGGAAAAGCTGGACCCGCATTCGTCTTATATTCCGGCCAAAGAACTGAGCCTGGCCAAGTCTTACTTAGAAAGCGATTTTGACGGCATTGGCGTGGAGTTTAACATCTTTAGAGACACGCTGTACGTAATTGCGCCCATGAGCGGCGGACCTTCTGAGCAAGTAGGCATTCAGGCCGGTGACAAGATCATCAAAGTAGACAACGAGAGCATGACCGGCGGAAACCTGACCACGGAGAAGGTCTTCGCCAAGCTGCGCGGTCCCCGCAACTCAAAAGTGACCCTGACCATCCTACGCCGCGGCGAGAAAAAACCGATTGCCTTCAACGTGACGCGCCGCAAGATTCCGTCTGTATCTGTAGACGTGGGGTACATGGTAGATGACCAGACCGGATATATCAAAGTGAGCCGCTTCTCTAACGGCACCTATGACGAGTTTAAGCAGAAGCTCACGGGCCTGAAAAAACAAGGCATGAAGCGTCTGGTGCTGGACCTACGGGATAATCCCGGCGGCTACCTGGACCATGCCACGCGCATGGCTGATGAATTTATCTCGGGCACCAAGAAACTAGTGTACACAGACGGCAAAGGCTCTAAATATGATGCTGACTACTACGCCCGCGCCCGCGGCGACTTTGAAAGCGGTGACCTGGTGGTGTTGGTGAACGAAGGCAGCGCTAGTGCCTCAGAGATTCTGGCCGGCGCCCTGCAGGACCATGACCGTGCCCTGATTGTGGGCAGGCGCTCTTTTGGCAAAGGTTTGGTGCAGGTGCCCATCTCTCTGTCAGACGGCGGCGAGTTGCGCTTGACCATCTCCAGGTACTACACGCCTAGCGGTCGTTCCATCCAGAAACCGTACAGCCCAGAGACCTCAGACGACTATGAAAACGAGTTGGAGGAGCGCTACAAGCACGGCGAGTTCTTCAGCCAAGACAGCATCAAGTTTAATGACTCTTTGAAGTACAAGACAGACAAAGGCCGTTTAGTGTATGGCGGCGGCGGGATTATGCCAGACGTGTTCGTGCCGAGGGATACCATGGAGTATACCAACCTGCTGGTAGAACTGTACCGCAAGAACGTACTACGTGAGTATGCCTTGACTTACTACAGAGATCATAAGAAAGAACTGGAGAAAATGCCGTTACCGCAGTTTAAGTCAACCTTTACGGTCACGGACGCCATGGTGCAGAGCATGTTAAAAGACGCCAGTCTGGCCGGGGTAAAAGTAGACTCGAAAGAACTACAGCGCTCTAACAGAGTCATCAAGAACAATTTGAAAGCCTTTGTGGCCAGAAGCATTTATCAGGCTGATGGCTTCTATCCAGTACTCAACGAACTGGATGCTGATTTCCAGAAGGCGCTGAACTCCTTTGGGCAGGCCAGGCAAATTAGTTTAGGAAAATAAGCCAGAAAGCGCAACGGGAAACCAAACCTGTTGCGCTTTTTTGTTTTCTTTACTTTTTAAGCGCGCTCTGTCGTTTTTGGCCTGTTTCCTGGAAACCAAGCCAAAAACGATGCTGTAAACAAGAGTGCATTCACTCATTCCTTCCATCACTCAATCATTCATTTTGTAATGGCATATTATCATAAGCTAGGCACCTTCCCGCATAAACGGCACACGCAGTTCAGGCAGCCCGACGGCAGTCTGTACCATGAGCAGTTGGTGGGTACCCTGGGCTTCAGTGGGGTTTCTTCCTTGCTGTACCACAAGAACCCGCCTACCAAGATTACGCGCATAGATGAACCGGTGCCGTACGCGCCAACCAAGTCCAATGTGCCGCTGGCGCCCTACCATTTGCGTCCCTTCAAAGGCGAATCTACGGGCCAGGACTATTTGAGCGCGCGCAAGACGGTCTTGATGAACAATGACTGCGTGATCTCTATCTGCTTGCCGGTGGAGCGCGAGATGACGTATTTCTACAAGAATGCGCTGGCAGATGAGATTGTGTTTATCCATGAGGGCTCGGGTGAGTTGCTGTCCCAGATGGGCCGCCTGGAGGTACGGGCTGGTGACTACGTAGTCATTCCCAGAACCATCATCCACCAATGGAAGTGGAACGAAGGCCCCGTACGCCTACTCATCACCGAGAGCTTCAGTCCGGTAGAGACGGTGCGCCGCTATAGAAACCACTTCGGGCAGTTGCTGGAACATTCACCGTACTGTGAGCGTGACATTAGAGCGCCGCATGAACTTATCCAGGATGATGCTCCCGGCGATTATCTGGTACAGATCAAAAAGGAAGGCTTCCTGCATCAGTACCATTATGGCTTCTCACCGCTGGATGTGGTGGGCTGGGACGGCTACTTCTATCCGTACGCGTTGTCCATCCATGACTTTGAGCCCATTACCGGCCGCATTCACCAGCCGCCTCCCGTGCACCAGACCTTTGAGACGCAGGGATTTGTGGTGTGCTCCTTCGTGCCGCGTTTGTTTGACTATCATCCATTGGCCATTCCGGCGCCTTACAACCACTCCAACGTAGATTCAGACGAAATCCTGTACTACGTAGAAGGCAACTTCATGAGCCGCAAGGGCGTGGACATCGGGTCGTTTACCATCCACCCAAGCGGCCTGCCGCACGGTCCGCACCCGGGTACGGTAGAGGCCAGCATTGGCAAGAAAGAGACGCATGAACTGGCCGTCATGATTGACACCTTTAAGCCGCTCTATTTAACCAACGAGGCCTTAGAGTTGCTGGACCAGAACTACCCCATGAGCTGGAACCCAGACGTAGCCCCTGCCGCCCCCAGACCCGCAGATATGATGGATTAGCGTTTTCGGCCTGTTTCTATAGAAACAGGCCGAAAACGGATAGAAATCAGAACAGCCTCTCTTGTGAAGGAGAGGCTGTTCTGATTATTAGAGGCACTCCTTTGCCTTAATTAATACTGAAAAGTGAAAGAATTTGTAAATATCCGGACAGTGAATAAGTGGCTTGTTTTACTACTCATGACACTATTTTGCACATCATGCTCAAATAGGGAAGGATATGTGCAGTATGAGTATTATCCAAATGGAGAAATAAAGGCCCAAACAGAAATCCTTAATGGAGAATGGCACGGTAAACGAGTGCGTTTTTATCCTAGTGGCAAAGTGGAGACTATCTCCTACTTTAAAGACGGGCTAAATGAAGGGGAAATGATAGACTATTATGAACATGGGCAAGTTGCGGGTAGGATTATGTATAAGAATAACCTTCTTCAAGGGCCTGCAAAGTATTATTACCCCAATGGTAAATTAGAGGTTGAGGCTCAATATAAAAACGATATAGCAGTTGGGTGGGTAAAGTTCTATAGGGAAGATGGAAGTCTTACGGCAATGGATCACCATGTTGTTAATCTGTATGAGCCAAATGGCAGAAAGGAATTAAGTCAAGTTATCAAATTTGATGAGCTTGGGAGAATTATGAAGGACAGTAGTTATTATGTTAGTGTGAGTAGTAACTGTAATGAGGTTAGATTGAATGACACTTGCTTTCTCACGGTTACATTAGAAAAACCTAAGCTTAAACAAAGTATGCAGTTATTGATAGGTGGTTATGATGAGTTCTTTAAACTAGTTGACCCAAGCCAACAAGACACGATAAAAGGAAAGAATTTTAAAGCAACGTATAGATTTGTTGCCAAGGAGAAAGGGTTAAATGTTATCAGGGGACGAGTTGATGACTTTGAGCAAGAGTATTTTAAAAACACTGATACAGTAGCCGTTAGGCGTGAACGTAGGTTATGCTTCTCTAAAACAATTATAGTCCGGTAAATGGAGCTAACTGAAAACCGCTGCCTAATCAAAAAAAACTAAAACGCTACTGCAGAACAGCCTTTCTTTTACAAGAGAGGCTGTTCTGCAGGAAGACAGCTCAAGCATTTATTAACTTCCATAATCCTGCCAGCGGCTCAGTCAGGCGCTCAACTTACGGGAGACCTCAGTTCTTGCCGTTTTCACCTCCTTCCCAGAAAACAGCATAAAACCGTACGGTTTGGTGTTCGGTTTCATATCATGCTTGTTCATAATCGTACACTTTCACGGCGTGGTTAATTGTGTAAATAATTGATAATCAAGTGTTTTTATAAATTGGCATAGGGCTTGCCAATTGTTACTTGCCTAAAGATTAGGACAGCGTGCAACGGTGAGAGAGAAACACAGTCTTTTACTTGAACACTTGGCCGCTTAACAGGCACCTTGGTTTACACCTTAACAACAGTCTGCGCATATGCGATTCTTTTTACTCTCTTCATTAGTGGTGCTGGGATTGATCAATGTCTGTGTGCCGGTGCAGGTAGAAATCTATGCCAGCCATTGCGCCTTAGACAGAAGTTTGTTGCAGGTGAAAGGTTTTCAGGTGAGAACCGCAGACCTGCCAGAGGCAGAGGAGCAGGAAGACCTTTCAGAAGAACAAGAGAGTTTCGCCCGGAAGGGATTAGAGGCTTTGGCCCGTCCCTGGATGCAGAAATTGAGATGGTTACAAGAATAGCCCAGCCTAAGGGCGAGGTATAAAAATATTTTGGTTGTTTGTGTAGAGCCGGCCCCTTTGGGGCCGTTTCTTATTTTAAGCCAGTCCAAAACTGATAAGAATCAACCTGCGCTATGACGCAAACAGGTCATGGGCGCTAGCCATACGCCAGAACTTTGTATCCACCAACAAAGAATTCCCCAGCGTATGGCCTCTGCTTCTCTGCTTAAAAAATACAACGTACCTGTACCAAGGTATACCAGCTATCCAACGGTTCCTTTCTGGGGCGACCAACTTCCAGCCACCCAAGACTGGCAAGAGGTGCTCTTGCAAACCTTCAAGGCCACCAATCAGCAGGAAGGCATTAGTCTGTACGTGCACCTGCCTTTCTGCGAGAGCCTGTGCACCTACTGTGGCTGTAACAAGCGCATCACCAAAAACCACGGCGTAGAGCCCATCTACCTGAAAGCCGTTTTGCAAGAGTGGGACAAGTACAAAGCACTGTTGCCAGAGAAACCGGTCATCCGGGAGATTCATTTAGGCGGAGGCACACCCACGTTCTTTAGCCCAGAGCATTTAACCCGCTTGATTGAAGCCCTACTAGACGGCGCCGAGGTGCATCCAAACCACGAGTTCAGCTTTGAGGGGCATCCCAACAACACTACCCTTGAGCATTTGCAGGCCTTGTACAACGTGGGCTTCAGGCGGGTGAGTTACGGTGTGCAGGACCTCTCAGAGAAAGTGCAAGTGGCCATTCATAGAATTCAGCCGTTGGCGAATCTGGTGCAAGCCACCCAGCAGGCGCGGGCCATTGGCTACACGTCTATCAACTATGACTTGATCTATGGTCTACCGTTCCAGACGCTGGAAAGCATTGCGCAGACGTTCCAGGAAGTGATTAAACTAAGACCAGACCGAATTGCCTACTATAGCTACGCCCACGTTCCCTGGAAAGAAAAGTCGCAGCGTGCTTACTCAGAAGAAGACCTGCCCAAAGACTCCGATAAACTGGCCCTCTATCAATTAGGAACTCAGCTTTTGTTAGAAGCTGGTTATGAGGATGTGGGCATGGACCATTTCGCGTTCCCACAGGAGGCCTTGTGCGTGGCTCAGAAAGAAGAGCGTCTGCATAGAAACTTCATGGGCTATACCACCAATCAGACCCAACTCATGCTAGGCTTGGGCGTGTCTTCCATCAGTGATTTGGGCATGGGCTACATGCAGAACGTGAAAACCGTGGAGGAATATTACGCCTTGCTAGTCATGGGCGAATGGCCGCAGTTCAAAGGCTACCTGCTCACAGAATTAGACGCCCAGATGCGCCGCCATATCCTGGACATTGCCTGCCACGGCAAAACGACTTGGCTGCATACGGCTTCGCAGGAGTTTGTGAAGGAAAACATTTACCCCGCTTTGCATGTCTTGGCGCAGGATGGACTCATAGAACTTAACCCATTTGGATTGCAGCTGACCGCCTTGGGGAAGAACTTTCTAAGGTCTGTTTGCGCTGCCTTTGACTTGTATTTGAAAGCACCCGCGGCTGGCGCGCCACAGAAACCCATGTTCAGTCAGGCCGTCTAGATTAGTTGAATGTACATTGAAAAGCCGTTTTTGGCTTGTTTCTCAGAAAGCAGGCCAAAAACGGCTTTCGCAATAATTAGTGCAGATGGAGAATTACGCCTTCCGGAGTTTTTTGTAAGCCATGATGGCCAACATGAGTACCACTGAAAGGCCAATGAACCCCACCACGCCCCAGGTGGCATCCAAACCACTCTTCATCACCACCAAGAAGACGATGGCTACTAGAAAAAGAGTGGCTACTTCATTCCAGACCCTTAGTTGGGTGGAGGACTGCTTGATTTCGCCGCGCTGGTGCTGTCTGAAGATGCGGTGACAGTAGAGATGATAGGCGAGCAGACCAACTACAAAACCCAATTTGGCCCACAGCCAACCCGGTATCTGCGGATAGTAATGTAACAAGCTCAATCCCATGATCACCGTCAAAATCGCCGAAGGCCAGGTAATGCCGTACCACAACCGCTTTTGCATCAAGGCAAACTGGGTCTGTAGGATGGATTTTTCGGGCTCTGGTTTCTGGGCAGTCTCTGCGAAGTACACAAACAGGCGCACAATGTAGAACAGGCCGGCAAACCAGGTCACTACAAAGATGATATGAAGGGATTTTAAATACAGAAAGCTCATAGACGCACAGCTTCAGGGAAAGATAGAAAGCCTTCGCAAAAATGGCAGATTGGCGTCAAGAAACCTATCACCTTGGTCAAATGAAAAGTGTTCTTCGTTTTTGGCCTCTTTCCCAGAAAACAGGCCAAAAACGCTTACAGCATGTACCGCAGCCCGAAGGACAGGTTGACAATATCACCCATAGAAATGCCCGAGTTGCGGTATTTGTCCACGAGCATAACGTCACTGGTGCCCAGTTCGGTGTAGAACTCGGCATAATGTGGTTTTTCCTTCCCGGCAAAATCACGGCCAATGGAAGTGCCTACAAACGGCAGGAAGCGCGCGGCGGTAGGCCAGATGTAGTAGCCTTCTGGGTAGCGCTCCGGGAAGAAGTGCTCAAACTGTTCGCCCATGGTGAAGCTCAACCCAGCGCCAACCCTAATCCAGCTAATCTTCACGTCTTTGAACAGCGGCTTGGGATTAGACTGGTAATAGGTGCGCAGCGTAAAGGTGTGGTTGGTGTGCTTGATGTCATAGCCGGGCGTGAACCCGTACATTACTTCCATGTTGGTTCTGTCATGCTTGCCAAAGTCATAGCCTGGGCCGGCAGACAGTAAGCCAATGAGGCCTGCATGCTGCAATACCAGGTAATCTGGTGCATACCATTTGTTTTTGGGTCGGTCTGCTTTGTCTTGGGCGCTTGCCAGAAAAGGAAGCAACAGGAAGATGAAGCCCAGTAAAGACTTAGAGGAATAAGGACGTGTCATGTGCTAGAATTTGATTCGCTCTAAGGTTATAGTGCTGCCTATTACCGTCACTAGCATGTAGCTGCGCTTAATGGCCGCGTCTACGGTTAGGTACGGGATGCCGTCCTTGTACAGGTCTTCCAGGCGGTAATTATGGGTGTGGCCGTGCATGGAAATCTGCACATCATATTGGCGCATGAGGCTGGCGTATTTTTGCTCTTTGTTGGGGTTGGCCTCTGAGTTGTTAGGCGCCATGTGCGAGATAACGAATTTGTTGGGCGTGCCCGGGGCATTCTTCAGTTCCTGCTCCAGCCACGTCACGTCTGGCACCTTGTCATCAAACTCCAGGAAATTGGTGTTCAGGAAAATAAACTTGTTCGGCCCGAAGGTGAAGGAGTAATCAAATGGGCCATACATACGCTGATAGAGTTTCTTGCCCTCGCCTAGGCAGTCATGGTTGCCCACCACCGTCAGGTAGGGTACCTTAAGCTTGGCTAGCGCCTTGTGCATGCGCTCAAACTCATCTGTGAAGGCATAATTGGTCAGGTCGCCGGCGTGCAGCACAAAGGCGATGTCGCGGCGGTTCATGTCCGCTACCATGTCCTCGGTTTCTGAGTAGTAGCCCTGGGTGTCTCCGGTAAAGGCAAAACGCAACGGCGTAGCAGCCGAGTATGAGGCTTCCAGTTCCTTGATTTTATGAAGGTTTTCTTGGGTAAGGTTTTTGTAGTCTATGTTACCAGCGTAGGGGTGGTAGTCTATTAAATCACAAGAGGAGAGCAAGGCTAAAGAAAGCAACCATCCGCAGAGCCGGTAGAGGTGGGGCACACGCATAAAAAATAGAAAAATAATATATAAACAGGCTAGGGGATATAATCTGCGGAATGATGGCAAACAGGCGCTTTTTCTTCTGCCAGATTGTGAACACCTACGCAGAAGGTCAAAAAAGGATATGATAAACTGCTTTAAACCTGTGCATTATCATTATATTTGTTTTCAAGTGGTTTCTATGTGGTTGCTAAAGAGGGTATTGGTTTCTTTTACTTTGCTGCTTTTTCTTCTGGGAACCAGCTGCCAACGCATGGACAAACCCCAAGACGGTACCACTACAACAGCAGGCAAAAGCTTAGGCGCTTCTGCGGCCAGACCAGCCTTGCCAGACCAAGAGCCCATAGCTCCCGGACAAGTGCATGTTCTATTGCAAGTGGTCAAGGTGCTCCCTGTTTTGGATAAATCTGATACTGGCCCCTGCGGACAATCCCCCTGCCGCGCAGAGGTACTAGTAGAAAAAATCATTGGCTATGGCGCGGCTTTTACCGCCAGCATAGCCGAAGGACAACGGTTAACGGTGCATTTTCCTATGACTCTGCAAGCGTCTCATGAGAGGCCAGCTGTGACCGTAGGAAAAAAATTGGACGCAAAGATTAGTCAACCTGGTTTAGAGGGAACTGCCTTTGTGATGCATGAGTTTAGCATACATCCATAAATTGTACCGCATACCTTTTACTACCAAGCTTAAAACAAACAAAACCTCTATTCTTATTGCATGAAAATTACGCATCAGCAACGGCAGTTTGGAATGTCCAGTGCCTTGCTACTTCTCTTCGGAGCCATTCTTTGCATGGCTTCTTTCTTGCCCGGGCCATTATACCCTTCAAACTTCTCTTCTAAAAAAGGTGCTGAGAAAATTGTTGTTGACGCCAGAGGAGCTAGACTACACAAAAATAAGTCAATAGGAACAAAGGATGATCCTAATGCACGTGATAATTATGAGTTTGAGCGCTTAAAAGATCCAAATACAGGTAAAATTCCTGAGAACATTAGAGAGCGAGAATTGGCTTTCTCTTCGCGTATTCCTACAGCAGAACAGATTTTGCGCCAGAAAAGCCCATTTACTAAGATGGCTTCGGCTAATTGGAGCCATCGGGGGCCATATAATGTGGGTGGGCGTACACGTGCGTTTGCGTTTGACGTCTCTAATGAGAATGTGCTATTGGCTGGCGGAGTGTCCGGTGGCATGTGGCGCAGTACTAACGGAGGCACTACTTGGTCAAAAACCACAGACCCCAATCAGCTTCACAGTGTCACTACAGTTGCACAAGATAAGAGACCGGGAAAGACAAACGTGTGGTACTATGGCTCTGGTGAGATATTAGGAAACTCGGCAAGCAAATCAGGGGCAAGTTATTATGGGAACGGAATTTTTAAATCTGTTGACAATGGCGCGACTTGGAATCCATTGTCCTCCACCCAGACCACTGTTACTACCACCTTCAATAACGCTTTTGAATATACTTATAGAGTAGCTACTAACCCTGCAAACTCAACACAGGATGAGGTACTAGCCGCCATTTATGGGGGGATTCGTAGGTCAGTAAATGGAGGAGTAAATTGGACGCCTGTATTAGGATTTGGGGCAAATATTCCTTCTTCTGGTAACGCTCCTTATTTTGCAGACCTTGATATAAGTTCTACCGGTGTAATGTATGCCGGTCTCAGTCAATTGTCTGGCTCATTGGGGACAGCTACGGAAAAAGGAGCCTTTAGGTCAACAAACGGCACTACATGGACAAATATCACACCAGCTTCTTGGCCTGCTATTTATGAGCGTATTGTGATGGACATTTCTCCATCTAATGAAAACATTGTTTATTATTTTGTCTATTCAGAGAATTCTTCTGGAGCAGAAACTCCCAATCTATGGAAATATGAGTACTTGTCTGGAGATGGGTCTGGCGCAGGAGGAACTTGGACTAACCTGAGTGCTAATATTCCTATGCTTGGCGGTAAATCTGGCAATTTAGATTTACAAGGCGGTTATAACATGGTAGTAAAAGTGAAGCCAGATAACTCTAATGTGGTGATTCTAGGGGGAACAAATCTTTATATATCTACTAATGGATTCACGTCTACCTCCACCACCAAAAAAATAGGAGGATATGTTGCTGATAATTTAAGTTACAATCTATATCCTGCCCACCATCCAGATCAACATGAGGTTTCATTTTCTTTGACTAACCCAAGAGTTGTTTACTCTGCGCATGATGGTGGTATAAGTAAAACAACCAATGTGTTAGCAAGTCAAGTAGAATGGACGTCACTTAACCGTGGTTACTTAACTACTCAGTTCTACACAGTAGCCATGGACTTAAACTCCATTGACAACTTTATAGTTGGTGGAATGCAAGACAATGGAAGTTGGTACGTAGAAGAGAGAAGTGAAACACAGCCTTGGCAGGAGGCTTTTGGAGGTGATGGAGCATTTGCTGCGGTTACAGAGCATTCCTTGTTAGTGTCTGCCCAAAACGCTATTATCTATAGATTTATCTTTAACCAAGATGGATATACAGGCGAATATAGCCGCATTAATCCGCCAAAGGCAAAAGGGTATTTGTTTATAAATCCGTACAACGTTGACCCTAACAACGAACACACTCTTTATCTTCCTGCAGGAGACACGCTTTGGAGGCATAAGAACATAGATGCGCTTCCTAGAGGTGAGGTGCAAACCACGGTTGGCTGGGATGTAATTGCTGCCTTAAATACTAATGAGGTTATCTCTGCTGTAGGCGTAAGTAAGGTGCCAGCTAATGTGGTTTATTTTGGTACTAGAGCTGGAAAGCTATATAAAATTCAATACGGATTAGGTGTGGCGCCAACAAAAATTGAGATAACAGGATCTAATTTCCCTGCAGGAAACATAGGCTGTATTGCTGTTGATCCTCGTGATGCCAACAAAGTGGTGGCTACTTTCACTAACTACGGGATTGTAAGTTTATTCTATACCACCGATGGAGGAAACTCTTGGACGGCCGTTGCTGGTAACTTAGAAGAGAACCCCAATGGTTCTGGCAGCGGTCCATCTACGCGCTGGGTGAGCATTTTGCCAAGCACTAATGGCAACATTAAATATTTTGTAGGAACTAGTACCGGTTTATATGCCACTTCTAGCTTAGATGGAACCGCTACTAACTGGGTGAGAGAAGGTAATACATCAATCGGACAAGTGCCGGTAGATATGGTTATAAGTAGGACAACAGATGATTTAGTAGTTGTAGGAACACATGGCAATGGGGTTTACAGTGCCCGCTATGACGGTCCATTGGCTGCCGCTGAGGAAGTGGATCTGGCTATTGCGCCAGGTTTAGGACAAAGCTATCCTAACCCGTTTCGGAAGGGCATGACGACAACTATTCCATTTACCTTGACCAAAGCGTCTCAGGTGAACTTGACCTTGTTTGACCTAACCGGGAAAGCGGTGACTACCTTGGTGAATGGCAAATTGACGGCTGGTAGACACACTGCCACTTGGAACGGGAAAGGCAAAGCCGGACAAGAACTAGCTTCTGGCACATATTTGTACCAATTGACTGTAGACGGAAAACGCGAAACCAAACGCGTGGCTTATATCAAATAATCGACACTAAATCAATCAACAAAAAAGGCGGCCTCTGCACAGAAGCCGCCTTTTTTGTTGCTTTCGTTTTTGGCCTGTTTTGGTCAAATCAGGCCAAAAAACGGTTTTATTTTTTCATATATTGAGCAAACTCTTTGGCAAAGTACGTCAAGATGATATCTGCGCCCGCGCGCTTCATGCTCAAGAGGTTCTCCAACATAATCTTTTCGCCGTCAATCCAGCCATTCTGGGCGGCGGCTTTCACCATGGCGTACTCGCCGCTCACGTTGTAGGCCACAATAGGCAGGTGGGAATTGTCGCGTAGCAGTTTAATCACGTCTAGATAAGACAAGGCTGGTTTTACCATCAGATAATCGGCGCCTTCTTGCGTGTCCAGTTCTGCTTCTATCAAGGCTTCGCGGCTGTTGGCGGGATTCATCTGGTAGGTCTTCTTGTCGCCGTGTTTAGGAGCAGACTCCAAGGCGTCTCTGAACGGGCCATAGTAGGCGCTGGCGTACTTGGCGGTGTAGCTCATGATAGACACATTGTAAAAGGCGTGCTTGTCCAACACATTCCTAATGTGGGCCACACGGCCGTCCATCATGTCTGATGGGGCAATGATATCAGCACCGGCTTGAGCCTGAGCTAAAGCCATTTGACCCAGCACTTCCAGAGAAGCGTCGTTGATGATTTCGCCGTTGTCTACCACGCCGTCATGGCCGTCTGAGCTGTACGGGTCCATGGCCACATCGGTGGCTAGGACTACGTCTGGGAACTGGCGCTTGATCTCAGCGATGGTGCGCAGGTAGAGACCTTTTGGATTCTTGCTTTCCAAGGCGAAGCGGTCTTTCTTAGCTTCGGGAATGTTAGGGAATGGCGCGAAGGTCTTGATGCCCAAATCCACGCATTGGCCTACCTCGTCCAGCAATCTGTCCAGCGTGAAACGCGAGATGCCTGGCATGGATGGAATATTCACGGTCTGGTTCTGGCCTTCGGTGACAAAAAGCGGGTAGATGAGATCCTGCGTGCTTACATGGTTCTCCTGTACCAAATTACGGATGACGTCTGATTTACGGTTTCGGCGGGGCCGACGGGTTAAATGGTTCATAGCAGCTTATACGGTTTTGGGCAAGTGGGCCTGTATGGGAGGCGGACTCGCTGCTGATTTAACAAAAGAGCGGTCAAAATAGTGTGCATGACGCGTAAGAATCTGCACTGCCTATTAGCGCTACCCCGCAAAGGTACAGTCCTGCATCTTGGTATGCCACAATTCTTTTATGAAGGAATTTCGGCTTAGATAAAAGAGGGGCGCCGTCGTTTTTGGCTTATTTTCCAGAAAATAGGCTTCAAATGAAAACAGCCGCCTTTTGGGGAGGCGGCTGTTTATGAGTTAGTATGAATGACGAAATTTAGAACTCGGCTAGAGTCTTCTCAATGATATCACAGCACTCATGCAACTGCTCTTCTGTGATGACCAGCGGCGGCGCAAAACGGATGATATCGCCGTGGGTTGGTTTGGCCAATAGGCCGTTGTCCTTCAGTTTAACGCATACATCCCAAGCAGTGCGGCCATCTGCGGTAGGTTGAATGATGACTGCATTCAACAGACCGCGGCCGCGTACCAGCGTCACCAGTTCTGGGTGGCGGTCTTTTAACTCGTTCATGCGGCTTCTAAAGATCTCACCCAGCTTGAAGGCATTCTCCGTTAGTTTTTCGTCTTTGATTACGTCTAGGGCAGCCATGGCCACAGCGCAAGCCAGTGGGTTCCCGCCAAAGGTAGAGCCGTGTTCGCCCGGCTGAATGCTCAGCATGACCTCATCATTGGCCAGGGCCACCGAGATAGGCAACACACCGCCAGAAAGGGCCTTGCCCAGAATCAAGATGTCTGGTTTGGCGTCTTCGTAGTCAGAGGCCAGCATTTTACCGGTACGGCCAATGCCTGTCTGGATTTCGTCTACAATGAACAGGACGTTGTATTTCTTGCACAGTTCGCGGGCTTTGGCCAGATAGCCTTCAGAGGGAACCACCACGCCAGCCTCTCCTTGGATAGGCTCCACCATAAACCCACACACGTGTAGGTTCTCTTGCAAGGCTTGCTCAAGGGCCTCCAGGTTGTCATACGGCACTACTTTGTAACCAGGCATGTACGGCCCAAAACCGGTAGTGCTGCTAGGGTCTGTAGAGAAGGAGATGATACCGGTGGTACGCCCGTGGAAGTTGTGCTCCACCACAATGATCTCTGCCTCATGCGCGGGAATCCCCTTCTGGGTGTAGCCCCACTTGCGCGCCAGTTTCAGAGCGGTTTCTACGGCCTCGGCACCAGAGTTCATCATCAAGACCTTGTCATAGCCAAACAGCTCAGAGAGGTATTTCTCACAGGCGCCCAGTTTGTCATTGTAAAAGGCGCGAGACGTTAAGGTCAGTTGTTGGACTTGCTCCGTCAGGGCGCTAATGATGCGCGGGTGACAGTGGCCCTGGTTCATAGCGCTGTAGGCACTCAGGAAATCATAATAGCGCTTGCCTTCCACATCCCATAAGAAAACACCTTCGCCGCGGTTCAATACAACCGGCAACGGGTGGTAATTGTGGGCACCGTACTTATCTTCCAGTTCAATGGCCTGTTGGCTAGAGGTAATTGACAATGTATCCATATGCTAAAACGTTTACTGTGGTGAAGGACGGCCTCTGTACAAGGAAAGCAATCCAGATTCTATTCTGTACGAAGATTCTTTCTTCGTGATAAAAGTAAAGAAAACTCTTTACTTCAGCCCCTTGGCAACAGGGTAGCATATGAGATTTAGTATATTTAATAAGGAAATAGAAAGAGAACCGCCTCTACTGCAAGCCTGACGTAGCCGTAGAACCTAATGCCGCTGTTTTGATGCCATGTCCTAACTCAACACAACTTCCATGCAATTCCATGTCTTGAATGGTGACAGCCTGGCCGCCACTTTTAAAGAAACCAACCTTTCTGGTGAGGTAATTGTATGCCGCGAAGGCCTTGTAAACGGACCAGTTGCCAGTCAAAACTTGGCTCAGTTCTGGGAAGAAAGAGCCGCTTATCTGGCTGTAACCTTCGGGGCCAAGCGAGAAGAGTATTTTCTGAAAGTAGCGAAGGAACTAGAGAAACTTATCCAGGTGCCTGCCAACGCAGAGGTATGCCTTTGGTTTGAGGACGACCTCTTTTGCCAAGCTAATCTCTGGTTTATCCTCTCACTGCTGGCCACCCGGCAGCAAGCACCACAGGTCTATCGGGTCTTCCCGATAATCAAGGAAGGCGAAGATCATTGGCAGGGATTCGGGCGTTCTTCTGCCAAAAGGCTGGAGCAGGCCTATCAACAGAAAGTGCCGTTCGCGCAGGAGGATGTAAAGCTAGGCAATGACCTCTGGCGGGCGTACCAACAGCAGGAGGCGCGCACCTTGCTGGAGTTGTCAACGAGTACCTCGGCTTGCTTTCACCGTCTGCAGGAAGTGTGTCAGGCGCAGGTAGACCGTGTTTCCAGGGATGGCCATTCCGGTCGGCCTGAACGCGTAGTGAGGGAAATCCTGGCTTCAGGCATTACCCATTTTCCGGAGGTATTCAAGGAGTTCTTCAAAAGAGAAGGTGTTTATGGCTTTGGCGATGTCCAGGTGAAACATCTATATAATGGCCTGAGGCAAGCCGGGGAGTTTGGTAATTAAGTTTACCTGGGCCATTTCGTTTTTGAGCTGTTTTCCAGAAAGTAGCCTGAAAACGAGAGGAGAGATCTACTGCTTTCTGATTGGCAACTTCATTTGTACCTTTGTGGCATGAGACCAAAGCCGCTCCCTTTGCAACCGGGAGACACGTATTTCAATGAGCAGGGCTTGATGGTTTTCACGGAGCAGTACCACCTGCGGCGCGGCTACTGCTGCCAGAGCGGGTGCAAGCACTGCCCGTATGGGTACCAGAAAGAGGCCAAAAAAAAGCCAAATACCCCAAGTAAGGGTGACGGTAAAAGCGGTTAATCTGCTTTTTTAGAACGGATTAAAGAAAAAAGTTTAGCGGGGGCTTTGACATTATCTATCTTTTTGCGGATATTTGCGTCCCTTTTGTAATAAACGATACTAACGATACAATGGCACGAGTTTGTGATTTAACCGGTAAAAGAACGCAGGTAGGTAACCGCGTATCGCACGCCAACAACAAAACAAAGCGTAAGTTTTTCCCGAACTTACAGAAGAAGCGCTTCTACATCCCAGAAGAAGATGCATGGGTGACTTTGAAAGTTTCTACCTCTGCTATCCGTACCATCTCTAAGAACGGTATTGCGGCTGTATTGAAGAAAGCAAAAGACGAAGGATACATCGTTTACTAGTAAGCATATGAAAAGCATGCGGCACTTATGGTTTTTACTGCTAGTGTCGCTTCCGCTTGGGGCGATGGGGCAGTCAATGGCTTCCTCAGACAAGCCCACGGACTTTTTAACCAAAGAATTTCACCGGCAACGGAGAGAGCAACTGCGGCAACTGCTGCCGGCTCGCTCCGTTGCCGTTTTCTTTTCTGCCCCGGTAAGAAACCGCGCCAATGACGTGGACTTCCATTACCACCAGAACCCAGACTTCTACTACCTCACCGGGTACAAAGAGGCCAACTCCGTTTTGCTTCTGTTTTCAGAAAACCAGACCATAAACGGACAGAGCACCAATGAAGTGGTCTTCGCGCAGCCCCGCAACCCGCAGGCAGAGTCCTGGAACGGCAAGCGCCTGGGCACCGAGGGAATGAAGCAACAACTGGGTTTTGCTGTTGCGCTTCCTAACACAGACTTCGCCGCCTTTAAGCTGGACACCACCAACCTGCAACAGGTGCTGTTCTTTGAGCTGCCACATGATGTGCGCAATGAAGCCAGAGACCGCGGTGACCTGTATGACCTGTTGGCGCAGTTCAAGCAGAAGATAGGGTTGCGCGAAGGCAAGAGTCTGGAGCATCAGGAAATCTACAGCGCCATTAGGCAATATGACGCCCAGGCCGGTGCGCAGGTACAGCAAGAGGTGAAACGCCAGATGGAGTCCAATCCCGCGTTGGCCAACAATGCCATCCTGAAAGCCTACGTAGCCGCCAAAGACGCACCCGCCAGGGCCGCGGTAGTCGCCAGCATCCCGAGAGAAAAATTAGACACGTCTTCACTGGAAGGCATGCTCAACCAGTTGCGTGAAGAAAAGACTACGGAAGAATTGGTGCTGTTGCGCAAAGCCATCGCCATGTCGGCTATTGGGCAGGTGGAGGTAATGAAAGCCGCCAAGCCAGACATGTCCGAAACCGAGATACAGGGCATTCATGAGTACGTCTACAAGAAATACGGCGCCGAATATGAAGGCTATCCCTCTATTGTAGGGGCTGGCAACAACGGGTGCATTTTGCACTACATTGAGAATGAGAAGCCACGCATTGGCAATGACCTGCTTTTGATGGACCTGGGCGCTGAGTACCATGGCTACACCGCCGATGTGACCCGCACTATTCCGGCCAACGGCAAATTCTCCCCTGAGCAGAAGCAGATTTATGAACTGGTGTACGCCGCGCAGGAAGCCGGTTTCCAGCAGTGCAAAGTGGGCAACTCCTTTCAGGCACCTAATGAGGCCGCTCAGAAGGTGATGGCCGAGGGTTTGATTAAACTAGGCATCATCAAGAAACCGGAAGAGGCCCGCCGCTACACCATGCACGGTGTGTCCCATTACCTGGGGCTGGACGTGCATGACAGAGGCTCTTACGGGCCGTTTAAACATAATACCGTCATCACGGTGGAGCCCGGCATCTATATCCCGGAGGGGAGCCCCGTGGACAAGAAATGGTGGGGTATAGGCGTGCGCATTGAAGACGATATCCTCATCACCAACACTGGCTGGGAAAACCTGTCCAAAGGCGCGCCCAGAACCGTGAAAGACATTGAAGCCACCATGGCAAAGCCAAGTGCGCTGGATGATTTCAAACTGCCGGTGTTAAAATAGAAGAATAAAGTCCACCGTTTTTGGCCTGTTTTAGCAGAAATAGCGCAAAAATGGTAGCTTTGCAAAAGGTTAGGAAGCTGTGCCGCGGGCATTAGGTGATACTTGACTAAAAAAGTAGTATCGTATTTGTAATTAAGTAACTAAGGCTGTATATTTGCAGTCCTAAATAAAAAATCAACTTCGCGATGGCAAAGAAAGCTAAAGGCAATAGAGTTCAGGTGATTTTGGAGTGCACTGAGCAGAAAAACTCCGGCGTACCTGGCATGTCTCGGTATATCACTACCAAAAACAGAAAGAACACTCCTGAGCGTATGGAGATGAAGAAATTCAATCCTTTCATGAAGAAAGTTACCGTTCATAAAGAAATTAAATAACCATGGCTAAGAAAGTAGTAGCAACCCTAAAGACCGCCACTGGTAAAGACTGGGCGAAGGTGATTAAAGCAGTTAAGTCTCCTAAGACTGGCGCTTACACTTTTAGAGAAGAGATGGTGCCGATTGACCAAGTTCAAGACGCTCTTAAAAAATAATTGCCTTATATCGCAATCAAGATATACCTGTAAAAGTCCCTCCATACCAGGGACTTTTTTGGTATTCGACCCTTTTTACTTCCAACCTATCCTAACCGTTCCCACCCACCGCTATGGCACTTTTCGGTTTCTTCAGTAAAGACAAAAAAGAATCTCTGGACAAAGGCCTTGAGAAAACCAAGACCAGTTTCCTGGACCAGCTTAGCAAAGCGGTGGTGGGTAAGTCCAAAGTGGACGAGGAGGTCTTGGATGAGCTGGAGACGGTGCTGGTGCACGCAGACGTGGGGATTGGGACCACCGTCAAAATCATTGAGCGCATTGAGAAACGCGTAGCCCGTGACAAATACGTGGGCACTTCTGACCTGGACCGCATCCTGCGCGAAGAGATTATGGAGCTCATGGAAGAGAACAAGGGCGGGATTGCCGCTGACTTCACCCTTCCAGACACCGGCGGACAGCCGTACGTGATTATGGTAGTGGGCGTAAACGGCGTGGGCAAGACCACCACCATTGGTAAGCTGGCCTCCCAGTTCCACAAGGCTGGTAAGAAGGTAGTGTTGGGTGCGGGTGATACGTTTAGGGCTGCCGCTGTGGACCAACTCAAAATTTGGGGAGACCGCGTGGGCATTCCGGTAGTGGACCACGGCATGAACACAGACCCGGCTTCTGTGGCATATGACGCCGTGAAGAAAGGCGTGGAGATGGGCGCTGACGTAGTTATCATTGACACCGCCGGTCGTCTACACACCAAGGTGGGTCTCATGAACGAGCTTACTAAAATCAAGCGCGTGATGCAGAAAGTCATTGACGCCGCGCCGCATGAGGTGTTGCTAGTCTTAGACGGTAGCACCGGTCAAAATGCGGTCATCCAAGCCCGTGAGTTCACCAAAGCCACCGAAGTAACTGCTTTAGCGGTAACCAAATTGGACGGAACGGCCAAAGGAGGCGTCATCATTGGCATCTCAGACGAGTTCAAGATTCCTGTCAAGTACATTGGTGTAGGGGAGCGCGTAGAGGACCTGCAGGTGTTTGACAAGCGCGAATTTGTGGACTCTCTGTTCTCCAAAAACAAATAAGCCGTTTTTAGGCTGTTTTCCAGAAAAGAGGCCGAAAAGGAAATAGTTACTTCTGGCGCAGTCACTCGGCTGGGTCAAAATAGCAAAGAAGACAAGACACAGAAAGCAGGCTTACAGCCGTTTTCTCTTTTAAATATCTAGTTTATTGGGCGCAGACTAAACCAAAAGAGCCTGTTTGGTTGTTGCCCTTCCATCAAAGACAACAGGCTAAAGTAGAAGGCACGTGAAAGTAAGATCCCTTAAACAAGACAAATACAACGTTATCACCCTGGGTTGCTCCAAAAATCTGGTAGACTCAGAGGTGCTGATGGGCCAGTTGCAGGCCAATGAGTTTGATGTAGTGCATGACTCTGAGAAAGACGACGCCAACATCATCATTGTGAACACCTGCGGCTTCATTGACAATGCCAAGCAGGAGTCTATTGACACCATTCTGCGCTACGCAGATGCCAAAGACGCTGGCGCCATTGACAAACTCTACGTGACCGGTTGCCTTTCTCAACGCTACAAAGATTCCCTGGAAGCCGAGATTCCGCAGGTAGACGCTTTTTTTGGTACCATGGAGTTGCCGCAGTTATTGAAAACACTGGAGGCCAACTACAAGCATGAATTGATAGGTGAGCGCTTAATCACCACCCCTAAGCACTACGCCTACTTTAAAATAGCTGAGGGCTGTAACCGTCCCTGCTCGTTCTGCGCCATCCCCTTGATGCGCGGCAAGCACATGGACCGCCCCATGGAGGAGCTAGTGAAGGAAGCCACGCGCTTGGCCAACATGGGTACCAAAGAACTTATTCTTATTGCCCAAGACCTGACCTATTACGGTTTACAGCACTACGGTGAGCGCAAGCTAGCCGAACTGCTACAGCGTTTGTCAGATGTGAACGGCATTGAGTGGATTAGAATGCAGTACGCCTACCCGTCCCAGTTCCCGATGGATGCTTTGGATGTGATGGCCGAGCGCTCTAACATCTGCAAGTACTTGGACATGCCTTTGCAGCACATCTCAGACAATATGCTCAAGACCATGCGCCGCGGTATCTCTAAGCGCCGTACGCTGGAGCTGGTAGACACCATCCGTCAGCGCGTGCCAGACATTGCGCTTAGAACTACCTTGATTGCCGGTCACCCCGGTGAGACGCAGAAGGATTTTGAGGAGATGTACCAGTGGGTGGAGGAGTCACGCTTTGACCGTCTGGGTATCTTCACGTACTCGCATGAGGAGAACACGCACGCCTTCAGCCTGGAGGACAACGTGCCAGATGAGGTGAAGCAGGAGCGCGCCGATACCATAATGGAACTACAGCAGGGCATCTCCATGGAGTTGAACGAGGCTAAAGTAGGCAACACCTATAAGGTTCTGTTTGACCGCAAGGAGAGCGGCTACTACGTGGGCCGTACCCAGTATGACTCTCCAGAGGTAGACAATGAAGTATTGGTGCCCGCAGACAGCGCCTATGTGCGTCTGGGAGACTTCGCCAACGTGAAAATCACGGATTCTTCTGACTTTGACCTGTACGGCGAAGTGGTTAGCGGCGTGCATGAGTCCAAGCACATTGCCACGGCAGACGCTGTTTCAGAATAATCCGTTTTTGGCTTAGTTTCCAGAAATCAGGCCGAAAACGAAAGTATAGAACCTCACAGAGCCCCGTGCTTTGTGAGGTTTTTTTGTTGGTTTCCTGCAAGGAACCAGTTCTAAGGAGGCAGACCGACAAGACCGAACGCAAATCTCAAAATAGCGTTTACCTTTGCAGCGCAGGTTGTTAAAAAACGACGACCGCTCCCCGTATGAAAGTTTCTTGTATTGACTATAGCGCCACCGGTGCCTTCTCTAAATTGGTTGTGGATTATCTCAACAGAGATGCCAAGCTCCAGCCCTTCTACCAGCATTTTCCTGAGGTGTCTGCCTTCTCCAAGATTATGGAAGAGCGCCAGTACCCAGCCGCCCAGCGCCAGGTTCTGGTAGAGGAACTACAGCGCCAGTACCAAGGCGTAGAGGTGCCAGAGGCGGTGCAGGCCAACATCTCGGCGCTAAGCCAGGAGCAGACTTATACCATCACCACCGGCCATCAGCTCAACATCTTCACCGGTCCGCTGTACTTCATCTACAAGATTGTGACGGCCATCACTGCCGCCCGCGCGCTGCAGCAAGCCTACCCAGACCAGACGTTTGTGCCTGTGTATTGGATGGCCACCGAGGACCATGACTTTGCGGAGGTGAACCATTTCACGCTCTTCGGGAAGACGTATACCTGGGAGAGCGAGGAGAAAGGCGCCGTGGGGCGGTTTGCCACCGATGGCCTGAATGAAATCCTGGACGCCCTGCCAGAGCAGTACGAACTGTTTGAGGAAGCCTATACCAACAGCTCCACCCTAGCCGAGGCTACGCGCAAGATTGTCACCGGTCTGTTTGGGGCGTACGGCGTGGTCTGCATAGACGGCGACAGCCCTGCCTTTAAGAGACTGTTTATCCCCGCAGCGCAGAAAGAACTGACGGAGCAGGCCTCCTATAAAGCCATCACCCGCACCAATGAGGCTCTGCAAGCCCAAGGCTACAAGCCGCAGGTCATGACCCGTGAGATTAACCTGTTCTACCTGGATAACCAACTGCGCGAACGCATTGTGCAGGAAGACGGTCATTATAAAGTCTTGAACACTCCTTTGGTTTTCACCGAGGCAGAAATCTTGCAACACCTGCAAGAGCATCCAGAGCGCTTCAGCCCGAACGTGGTGTTGCGGCCTTTGTATCAGGAAATGGTGCTGCCCAACCTAGCCTACATTGGCGGCGGCGCCGAAGTGGCGTACTGGTTTCAGTTGAAAGGGATTTTTGAGGCGTTCCAAGTGCCGTTCCCGGCGGTGATGTTACGCAACTCGGCCATGTACCTGACCAAGCCCAACGCCCAGCGTTTGGAGAAGCTAGGGCTTACGCCTTTGGAGATGTTCAGGGAAATGCCTGAGTTGAAGAAGCGACTGGCCGAACTGTTGAATCAGGAAGAACTGAGCCTGGAAGCCCAACGCCACGCGTTGGAAACCGCGTACAAGCAGGTAGAAGAGCTGGCCCAAAGCATTGACCCCACGCTGGTGAAAGCCGTCGGCGCAGAGGCGCAGAAGGCCAGCCAAAGCCTACAGATGCTGGAGAAGAAGCTGAACAAAGCCATCGAGAACAAGAATGACACGGCCTACAACCAACTGGCCAACCTCAAAGACAAACTCTTCCCGACGGGGGTGCTACAGGAGCGCGTGGACAATCTGCTGTCATACCAGACCAACAACCCAGACTTCATCCAGCATTTGGTAGAGGCGTTCCAGCCGTTCGCGCACCAGTTCACTGTGTTGCAGGAAGACTAATCCATGCGCAAGTCTGACCTCAGGAAAGCCTACCTCGCCAAGCGCCGCAGCCTCTCTGAGGCCGAAGTGGAGGAGCTCAGTCAGCAACTGTCCGACCGGTTTTTCGAGGCCTTTGCCCCACGCGCCGGGCAGACGGTGCACGTGTTTCTGCCTATCCAACAGCATCGCGAAATCAATACCTGGCACATCATTCATAGGCTGTGGACTGAGTTTCCGGAGGTTCGGGTGGCCACGTCTGTCTCGCATCTGGAGGACTGCAGCATGACGCACTACCTGCTTACGCCCACCACCCAGCTGCTTGTCAATAAATGGGGAATCCCCGAGCCCGTGCAGGCGCAACAGATTTCAGAAGAGGAGATTGACTTGGTGCTGGTGCCGCTGTTGGCCTTTGACTTGCAGGGTCATCGCGTGGGATACGGCAAAGGCTTCTATGACCGTTTTCTGGCTCTTTTACCCAAATCAAGCCAAAAACAAGGTTTGTCTCTAGAGCCACCCATCCCCCAGATTGAAGACGTCCATCCCTTGGACTTGACTTTGGATGCGGTGATTACTCCGACTCAGATATACCGTTTTTCCTGAAAGTAGACACTAGAAAAATCATCTACATCGCAATATTGCCACCAACACCAATTCTCCCCTTGAGGATTGCCCAAACGAGAGTTTGAGGTAGCGAGCGGAGCTTAGCAGAGGGGTGTTTACATCACCTGATTAAACTAGCAGAAGAAAGAGATGCGTGAGAGACAAGGCAGTGCCGTTGTCTCTACAAAGAAAATCAGTGTTTAGGCAGTATTAGCGTTAAATGACACGCATGTCTAGTTCGCCCACAAGGTCCTTTCAGGATGACAAAGAGGAGAAGGAAAAATGGGAAGTGGAATGGGCGGGTAAGCATTTAACCAGCAAACCCCGTTTTTGACCTGTTTTCTGGGAAAAAGGTCAAAAATGGGGTTACTAAGATTGACTCGTGACTCAGAACTCGCGACTCGGGACTAAAGAAATTATCCTTCAAAGAAAGTGATGAGGTTGCCTACGTAGCTTTCTTCCCAGCCTTCTACCAGGTCTTCATAATCCTCATCAGGGATGTTGGTCTGCTTCACCTCCAGAGAGGTTCCTAGTTTGTGGGCGTGGGTTTTGATGGTGACAATGGAGGGTTCTTCCTGCTCCCCGAAATACCATTGCTGCACAATCTTCCGGTTTTGCTCGAATTCCAGATTCTTGCCGACGATGCTGCCTTCCCAAAGTGAGAATTCAGAGCCGGGGGTGGTGGACATTTCTGCGGGGTCGCCGGTCCAGGTTTCCAGAACGGTGGGGTTGGTAAGGGCTTCGTAGACCTCTTTTGGTGAGGCAGGCACGATGAAGTATTTCTTGAATTCTTTCATATACAGGTTGACTAGAGCGAAGGGCAAAAGTACGGACAAAAATCAGGTCTTACTTGACTTCTATGATTTCGCCGGAGTCCAGTACTTTAAAGATTTTTTTGGTTACGGTGAGCTTTCTGGTTTTGGGAATCTCCTGGTAGGCGGCGTCAAACTGCCAGCGGGCGGTGCTGTCCAGAACCACAATGGTGAGGTCTTTCTGGATGGTGAGCTGCTCGCTGTGCTGAAAGCCGGGTTCCTCGCCGCAGGGGTTGAACTTGAGGTCCTGCTCGTCCAGGACGGCACCCTGGTGGTCAAAGGTCCTGAGGCGGGGCAGAAGGTCGTCTGTGGGATAGATGGCCAAGATAGCCTCTACGTTGGGGCTCACCTGTATCTTCTTGTAGACCTTCTCAAACTCCTTTACATATTTGCCTACGGTAGTGGAGTCTGGGGTCTTGGCCTCATCATATTTGAACCCACACTTGGCGGTGAAGGGTAGTGGCATTATCGGCAACTTAGCCATAAACACCTGATACTTAGCCTTGGAGGAAACGCCTAACACTTGGTTGTCAGATTCTACCACAGGCACAGACTCATACTGGGTGTTGTTGTCTCTGGAGCAGGAGAAACATCCAAATAGGAGCACAAGGCAAATACAGGAGAAGAGCTTTTTCATAGGCCACGGGTATTTCCAGTTGCATACGCATTTCTGGCGCCTGGGTAGATTAAAAGCAAAAAGCCAGTAGCGTTTAACGGCTACTGGCTTTTTAATCAGAGTAAGAAAAGGAGTTTATTCCTCGTCTTCGGGTGTTGCGCGGCGTGCGCCGGTGCCAGCCTTGTTGTTTTGCTCTAAATCGCGGTTAATCTCTGTGATGTCAACGGGCTGTGAGAAGTCACCCAGCAGGTACTTGGTGAAATAGTCAGCCGTCATCCAGAAAGAGTATTCGGTCATGTCGCCGTAGCCGTGGCGTTGGCCGGGCATCATGACAAAGTCAAAGCGCTTGTTGGCCTTCATCAGGGCGTTGGCCATTCTGATGGTGTTGGCTGGGTGCACGTTGTTGTCCACATCGCCATGGGTCAATAGCAAGCGACCCTTCAAGTTTTTGGCCAAGTCTGGATTCTTGTCAATAGAGTACTGGAAGGTAGTATCTCCTTTGGCGGTAATCACTTCTTTCACGCCATGGTGTTTCTCTGACCACCAGCGGTTGTAGATGTTGTTTTCATGGTTACCCGCGCCAGAAACGGCCACTTTAAAGAAGTCTGGGTATACCAACATGGCGGCGGTAGACATGAAACCACCACCCGAGTGGCCGGTGATGCCTACTCGGTTCGCGTCAATGTATGGATGCTCGTCTGCCAACTGCTCTACGGCGGCTTTCTTGTCTGCCAAGCCGTAGTCGCGTAGGTTGCCGTAACCGTAGGTGTGGTACCACTTAGAACGGGCCGGATGACCACCACGATTCCCCACGGTAATCACAATAAAGCCAAGCTGGGCCAAACGGTCTACGCGGTCCATGCCGCGGCTGAAGGCCTTGTTTACGGCCTCGGTTTGCGGGCCTGGGTAGATGTATTGGATGATAGGGTATTTCTTGGTAGAGTCAAAGTCATAGGGCTTGTACATAACGCCGTACAAATCCGTCACGCCATCGTCTGCCTTCACCTTGAACGGCTCCGGGAATTTGTAGCCTGTGGTCATTAAGCGGGAGAAGTCAGATTTCTCCAGGTCCATCACTTTCTTGCCGTTGTTGTCATACAAAGCGGCTGCCGGTACGGTGTTCACTCTAGAGAAATTGTCCACGAAGTAGCGGCGGCTGTCGCTTAGGCTCATGTTGTGGTCAAAATCGCCTTTGTTCAAGAGCTTCAAACCAGAACCGTCAAAGTTGATGCGGTACAGGTGCATGAAGTACGGATCTTCCTTGGCTTCGCGGCCGTTGGCCGAGAAATACAACACGCGGGCTTTCTCATCAATGGCAACCAGTTCCTCGGTGTGGAAAGGACCAGACGTAATCTGGTTCTTCAATTTTCCGTTACCGTCATACAGGTAGAAATGGCCCCAGCCGTCACGCTCAGACCAATGAATCATCTCATTGCCACCGTTCACCAGACCTACTCTGGACACTTCTACATAGGTATTGAAACGCTCTTCAATCAACGGCTTCACGGTGCCAGCCGGAATGTCTAATACGCAAACGTCAATCTTCTTTAAGTCACGGCTGGTGCGGGTGAAGTACACTTTGTTGGCCGTGCCGTGCCATACGTTTGGACGGAACTCATCATCTCTTGAGCTTTGCTTAGCCGGGGCTGGCCATACAGAAACCTCCTGGTCCTTGAAAGCGGCCGTGTTGATTTTCTTGTGGGTCTTCTCTGCGAAGTTGAACAACACCATCTCCCTGATAGGTGCTTCCTTCTCGCCGGGCATCTGGTACTTGTAGGTTTCCAGCGCCGGACGGCCTGCCGCCGTGTTATGAATCACCCATAGGTCTTTCACCTTGCGCGAGTCTGTGCGGGTGAGCATGAATTGCTTGGAGTCTGGGGACCATAGCACAAACGTAGGCTTGCGGTTGTTTTTGTTTTTCTCCTGCTCTACGTTGGTCTCACCGTTAGAGTCACCGCCGTAGCTGTAGAACTCCACGCCATCTTTGGTCAGTTGGTGCTCCACAATGGTAGAGTCCTTTTCGTTCTTCAAGGCCTTCTCATAGTTGGCCTTGTCCATCCAGTACAGGTTAAAGTTCTTGGCAAAGATGATGAACTTCTGGTCTGGAGAGATGGACGCCCACATCGGCTTGCGCTTCGGTTTTTGGTAGTCCTTCAACTCCGTCAGTTGACGAGTGGCCAGGTTGTATTGGAAGTAGTGCGTTTTCTTCTCTAGAGAGTCGGCGGCCTTTTTGTCAATGCGGTCTTTCTTCACCACATCTACAGAGCTTTTCACCTCAAACTGCACGCTTTTCTCATCCTCGGTGAACTTGAGGTTCTCAATGGGCAAATGCTGGGCGTCAAATGGGTCTTTTACAATCACCGTGATGGCCGCCGCTACTTTGTCCAGGTCAAAGATGGCGCGCTTGCTCTTGGTAGCCGGGTCCACCACGTACCAGTTCTTACCGTTGGTGGTCTCATATTGGTACCAGAACTGATCCGTCTTCTTAAGCCAGTGTGGGTCCAGGTTGGTGGTGAAGATGATCTTTTCTAATTTTTTTGGGGAGAAGCGGGCCGCCAGCTGATAATTGCCTTTGGCCTGTTGCCCAGCCGTTTGGGCCTGTAACCCCAAGCCAGCCAGTAGAAAGGCCGCCAGGAAATAAAGGGTTTTCATGTAAAACGTGGAGTTGTTAGTTTGTATGCAGGAATATACAACACCATGGCCACATTCTCTTTAATTATGGCCTGCCTCTCAGTTTTTTACAAGTATTTAATGGATTGTTACTAGGTTGGTTTGCCCCCGCGGGTCATCTCACGCTTGCCCGGAGGGCCCGGCAAAGCCTCTACTTTGAAACCGGCCGCTTTGAGGCTGCGCTTGAAGCTGCCTTTGGCGCAGTAGGTGACCAGGGTCCCGCCGGGTGCTAAGGCATCATACATCTTCTGGAAGATGGCGTCCGTCCAGAGGTGCGGCTGTTTCTCTGGCGCGAAGGCGTCAAAATACACCAAATTATAGCTCTCTGGCGCCGGGGCGAAGGCCTCTAAATCGGTTTCCAGTTTGCGGAGCATGAACTGCGGTGTGATGGCCACGGGCTGTTCCCAAGGCTCGGCGTGCAACGGCGTGAAGAAGTCCAGCAGCTCTGGGTTGAGGATGAATTTGTCAAAGCCTAACTGGTTTACCATCTCCATTGAAAGCGGGTACTTCTCCAGCGTGTCATAAACTACCTCGGCTTTGGTGGCCAGCGTATGCTGCAAGGTGAGCAAGGCATTGAGGCCCGTCCCGAAGCCCACTTCCAGAATGCGCACAGTGGCTGTACGCGTCAAGGCATCTTCCAGGCCCATCTTAATGAACACATGCAGGCTCTCCTGCAAGGCCCCGTGCACTGAGTGGTAATGCTCATTCAACTCAGGTACAAATAATGTAGTAGAGCCGTCTCTTGTCTGTCTAACCTCCAAAGCCATATTTAAAATTAGAGATTAAAATCTAGAAAGTATGAATTGGGAGCGAGGTTGTGGCTTAGCAAGGGAAAGTTGGGAGGAGGAGAGTAGCCGTTTTTGGCCTGTTTCCCTGAAAATAGGTCAAAAATGGACTAGGCGAACCGCATTGGTTCGCCTAGTCCATTTTCCTTTATATCGAGGATACCATTAAGGCACACCCCGATTTCAAATTCATAGTTTTTAATTGAAGCTAGTCCACATACCCCTCATACTGGATGCTGGTCACGCGGCCTTTGGAGAGATGGAAGCGCAGCCAGGAGTTTCGTTCCCAGTCGCAGACCTCAATCACGTTCTTCTGCTCTTTGATGTAGAGCTTGTAGCCTTGCAGTTTCTGGATGAGCTCATCACGGGTCATACCTACTTTGATGCCGTTGCGCAGGGTCAGGTTCTGGCTCTTTACATCGGCGTAAGAAAGTAGGTACTGCTGCGTGTACACAGGGTAATACAGTTCTACCGTGCTGGAGTCAAAGTTTAGGTGGAATAGGGTGTCAATGTATTTGGCGTTGTGCAGGTTGGCCACCGTGTCCCGCACAATCTTGTAGCGCGACTTTACCTGCGCCACATAATGCTTAAGAGCTGGCTCTGGCTCTAACAAAAACGGGTTAGAGATGAAATCTGCCGCTCGGCGCACTTCGGGGTTAGACTCCAGGTTGAACTCGTTTTTCTGGTAGAAGGCATCTACCGCTAAGGTGTTGTTGTAGAAGCGCTGCGGAGCCGGTCTGGCTGCGGCCTTTTTAGGTTTGTTATTGCTGGCTGTTACGCGCGGGGTATCTGGCTCAAGTTTGCCTTGGCAAGCATACGTCCATAACGGACAGAAGAAGAGGAGCATTAAGAGCCGCCGCATACCAGAGTTGAAAAATGAATCAGAAATACTAGGGGATGGTAATCTTATACGGAAAACATGGAGAAAAGCTGCCTTAACATGGCCCCACAACCTTCTTTTATGGTGACCTCTAAATCTTGTTTTACCCCTATGTTCTTCTAAAATAAATTATATGATTTAGATTTCCTACTGCCAAAATGAAATAACCCGAAGATTGGTTCATTGTTTTTTGCGAATTCTTAAGAAGAAGGATAAGCAATAGATAATGAAGGAGTTATGTGTCATTAAGGTTGAAAATATCTGCTCAAGGCGCGAAGCTGTGGTGAGGTGTGTAGGCTACTTCCAGCACATAGCCATCTGGGTCCCGGAAGTCAACGGTGAGGTACCCTTCAGAATAGTCCATCACTACGGGACCTCTAACGATGTCGGCGCCAATCTCCTTCAAGTAAGCACCCACTGCATGTACCATGGCCTCATCCTCTGCCTGGAAGCATACATGCCGAACGCCCACTGCATCCTGCCGCACCATGCCGGGCTTCTCTATCAGGTAAAAGTCACAGCTTTTAGTGGCGAAGGAAAAGTGGTTGAGCTGGGTCCAGCCTATGCGTTGGAACAAGCCTTGGTAAAACGGAAAGGAGCGGGAGAGGTCAGAAACCCAGAATTCAAGGTGATGGATGCCAGCGGCCATAGGGGGAAGGAATAGGCCGCAAAAATAGCAAACGGCCCAGAAACCACGGAGGTTTATTTCCGTTTCTGGGCCGTTTTATGGAAATTAAAGCAAAAACGAGTTAGCTCCTGAACCTGCCTTCTGCAGGCGGACGTCCAGCCTTAGCCTCATCTGAGTCTGCGTATGGTACCTCGCGCACCTCAATGCGCACCGAGTTATGGTTGGGCACCACGGGCTGGCCGAACCGGTCAGCGTACTGCTGGGTGACTTCGGCGCCAAAAAAGACAATCAAGGACGAGTAATACACCCACGTAAGCAGAATGACAATGGAACCAGCGGCCCCGTAGGTACTGCCCAAATCGCTCTGGCCAATATACCAGCCAATGAGGTATTTGCCCAGCAAAAACAGGAAGGCGGTAACCATGGCACCCACCCACACGTCGCGCCACCGTATGATGGCGTCTGGCAAGTATTTATAAATAAGCGCGAACAGCAGCGTGATAAACCCCATGGACACTACAAAGTCCAGCAGGTAGATGAAGAAGACGGCAATGCCCGGCAACAGCTGCTGCAGGTACTCGGTCAAGACGCCCAGCAAGGCGCTGATCACCAAACTCACCAGCAGCAAGAAAGCCACGCTCAAGATCATCCCGAAGGAGAGGATGCGGTCCATGGCCAGCTTGAGCATGCCATTTTTGGGTTTGGTCTTCAGGTTCCAGACGTTGTTGAGAGACTCTTGCAGGGTCACAAAGATGGTGGTAGAGGCAAAAATCAGGGTGGCAATCCCTATCCAGGTGGCCACGGTGCTACCGCCTTCTACCTTCACGTTTTTGAGGGACTCTTCTAGTTGCAAGGCGGCGTCATTGCCAATAAACTCGTTCAGCTGGTCATACAACTGCCCAGACACGGCTTTCTCCCCGAAGAAATATCCCGCCGTAGCTATCACAATGTACAGTAACGGGGGCAACGAGAAGATGGTGTTATACGCCAACGCCGCCGCCAAACGCAGCGAGTTGTTCTCCATAAACTGTCCCGCCGAGTCCTTCACCAGCGAGAAGATGTCCTTAAATGTATATTTAGCCATAGGCGAATAATGGAAAAACGTAATATTAGTTGCTTTACCCCTTACGTGAACCAGAAGCCATGGTTAAATTCAGAATAGAATAGAATCACCAATGCGTGCTGTTCCGTCCTATGTTAGTCGTGTTGAAAGAAACTTATACCCAAGTAGTTAGACAATATCTGCAGACTCTGTCTCCGTTTTTGGCCTGTTTTCCAAGAAATAGCCCGAAAACGAAAACTCCCCAAAAGTGTAGACACCGAAGGGGAGTTTTATGGAAATGATCTTACCGTTGAATTAATCTAAAGACAGCGCCACCTTGCCCGAGGCGTTGAACAGGGCCCTGATGCCGGTGGGAGTGAGGAACAGCGTATCTGGCGCAAAGGAAAGGACGCTGCCGCGCATGAGCGCGTGCTGGTGCAACCGGTTTTCTTTGAGCCCGTCCTGCAATCCTTGTTTGATGGAGGCCATCTGGTCCTTGATGGAGACGGTCATCTGGCTTTCTAGCTGCGTCCTGAATTTGTTTTGCAGCAGCCAGTTGGCGGTGTTCAGGAGCTGGTCGCGGGTTTTGACTTCGTACTGGAGGTCTTTCACCTTGATGCTTTGGCTGGCGGCCTCATAAAAGGGCGTGCCCTGTAAGTAGACCTTTCCCTGAAACTTCTTGGTGATGAAACCAGATTTGGCGCTTCCGCTTAGGTCCAGGGCCAGCAACAGTTTAGACCCCGTCCCACTGATGTCAATGTCATGGATGGTGAGCTGGTGCTTGCCTTCCTCAAATTTAAAAGTCTGGTTTCTCACTTCTTTCTGCGCCATCTGCGTGAGGTAGGTGTAGGGCAGGTCTGTAGTGACGGCAATCTGGGCCTCTTGCGGCAGGGTGCGCACCGGGGTAAAAGCCGGAAGCTGTGGCTGCAGCGTCTGGGTAGGTTTTTTGCCGGTGGTCACCGAGATAAACGCATCAATGCCCACGTTCAAGCTTAGTTGGTTTTTCTGCAGCTCCAGTGGCGTGATTCTAATGGCCTTGGGTTCTACCGTGAGCCAGGCGTTGTAGGCGTCATGGACAGACAGCGGTTGCTGCAGCTGGCGCCAGGCCTCGGTGAGGTAGCTCTGCAGGTTGAGTTGCTGTTGTAGTTGGCTGTCCAGTTGTTTGAGCAGCGGCGCTATCTGGGCTTTCAGCTTGGGCTCAATAAACGGGGCCAAGTTAATGTTCAACGGGCCCAGGGAAATGGTGGGTTTGCGCGCTCCCCAGGAGAAGTCACCGGTGGTATAGCTTTTAATCTGGTAGTTGGGCAGCATCTGCAGGCGGCTCTCAGTGCGCACCACCATGTCAAACTCGGTTTCCTCAGACTTCTGGATGTTTTTGCACAGCTCACAGGCGGTCCATTGCCAGCGGCCTTTGGCCCAGATGCGTAGAGGCACCTCCACATAGAGTTTGCTGAACTCAGCTTTGAGTTTGATGGGGCCGGTCTTGGTCACTTTCACGGCCATGTCATCATCTGTGATGTCATCGTCTTGGTAGACCACGCCCGTAAACTGCTCGTTCAGCATCTGCTCCAGCAAAAAGGTAGGCAAGGTGACCGGCAGGTTGATGGTAGACACGCGGCGCTCGGGCATCGGCTGCTCCGTGACAGCGGCGGCGGTAGGGGCCTGGGTAGAAAACGATGTATTGGACTGGCAACCCGACATCCAGGTTAGGCCCAACACACTCCAGAAGAAAACAGGAAACGGTACACGCATGCCCAAAGATACGGCTAAACCCCAAGAGGTGAAGCTTCTAGGCGCGGTTAAATGAAAAGCCAAACTGCATTAGTCACAACAAGTAAGCAGCGAGTCTAGCAGCGCTTTCACATCTTCTTCATTGGAGACCAGGCCGCAGTGCTTGAGCGTACCGTTGTAATACGTAGCGAAGAAGGGGGTACCGGTCAGTTTCACCTCCTTGCTGGACACGGGGTTTTCTGAGGCTTCCATGCGCAGAAAGGTGATGCCTTGGTATTTGGGGTCTCGCGCGAACCTCTCTAAAGCAGGAGCCAGTTGCTTGCAGATGGCGCATTGGTCATCAATGAATTTCACAAGCACCCGTTCCTTCTTAAATATAATTGATCGCAGCTCTGCGTCAGAAGACGTTTGTATGGCCATTGTTTTATTAGTGGGTAATCTTCTTTTTCTAACGAGGATAGCCCAGAGAGGTTGAGATTATACGTTAGGTGCCACAGAGTCCTTGAAATTGTCTTCTGCCTAGATGGCACGGACCGTGCTTAGCGCGGAATGATCTTCCAACTAAGCAGGTTCACGGGCGCCTCTTGTAAGGCTTTGGCCAACTCTTTGGCATTAGAGAAGCGCAGCTGCGCAAGATAACAGGCCTCAACGCTTACTTCCAGTTCCTTGTCTTGGAACGGCCACGGGTGTACCTGCACCTCACCGCTGGTCAACTGCTTAACTTCATATTTTACGCCGTCAGGGCCTTGGCTTATCTCCAGGGCGCGCTCCATTTCGGGGAGTTCGCGGCGGCAGAGAATCAAAGAGAACCGGTCACACCATTGCATGAAGTCATACGCGTACTGCGCCTGGCTTTTGTTGATTTTTAGTTGTCTGCGGCAGGTGCCCTGCAAGGCTAGTTGCTCGTCTAAAAAGGCGTCCCAGGTTTTATGTTGCCCGCGCACGTTCTCATGCAGAAAGGACAGGTGCATGCTGGTGAGCAGACTTCGCCAGTGCCCCTGGAACTTGGCTTCCTTCATAACCTGCTGCGCCTGTTCCAGAGAGAAAGGCAGCTGCGTGAAGTTAGCGGGCGCCCCAGCCGCGGTGAGGTAGTAACTGCTCGTCCAGTCCTTTTGACCGTCATCATGCTGGGCAATGGCAGCCAAGGTTTTCATGAAGTGCAAAGGCCGGTCTGCCACTCGCCAGGCAAAGCCAAGCTCGGCGGCCAGCAAGGCGTGCGCCTGTTGGTAGATAACCTCCCAGCCTTTCTCATGCGTGTTTACAATCATAGCCCTTGCGCGCCTGAAGCCGCCGCGATTTCTAACTGAATTGTAGCTGGAAAGGTTTTTCTAAAAGTCTTGCCTTCTGAGTCTAGAGGCTTGGGTCAGGAAAATTTGAAATGTTTGTTTTTGAGCCGTTTTCTGGAAAACAGGGCAAAAACAAAGAATCCCTGCCGAAGTCTTGCTTCAGCAGGGATTCTTATATCTGTATGTACTTATCTGCTTCTTACTTCTCCACCGCTTCGGTGCGCATTTGCTTTAGGTTCAGGAGCATGTCATCGGTCATGGTGTCCAGTTCAAACTCTGGTTGCCAGCCCCAGTCTTGGCGGGCGGCGCTGTCATCAATGCTCTGCGGCCAGGAGTCTGCTATCTGCTGGCGGCTGTCTGGCTTATAGGTGATGGTGAAGTCTGGCAAATGACGCTGAATGCTAGCGGTAATCTCCTTCGGCGAGAAGCTGATGGCGCTCAGGTTGTAGCTTGAACGTACTTTCACTTTCTCGGCCGGGGCGTGCATCAAATCCAGCGTGGCTTTGATGGCGTCAGACATGTACATCATGGGCAGGTAGGTGCCTTCGCTCAAGAAACACTCATAGGTGCCTTTGTCCAAAGCTTGGTGATAAATGTCCACGGCGTAGTCTGTGGTACCTCCGCCCGGAAGCGCTTTCCAACCAATCAAACCTGGGTAGCGCAAGCTGCGCACGTCCAGGCCGTATTTCTCAAAGTAGTATTCGCACCAGCGCTCACCAGCCTGCTTACTAATGCCGTACACCGTGTTGGGGTCCATGACGGTATGTTGCGGGGTGTCTTGGCGCGGCGTGTTTGGCCCGAAGACGGCAATAGACGAAGGCCAGTACACGCGCTCTACTTTATGCTCCAGACACAAATCCAGCACATTGATGAGGCCGTCCATGTTGAGTTTCCAGGCAAACTTGGGGTTCTTCTCACCGGTGGCAGAAAGAATGGCCGCCAGATGGTAGACCTGCTTGAACTTGTATTGGGCGAACAGATCTGCCAAGCGAGTGGCGTCCAGCACGTCGGCAATGGCAAAAGGGCCTGAGTCGCGCAGGTCGGCTTGTTTGGGTTCTTGGATGTCGGCGGCCACTACGTTGGCATTGCCGTATAATTTTCTCAGTTCTAGGGTGAGTTCAGAGCCTAATTGGCCACAGGCGCCTATCACCAGAATCGTGTCGTCGGTCGTTGTCATGCGGGGTTGAAATTATAGCAAACAAATGTACGTTATATCTGGGGCATCAAAAAATATGGGCGTGGCTCTTAGCCTTTTGTATCTTTGAACATAGAACCACGCGTACTCTCTCTATGACCTTCTCAGAGTTTCTGGTTAAGCGGCGCATTGAAGAGTCGGCCTTCGCGGCCGAGGATGCCCCCCGGTACGCGCAGTGGCAGACGCTATACGCCCAAATGCACCCCAATAGTTTTTACAACTCGGTGAAGATGGTGCTCAACGACGTTCGCCGAAGGTTCCATCTGGCCCAGGTATCCGCCGCAGAAGCTGTTGCTGCTCCCGCCAAGCCGAAGCCGGTCATCCGCCGCGCGCCTTCTGCTGTACCCGCTGAGCCTACTTCAGAACAAGCCCCCGTTTCCAGACAGCCTGCCGAGATAGTTGCGCAACAGTCTGCGTCAGTGCTAGAGGAGAAGAAAACGGAAGAAGCTGTTTCGCAAGAAATCCCTAAACCAGCCAAGCCCAGACCGGTCTTTAAGCGGCCAGCCCAAGCGGCAGAGGAAATTGCTGCTTCTGAGGAAAAATCTGAGTCTGCACCGGAAACGCCTGTCACAGCGCCTAGACCACGCCCTGTTTTCAAACGGCCATCTGCCGCCGCACCTGACCAACCAACAAAAGAGAAGGCACCCGAACCAAAAGCAGAAAGCCCGGCGGGTGATTCGCCTAAACCGCCCAAACCTAGACCCGTGTTCAAGCGTCCTGCGGCTACCCCTGAAACCAAGGCTGATGAGGTAGATGGCCAGGAACCGTTTTTGGCCTCAAATCCAGAAAACAGCCCAAAAACGGAACTTGAGTCAGGAGCTGTGTCTACTTCTACCGCAGACGCAAAACCTGCCACGCCCAGACCTAGGCCGGTGTTTAAAAGGCCATCGGCGGAAGTGAAAGGGGAGGGAAGCACTGAAGAGCTATCTTCTTCAAAGCAACCCTTGCCTGAGCAACCGGAGGCACCAACTATTGAAGTAATTCCTTCGGCCAAACCGCCAAGGCCGCGCCCAGTCTTCAAACGACCAGCCTTAAGCACAGAGTCTGTACAGGATAAGCCAAAGGACGTATCATTTTCGGCTCAGAATCCAGAAAATAGGCCAAAAACGGAAGATATGCCAAGTGCAGAAGGTGCACCTGAAGAAACTCCTTCGCCCAAAACGCCCCGGCCGAGGCCTATTTTCAAAAGACCCAGCCCCTCAGCAGAAGGCGATGGAAACCCCAAATGATTGATTACTTTTACAGAGGATAAGGCGCTCTTTACAGGAGCCAATAACCAACCACCAATAACGAGCAACCATGTACGAAACCTTACAACCAGATTTACAGCAACAGCTGGCAGACATTGAGGCCGCCGGTTTATATAAAAGAGAGCGCATCATCACCACTCCCCAGCACGCTGAGATTAAAACCCAGCAGACCGGTGAGGTTTTGAACTTCTGCGCCAACAACTACCTGGGCCTTTCCTCGCACCCGGCGGTGATTGAGGCCGCCAAAAAGACCATTGACACCCACGGCTACGGCATGAGCTCGGTGCGTTTCATTTGCGGCACCCAGGACATCCACAAGGAGCTGGAGGCCAAGATTGCCGAGTTCCTGGGCACCGAGGACACCATCTTGTACGCGGCTGCGTTTGACGCCAACGGCGGCGTGTTTGAGCCTTTGTTTGATGAGCAGAGTGCCATCATCTCTGATGCCTTGAACCACGCGTCCATCATTGACGGCGTGCGTCTGTGTAAAGCCCAGCGCTACCGCTATGAGCACAATAACATGGCCGACCTGGAAGCCAAACTACAGGAAAGCCAAGACGCCAAGCACCGCATCATTGTCACAGACGGCTCTTTCTCCATGGACGGCACCATTGCCCAGCTGGATAAAATCTGCGACCTGGCAGACCAATACAAAGCGTTGGTCATGGTCGATGAGTGCCACTCTTCCGGCTTTATTGGCAAGACCGGCCGCGGTACGCATGAGCACCACAACGTAATGGGCCGCGTGGACATCATTACGGGTACCTTGGGCAAGGCCCTGGGCGGCGCCATGGGCGGCTTTACCTCCGGTAGAAAAGAGATTGTGGACATGTTGCGTCAGCGCTCGCGCCCGTATCTGTTCTCTAACTCCTTGGCTCCCTCTATTGTAGGTGCATCGCTGGCCGTGTTGGATTTGTTGAGCTCCAGCACTGAACTGCGTGACCGTCTGGAGAAAAACACCCTGTATTTTAGAGACAAAATGACTGCCGCCGGCTTTGACATTAAGCCGGGCGTGCACCCTATTGTGCCGGTAATGCTGTATGACGCCAAACTAGCCCAGGACTTCGCCGCGAAGATGCTGGAGAAAGGCATTTACGTAGTTGGGTTCTATTACCCAGTGGTAGCTAAAGGCGCAGCCCGCATCAGGGTTCAGTTGTCTGCAGAGCATACGCAAGAGCACATTGACCGCGCCATCGCTGCTTTCATTGAGGTAGGCCATGAGTTGGGCGTCTTGAAAGGGTAATCGTTTCTAGCCTGTTTTACAGGGAATAGCTCAAAAACGCCTGTGTGCCAAATGGTTACACAGGCGTTTTTTTCTTTTGTGTTATAAAATGAAATTAATCTTTGAGCTCCTAGATAGGAATTTGCCCCAGCTTCTATCTTGTACAATTGATTCTCCCTTTACAACAGAAACTACTAGAGAGAACCTCTTAACCCCTTGTACATAGGCTTTTTATATTTTTGTTGTCATACCCAAATCCGTTACTTACTTTTGTGACCGGCCTGCTGTGAAAGCAGTCCGTATATAATAAAGACAAAGGCATTGCCAGATGCCCTGACTAAGCATCTGGAGACAACAAAAACAACTATTGGCTTTCCTTGTTAACTGACTATTAGCAAGAGATTGATTGAACTGCGTGTGAACGCAAGGTATAGCATTTCATAGGATTCTTAATTTTATCGAAGATTAGATTTAATCTACAGAAACCCACCCCATTCTACGTTTCTGTCTCCGTTTCCTCCCCCAGAGAAGAACCTGTAAGTCCGTTGCCCACTTTCACGTCACAGTTCATGGCTTGGTTTTGTTTTCCCTTGCCCGGATCAGATTGACAGACCAAAAACAACAGACAGACATGCAAGAAAAACTAGTGAGGATTGGCGTCTTCTATGACGGCAACTACTTTCTCCAGGTAAGTAACTACTACGCCTACGGGCACAACCGCAAGCGCCGCATCAGCATATCAGGCTTGCATGAGTTCATCAGAGACCAGGTGGCCGAAGAAGAGGGCATGGACCCGCGCCTTTGCAAGATTGTGGATGCCCACTACTTCAGGGGCAGGCTCAACGCCTATGACGCCAGCCAGCGCGGCGACACTCTGTACTGGGACCGCGTCTTTGATGACATTCTCATGTCTGAAGGCGTCACCACCCACTACCTACCCGTACGCACCACCCCCGAAGGCTTTAAACAAGAACGCGGCATAGACGTTTGGCTGGCCCTGGAAGCCTTTGAACAGGCTTTTTACAAGCGCTTTGACGTCATGGTCTTGATTTCTTCTGACGGAGATTATGTGCCGTTGGTACGCAAGATCAACACCTTGGGTACACGCGTTATGGCTTTGACGTGGGAGTTTGAGTACACCACAGACAACGGCCAGCGCATGACTACGCGCCCGTCGCAGGACCTGGTAGCCGAAGTGAACTACCCACTGGCCATGCACACCATCATAGACCAACGCATCGCCCAGAATGACCCGGCCATGAGCCGCCTGTTTGTGCAGCCAGACCAGAAGCGCGTCACCACTATCACAGACAGCGCAGACGCTATCACAGAAACGCACGGCGAAGGCGAGATTATGAGCCTCAAGAACGGGTACGGTTTCATCAAATATCCGCCCAACAACTTGTTCTTCCACTTCACCAACGTGCTAGACACAGACTTTACCGAACTGCGCGTAGGCGACTTTGTGGAGTTTGAAATTACCAAGGACGAAGAAGGCAATGACGTGGCCAAGAACGTGAAGATGATTTAACGCTTTCAACTTATAGCTTACAGAAAAGGGAACAGATGATAAGTCTGTTCCCTTTTCTGTTTTTGGCCTGTTTTGCAGGAAATAGGCCAAAAACAGTTCTATCATGAGATTGCGGCGGTAAAACGAAATGGCGAAACACGCTTGTAGTTAGGTGCTCTGCACAAGGATTGTTATAAGTTGGTTGGCGCCTCGTCCTCTGGTTTAAAGAAGGAGGGACCGGGCACCAACTCTGCATATGGCGGCAACCAGCGCGGCGAACCGTATTTAGGGTTGATGACTATCTTGTTGAGGAGCTGGTCCACAGGGCTTTCCTCATGCAGTCTGTGCAACAGGTGCCAGGTGGCGGTGGTGTCTGGCAGGGCGCGGTGCCACCTGGGCAGCGGCACATTGTACACCCGGCACATGTCGGCTAGGCTCCTGGGCGAAGGCTGGCGCATGCGGCACACCGACAGCGTGTCCAGAAACGGATGCTGGGTGGCGGGCATCTTAAAGCGGCGATAGGCGGCGTACAAAAAGCTTAGGTCATAAGGGGCGTTGTGCGCCACCACCACGCTGTCGCCAATAAACTCCCTTAGAACGGTGAACGCGGCCTGCTCCTCCATGCCGTGGACCAGGTCCTCGTCCCTAATGCCAGTTATCTCCGTGATTTTTCGCGGGAGCGGGGTAGTCACCTTCACCATGGTCTGGAACTGTGACACCACTTTGCCATTAGCCCCGCGCAAGGCGGCTATCTCAATCACGCGGCCCTTGCTGGCGCTTAAGCCCGTAGTCTCAAAGTCCAGCACGGTCACATTCTCCAGTACCGGCCTGGTTTGCGGAAACAATGAAAGCAAGTTGTTAAGCATAAGGCGCGCAGGGGAAGTAAGTCAAAAAGCAGGTCTCTATACGAAAGTCTGCGTTGGAGTGACTTTGGGAATAATCGTTTTTAGCCTCTTTTCTAGAAATCAGGCCAAAAACGCAGCCGAAAGCCATGCAGCTCAATACCTCTCCACACCGGGCGCCGGTTTCCATTTTGACTTGGGTTCAAAGTGCTGCCACAGGACTTTGGACACTTCCCTGATGAGCGTGAACCCGGCGTTGGAGCGCTCCCAGGTTTCGTCCTTTTGGTTTTTGGTGATGATGCAGAACACGTAGTCGCCGTGCGGGGCGTTGACCAAGACCACCTCAGACCGGGACTGATTTACGGCGCCAGATTTGGACGCGGTATGTACGTAGGGCGGTATTTGGGATAGTGCTTCGGCGTCATAGTATATGCGGCCCAGGTTGCGGTACATACGCTCACTGGCCGCGGGGCTCACGGCGCGTCCTTCTCTAATCATGGTCAGGAGCGTGGCCATCTCCCGCGGTGTGGTCTGTCCCCAGCCGTATTTTTCCCAATTGGGTCTGCGGCCAGGCGTTCGGGAGTTCATGCGGGTGTCCTGAAAACCGTTGCTCTCCAGCCACTGGTTGATGGCCGTGCCGGTGCCTGCCAGGTGCTGCAGCCACAGACTGCCCGTGTTGTCTGAGGTGGTGATGCTCAACATTTGCACCTTGCTCAAGGCTACCAGGCTGCTGTCTTTGAAATTGCCCACAATGTCTTCGCCGGCATATAACAAAGAGTCCCGGTACTGAAGGATGGCCTTGGGGTCCAACTCGCCGCGTTCTATTTTGTTGAACACGCCCACCATAATGGGCACCTTGATCATGCTGGCCGTTGGGAAGAGCGTGTCTGCGTTGATGGCCACCGTTTTGCCTGTCTTCAAGTGCTTCACGTAAATCCCCACCTCGCCTTGGAATCCTTTGGTTAAGGCTTCTAGCTTTTGCGTTAATTTCTTTTCTATCTTTTCTTTGGCGGTTTGCGCGGAAACGGAGAAACTTATAAAGCAGAAAAGAAGGAGATGGAGGAGGCGCATAGCGTTCGGTTTTATCTGCAAAAGATAGAGAATCTATACGAAAGGAGGGAAGCGTTTTTGGCTTGTTTTCTGGGAAATAGGGCAAAAATGAAAAGAGTTGTTAGCTCTTGTTGTTGTAAACATCCCCCTTCGTCCCCTTTAAAGGGGAATCTGTAGAAAGAACGGCCTATAGTTTTAGGAAAGGACTTGAGTGACAATCAATAATTAACAACCAGCAATCAACTTACGCCGCAGAAGCCTTTTCAATCACCTTCGGCTCAATGTCAAAGAGGTACTGGTTGAGCTTGGACCGGAGGTCGGCGGCAGAGAGGTTGCGGTACACTTCGCCGTTGCGCACAATGGCAATCTGGCCGGTCTCCTCAGAGACTACCAAGACAATGCTGTCGGTGACTTCGGTGAGGCCAATGGCGGCGCGGTGCCGCAGGCCCATAGAGGCGGGCACGTCATTGCTCTCCGTTACAGGCAAAATGCAACGGGCGGCCTTGATACGGTTGCCTTGAATGATGACCGCGCCGTCATGCAGCGGGCTGGTCTTGTTGAAAATGGAAAGCAACAACCGTTTGCTCACCACGGCATCAATGGCGTCCCCGGACTCGGCGTAATATCTCAACTCTGAGCTCCTCGCGAAGACAATCAAGGCCCCTGTGTTTTTACCGGCCAGGGACTTGGCGGCCTCAATGAACGGGGTGATGCTTAGTTTGTCGGGGCTTTGGGTTTTCCGCCAGGGGAAGCTCTTGAAGATGCTGTCATTGTTGAAGGCGGTAGTCTTGCCAATCATCAACAGGAAGCGGCGTATCTCGGGCTGGAAGACAATGATGGCCGCCAACACGCCCACGCCCATGAACTGCCCCAAGATGATGGTGAGCAGTTCCATGCCCGCGGCCTTCACCACCAGGTAGAGCAGGTAGATGGACAGCAGGCCCATGAAAATCTTGAGGGCCACGCTGCCGGTGAGCAGTTTATAGAGTTGATATAGCAGGACGGTGACCAGCAGCACATCAATGATGTCCAGCCACTCTACTTCTAAAAACCCTATGGTAAACAACTGCATCACGCGGTTATGGTTTTATGTACTAATTGTATGGCCTGCGCAGCCTCCTGTACGTCATGCACCCGCAAGACGTCGGCCCCGTTCAGTAACGCCAGGGTGTTGGCTACAATTGTGCCGGCCAGCGCATCTTCTGGTTTTATCTGAAGCGGTTTGTAGATCATGCCCTTCCGGGAAAGGCCGATCAGCAAAGGCAGTTCCAGCATCTCCAGGTGGCGCAAATGGCTCAGCAGGAAATAGTTCTGGTCTATTGTCTTGGCAAACCCAAACCCTGGGTCCAGCAGAATGTCCTTCACGCCCAGGGCCCGCAACTGCGCAATTTTTTCTACGAAATAGGAGATAAGCTCCTCTACCAAACCGTTGGGATACTCCGTCATTGAGGCCATAGTCTGCGGGGTGCCGCGCATGTGCATCAAAATATAGGGTACTCCCAACTTGCCAACGGTCTCAAACATGGCCTCGTCTAAGGTTCCGCCAGACACGTCATTGATAATATGAGCGCCTCGCTTAACGGCTTCCTCGGCTACCTTGGCCCTGAACGTATCTACAGAGATAAGTGCCTCTGGGTATGCCTGCGCCACGGCTTCAATCACTGGTAGCACTCTGTTCAACTCTTCCTGCTCTGTCACCTCAGGGGCGCCCGGTCGGGTAGAATAGCCGCCAATGTCCAGGAAGGTGGCGCCGTCTGCCAGCATCTGTCCGGCTTTGGCCACGGTCATGTCTAGGTTAGAGACACGGCTGTTGGCGAAGAAGGAATCTGGCGTGGCGTTCAGGATGCCCATCACCGTGGGGTGCTCTAATGAGACCAGTCTGCCACCACAGTTAAGGGTGGATTTTTTGCAAAAAAGTGTATCTTTCGCTTTAAATAGGCTCATTTACCTTAAAAGTAAAACGAAAAACTTGATTCACCAAACGGCCCAGGAATACCAGCGTGTAGTAGAGGCGTGCCAACGTCTGTTCCTCCAGAAAACCCAGGATTACGGGACGGCCTGGCGCATTTTGCGTTTGCCGTCCATTACAGATCAGATCTTTATCAAGGCGCAGCGCATACGGTCCATCCAGGAGAAGGGCACGCAGAAGATACAAGATGACATCACCTCTGAGTTTGTGGCCATTGTCAACTACTGCGTCATTGCCCTCATCCAAGAGCAACTGATGGCTGCCGGCGAAGAAGAGCAGGCCCTGCCCGTGGACCGCGTGCGCGAACTCTACGAAGACGAGATCCGCAAGACGCACAGCTTGCAGCAGGATAAGAACCATGACTACGGCGAGGCCTGGCGCAGCATGCGCGTAGAGTCCATGACCGACTTGATTTTGATGAAAATATACCGCACCAAGCAGATTGAGGACAACGACGGACAGACCCTGGTGTCTGAAGGCGTAGAAGCCAATTACCGCGACATGCTCAACTACGCGGTCTTCTGTCTCATTAAACTAGGATACCCCCATGGTACTGCGTCTGCTCAATAGGTTTGCCTGGCTGGTAGTTGGGGCGCTCTTCATCTTCTCGGGCCTCATCAAGCTCAATGATCCCGTAGGCACGGCCATCAAGTTGGAGGAATACTTTGAGGTTTTCTCTAAGGATTTCTCCAGCGTCTTTCTGGTGTTTGTGCCCTACGCACTCTACTTCTCTATTTTCCTGAGCTCATTGGAAGTAATACTAGGCGTGGCGCTGTTAGTGCGCTGGCGCGAAAGGCTGGTGCTCTGGGTTTTGCTGGCCTTGACCGTCTTCTTTACGTTCCTGACCTTTTACTCGGCGTACTTTAATAAGGTAACCGACTGCGGCTGCTTTGGGGATGCCATCAAACTCACGCCCTGGGAGTCGTTTAGCAAAGATGTCATTCTCTTAGTGTTGCTGTTGATTCTGTTGGCTACCCAGCGTTTTTTGCCTGTTTCCACCAAAAGAGGGCAAAAATCGGCAGGCTTTGTAGTGCTAATTGTCACCCTGCTATCGGTGGGCATGGGCGTGTATGCATTTCAGCATGAGCCATACCTGGACTTCAGGGCGTATAAAGTAGGCGCGAACATTCCGGCCTTGATGAAACCATCTGCTCCTTTGCGCTATGAGTACATCATGGAGAAGGGCGGAAAGGAGGAGCGCTTTACGGAGTACCCAACAGACCCTAGCTACAAATTCAAGAAGATGGTGCCGCTTAACCCACAGGACGGTCCCAAAATCACCGACTTCAACGTCTGGAACGACCAGGGCGACTTCACCAAGGAGTTGTTCATAGGCAACCGCTTGTTGCTGGTGGTGCATGACATCCCGAAGACAAACGCAGAGAGCTTTAAAGAAATCAATGGGTTGTTGACTAGCCTAGAGAAGGACTCGTCTAAAAAGGTGTCGCCGGTGGTATTGACCTCTAGCAGCGGCCAGGAGTTTGACGTTTTTAGGCATGAGGTGAACCTGTCTGCGCCTTACTATTTTGCAGATGCCACAGTTCTTAAAACCATTATCAGGTCCAACCCGGGTCTGTTGCTTCTTAAAAACGGCGTGGTGGTAGGCAAATGGCATCACAATGACGTGCCCACGCAAGAGCAAGTGCAGTCACTCTTATAAAAGATCGTCGTTTTTGGCCTTATTTCTAGGAATCAGGCCAAAAACGGAGTTCATACATATTGCTTAGTAAAGATCCATGGAGACTAACAGCGGCATGCACATCTTCTTAATTGGCATGCCCGGCAGCGGAAAGTCTACCATAGGGAAGAAGCTGGCTGACAAGTTGGGTTATCCGTTTCTGGATTTAGACGAAGTGATTGTGGAGCGGGAAGGCCAGACCATTGCAGCGGTTTTTGAAAGGCACGGACAGGAGTATTTTAGAGCCGCTGAGGCTGCCGCGTTACGCAGCCTTGAGTCCATTGCCACTGGATTGGTGGTGGCCACTGGCGGCGGAACGCCTTGCTTTTTGGATAACATGGTCTACATGCAAAAGCAGGGCCTTACCGTTTACCTGCAGGTTTCAGTAAATAAATTGCTGGAAAGATTCACTGAGGAGGAACTGAGCATCAGGCCGTTGCTTCAAAACAAGTCTGATGTGGAGCTTTTGACGTATTTAACCGAAACTTTAGCCCACCGCGAACAGTTTTACAAGAAAGCCCAAGAGGTGATAGAAACCGGAAGTATCCCATTGGAAACCACAGTGGCCGCTCTTGAGAAGCGGATTCTGCCGTATCTCTCCCAGCAGAAGCGCCGGAGCGTCTCATAATTTTAGCTATTTTTGTCTGTTCAATTGACAGAATCGTTTCATTAACCTTTTACCCATGAAACCGAATCATAAAGGATCTGCTACCATTTTTAAGAATCCTGCGTTGGAGCGTCTCACGCATACGCACATTGCCATCCCCATCACTATTTTCCTGGTGATTGCTACTGGCTTGCTCATCTACGGCTTCCAGTACGGGTTTATTGATGTGTTATCGGCGGTTGGTTTGTTTTTGGCCGGTTGGTTGATGTTCTCTTTGGTAGAATATTTGGCGCACCGCTTCATCTTCCATATGGAGACAGACACTGAGCTGAAGAAGAACATCCAGTACACGTTTCATGGCAACCACCATGACTACCCCAAGGACAAGACGCGTCTGGCCATGCCTCCCATTGTGAGCTTGTTCATCGCCTCGTTTTTCTTCTTTGTCTTTAAGTTGATCTTTGGCACGTTGGTGTTTGGTTTGGTGGCAGGCTTCTTGTTTGGCTATGCCTTGTACCTGTTTGTGCATTACGCGGTGCACGCCTACGCTCCGCCTAAGAACTTCTTAAAGACCCTCTGGATTCATCACAGCATTCATCATTACAAAGATTCAGAGAGAGCCTATGGCGTCTCTTCGCCGCTCTGGGATTACATCTTAGGCACCATGCCAGAGCGTAAGAATTAATATCTCTACTTACACATTCCTCTATAAACAAGAAAGGCTCCTCATTAGGGAGCCTTTCTTGTTTATAGTCTTATTAGGATTGCATTGGTTTGGGTTGCTGTCTGTGCCTTTGCTAGAAGGCCGCATCTAACTTCTCCCTAACTCTAAAATAAGAGTCCTTCTCAATTCACGCTTAGTAGTGATACCAACACCTTATTAGGCAGCAAAACACTCTTTCTGCCAATTCTAAATTCACAAGTTTAGCCTCACTCACTCATATTCTGAAGTTACGAAAGTAGCCATCTGATAATGTTCCTACTTATTATCTAAATCTATGATTTTATGAAGTATAACTTGTTGGTTATCAATATTATGAAATAGTTGGTTTTGGATTTTATTCAGATGAACTGTTGCATTTAGGTGTTTTGAAGCAAAAGTATGCACGACATGCCATCCAAAATATATTAGGTCTTTTAAATACTTGCTTTTCTGGTAGTTGCAAACTCAATGTCGGGACATAGTTTTATGATAAATGCTCCTGATTTATCCAGAAATAACGGATTTTCGTTCAATTGAATGCCTTTAAAACCTCTTATTTTATAATATTTCTAATAAAACGATATCATTAAATATATGATGAAAATAATAGCTGCAAAAAAGGTTATGTATTTAATAAAGAACTTTTTGTTTTTTTTAAATTAAATAATGCAATTCATGATTTTTAATATAGTCTAATCCAAATATATGATTTTAAGCTATTTAAATATGTGGAAGCTATATGTAGAAATATTTCCTTAATACTTATTGCTAAATTTATAATATATTAAATAAAATTAATACTGTTTAGTAGTTAGAATGAGTGGATAAGTTATGTCATGAAAAAGTTCAATAAAATTATAGGATGAATTGATAAAAATGATTGTGGAAATTGCATCGGAAGTACAAAAAGTCCCTCGCTATGTACTAAACCTTTTTGAATTGACACATTTAGATCATTTTTATGCAACATTTTTACACGTCAAACTCATTAGTTCAGAAAAAGCAGGGAAAGGAATTATTAAGTAGGTTTATCTCAGCTAAATTTTTTCTGATCTTTTTTGCTTTAGTTCTTTTTTTAGGGGTTTCCTTAGAAGTAGATGCACAAGTTACAGTCACTCCTGCAACTGGTGGTACAGGTCTATCAGTGGATAAGGCTGCTAATTCAACCACTCCTGTCGGAGGAACGTTCACTTCGCTATCAACTATCATTCTTCAAGAGCCTCAAGCCGCTTATTTTACTCCTTCTACGTTTACTTCATTAGTAATAAGCGCTCCATCTAACTGGACGTTTAATCCTGGTGTGGGGACTGTAACAGTTATTCCTACTAACGGTCAGTCTGGTGACTTTTACGTTACTAATTTAAGTATCACAGCATCTACTATTACTGTAAGCTTTGCTTACAATCTTCAGGGAAATAATAACGGTGTAAACAAAATAGACGGAATTAATATCGCGGGCTTGCAGGTAAAGGCAACGGATGGTGCCATTGTACCTAGTACTGGTAACATAACCTCAAGTATAACAGGTACTACTTCCTTAGGGACACTTTCACAAGGAGTAGGAACGGTGACAAAACTAGGATTTACTACCCAGCCGGCAACTTCTACGTATGGCACTGCCATTTCTGGTGTGCCTGTGATTCAAACTCAAGATCAATATGGCAATCCTAGTATAATAGGCTTGGCTTCTTCCTTAAACGTTACCTTAACTTTTTCATCAGGTAATGGTACTCTAACTAACAACGTAGTTAATATTGGCACTGCAGGTGGTAATGGTACGGCTACGTTTTCTAACCTTTTATCTTCTGCGGCAGGCACTAAGGTGTTGTCAGCCGCCGCTACCAACTACACTTCTGCAGTAAGCTCCAGTTTTGTGATTAACCCCAAAGTTTTAACCATTACTGGTGCTACAGCAGTAAATAAAGTGTACGATGGTGGTACAACAGGTACTTTATCTGGCACTCCAACTTTGGTAGGTGTTATAAACAGTGATGTTGTTGCTTTATCAGCTGTAGGCGCAACAGGCATATTTGCAAACAAAAATGTTGGCACAGGTAAAACCGTAACTGCAACAGGCTATACGATTTCAGGTACGGGGGCAAGTAATTATACCCTTACCCAGCCTACGCTCACAGCTAACATTACAACTAAGGCTTTAACTATTTCTGGTGTTTCTGGTGTTTCCAGAATGTATGATGGTACGACATCTGCTATGCTTTCAGGTGTTGCAACCTTAGTGGGGATAATCACTCCAGACGCGGTTACTCTTGGTGGTGCAAGCATTACAGCTTCTTTCGTAAACAAAAACATTGGGACAGGTAAAGCCATTACTGTATCAGGTTATACTATTTCAGGTACTGATGCAGGTAACTATACCTTGACTCAACCAACCGGTCTCTCAGCTAACATCACTGCCAAAGAACTTACCATCTCTGGCTTGGCAGGTATCACAAAAGTGTATGATGGTACTACCTCTGCCACGCTTCCAGCTGCAAGTTTAGTAGGAGTAATTTCTCCAGATGCTGTTACTCTTAGTGCCGCTGGTGCCACTGCCGCTTACTCTGATAAGAATGTTGGAACTGGCAAAACCATCACAGTGGCGGGTTATACCATCACTGGCGCAGGTATTGGCAATTACACCTTGACCCAGCCAACTGGCATAACAGGAGCTATTACAGGCAAATCATTAACTATTTCTGGTCTTACAGGAGTTAATAAAATATATGATGGGACCACCACTGGTTCACTTTCTGGTACCCCAACATTAGTTGGAATAGTGGGAAGCGACGTTGTAACTGTAGTTGCCTCTTCAGCGTCTACTGCTTTTGCTGATAAAAACATTGGAACTAGTAAGCCACTGACTGTAACAGGCTATAGCCTAGGCAGTACAGATGCTGGTAACTATACTTTAACGCAACCTACGGGTCAGACCGCAAACATCACACAAAGGCCACTAACCATTACGGGTATATTGGCTGCTTCAAAAGAATACGATGGCCTTACCTCATGTGAATTGTCAGGTGCTACTTTGCTAAATACAGTAACCAATGATGATGTAACGCTTGTAGTTTCTGAAGTAACTGCCGCTTTCAATAATGCGAATGTTGGGACAGGCAAGTCTGTTAGTCTTTCAGGATTATATTCAATTACAGGTACAGCAGCGAATAACTATTCCATTTCTCAGCCCGTTACATCGCTTACAGCAAATATCACGCGTAAGACGCTCACCATTTCTGGAGTTAGTGGAGTTAGCAGAACATATGATGCCACCACAACTTGTGCCCTTACAGGTACAGCGGTATTAGAAGGCTTGATTGGTACAGATGTAGGTAAAATATCCTTAGCTGGAACCACTACTGCTACGGCCGCTTTCTTAGATAAGAACGTAGGCATTGGCAAAATTGCAACTGTGTCTGGCTACACATTGTCAGGTGCCGCAGCAGATTTAGACAATTATACGCTTGAGTTGTTTTCCCCTAAAGCAGACGTTACTCCAAGAAATCTTGCGGTAACCGTTCTAAGCGAGAATAAGACAACGTCTAATGGAGATCCAATTGTTAGCTTGTTCTCAACAGATAAACAGGGAAATGATGTTATAATTTATTCATATGCCACAGCTAAATATGTAATAGATCAAACTAGTGGTGCCAAGACTATTGACGTGACAGGTATTGCAATAAGTGGTACTGATGCAGGAAATTATGCTCTGCAAACAACGCAGGCCATGGGCCTTGATCCACTTCCTGTTACCCTTGTATCTTTCACTGGCAAATCTACTGCTGTTGGCGTAACGCTGAATTGGTCAACGGCTACTGAGAAAGACAATGCGTACTTCCAGGTAGAGAGAAGCTTAGATGGCAAGACGTTTGTTGGCGTTGGGAAAGTGAAAGGGAATGGCAACAGCAGCACCTTAATCAAATACCAGTTTGTAGACGGTCAGTCACTGTCTGGAACGGTGTATTACCGCTTGAGACAAGTGGACGTAGACGGCAAGTTTGAGCTTTCTAAAGTAATTGCGGTAAATGCACAGGGCGGTTCTTTAGCGGTAGGCATTGTAAAAGCATATCCAAACCCAACGTTTACAGGCAAGGTGTCTTTAGAGGCGGGCAGAGGCCAAGGCGGCACGGCAGTTATCACCTTGTTGAACGGAAACGGCCAAATCATCTCAAAACAAGAGACTGTGCTAGTAGAGGGACAGCCGTTAGAACTGGATTTGACTCAACAAAAGGCGGGTATGTACTACCTGCAGGTGGAGAACGGCGCTGGCCGTAGCACTTGCAGAATTGCAAAGCAATAAGTACCACATGAATGCATAAACAGAAGAAGGCCACCTGCAAAGGTGGCCTTCTTCTGTTTTAGGGCTACTTCCAGAAAAGCAGCCTGTAAATGATTGGGTTGACTATCTTCTGAGTTTCCGGAAGAGCCAGCCAATCAAAAGCACAATTAGGACAATGATAATGACGGCGGTCCACATGCCGGCTTCAAAGATGTCACCTATCACTTCGCAGCTGGAAAGAGTAAGCGACATTACTAGGAGTAATGAGAATAAATATGCCTTTAGCGTTTTCATAGTTTTAGTGTTTGGTCTGGTCGTGTAGCCTTTGTTCATCAGAGACTATTGTATTATCTGAATACTCTTTTTTGGGCAAAAGGTTAAAATTGACTCTTGATTGTAGGGAAGTAAGTGTAGCAGCACTTGTCACTAGTTATAAGTGAGCAACATTGCTACTCTGCGTTTTTAGCCTGATTTCTAGAAAGTAGCCTGAAAACGCATCGGGCTATTCAGTGAAAGATGCGTATCTTTAATAAAAGAGCGTTGACCACCGCGCATACTGGAAATTCTTAACTTCTTACCAACGGAACGGCTATGTCTACTAAACTAATCATGACGGCAAGTGCATTGAGCATGGCCATTCTGGGCGTGGCCTTTTCCTTTCTGCCGGTGGAGATTCTGGCGTATTTCGGGAAGACGGTTGACCCCGAGATGGGGTTGATGCTGCAGTTGGCTGGGGCCTTGTACATTGGCTTCGCGATGCTTAACTGGATGGCCAAGAGTATCTTAATTGGCGGGATTTACGCGCGGCCTGTGGCCATTGGCAACCTCACCCATTTTCTGGTGGGGGGGGTAGCACTGTTCAAGGCCCAACTGCATGGCAACGGATCTGTGGAAGGGTGGGTGCTGACCGGCGGGTATTTGCTCTTCGCGGCTTTGTTTGCCTGGGTGATGCTGACGCATCCGCTAAAATCTCCTAGTCAGCAGTAATCTGTCAGGCGCCACCCGTCACTAGATAATATCCCAGCCCCGCCAACGCACTGATGGATATCCACAGCATCATGCCTACCTTAAACCGAAACATGGCTATAAAGGAAATCAACGTCCACGCCAAGGTAAAATAGTCAAGGCCGGCTAAGGAGGTTTCCTTCGGGAACCAGACCGCTTTCCCAAAATACACCGTCAGGTTCAAGATAACCCCAACTACTGCAGCCGTCACCACGCCTAGAACTCCCTTTACATGGGCATTGTCTCTAGTTCTTTCAATCAAGGGCGCGCCGGCCAGAATAAACAGGAAGCAGGGCAGGAACGTGTAGAACGTAGTAGTGAGCAGACCCAAGGCGCCCATGGCCAGCGAGCCCCCATACTCATGATAGCCCGCCATGAAGCCCACAAACGCCAGGACCATGATCAGCGGCCCGGGCGTGGTCTCGCCTAGGGCCAGTCCGTCAATCATTTCATACTTGGTGAGCCAGCCTAGCTGCTCCACCGTTACCTGCGCCACATACGGCAGCACGGCGTAGGCTCCGCCAAACGTTACCAAGGCCGCCTTACTGAAGAAGATGATGAGCGTCTGCCAGAAAGCAAATTTTGAGGTGAGCAGATAGAACAAGCCAAGGGGAATGCTCCATAATACAAGGGTAATGACTAAGCGAACAATTGGAATTCTGAGCCCCGAGTCTGCCTGGTGCACCTGACTTTGCGCGTTGAGATAATAGCCTTGTTCATTGGCCAGAGCTTCGGCGGGAGTGGCTTTGCTTTCCAGCAAACTGGGGTGCACCTTCATCAGAAGAAACGCCACCAGGATGGTACAGAGAATAATCAAGGGGAAAGGCACTTGATAAAAGAAAATACAGGTAAAGCTGAGGGCAGCCACCAGGTAATGAAACCAGCTCTTTAAAGATTTGCTGCCTACTTTGAACAGCGCCACCAAGACAATGGCCACCACCGCCGGTTTAAGGCCGTAGAACAGCGCCGCCACCCACGGAATGGTCCCATAGGTCACGTACACAGAACTCAAGGCCAACAAGATGAACACCGATGGCAGGACAAACAGAATACCCGCCGTCAAAGCGCCTCTCACCCCATGCAGCAGCCAGCCCAGGTAGGCGGCCAGTTGTTGGGCTTCGGGGCCTGGCAGGAGCATGCAGTAGTTAAGCGCGTGCAGAAACCTAGACTCAGACACCCACCGCTTCTGCTCCACCACATACTGGTGCATGATGCCAATCTGCCCCGCCGGACCGCCAAAACTGATGAACCCCAACTTGAGCCAGAACAAAAATGCCTCTTTAAAGGAAGGCTTTGCCGGCGGAAGCGTTTGGCCTAGATTCTGGTTTTCCATAGGGACACTATATATGAGTGAGTGGCACAAAGGTTTGGCTAAAAGTACTCAGTTCTTGGAGATAAGTTTGGGATGTTTACTTTCGGATAATTACAATTAGAGAACAGCCCCAAATCACATAAGATATCTTGCTGGCAAAGCCTTATCTTTGAGCCGTTAAACCAATTATTGGGGCTGCAAACTTTCTTTAAGGAATTCCTGTTCTGTTGCCATACCAAAAGCACCCGTCAGGCGCATCATACAAATAAGCAATCATGAAAATAACCAATCAAATCTTGGTAGTGGCAGTAGCTGTGTTGGGCATGGCTTGTTCAGCAGATAAGAAAAGCACGAATGGCAAAGACGGTTTCACGCCGCAGCCCATCAACTTCGCCTCTACGCCTGCGCCAGGAGACTCTGGTAAAGCCGTAGCCGGCCTTAATCCGCCACACGGACAGATGGGACACCGTTGCGACATTGAGGTAGGCGCGCCGCTTAACTCGGCCCCGAAGGCTTCTTTGCCAACCACCACCACGGTCAATCCAACTCCAACACCAGTGCCAGTAACCCCTCAGCCTGTGCAAGTGTCGCCGCAACCGGTAGCCACCGCCCCGGGCATGAACCCACCCCATGGACAGCCAGGCCATAGCTGTGCCGTAGCCGTGGGCGCTCCTTTGCCCAAGTAATTCAGCCGCTCTGTAGCAGCTTTTCATAAAAAGAGTCGTTTTCGGCCTGGTTTCCAGAAATCAGGCCGAAAACGACTCTTTCTTTTTTGGGGTCACCTACACTACGTAAGACAACCTGAACTCCGGAATCTCAATGTTCCGGTAGCCAATTTCCTCCAGATCTGATTGGAGTTGTTTCATAACCGGTACTTCGCCGTGCACTAAAAAGATTTTCTGAATTTGGTCTTTGTCCTGGCAATGCAGAAACTTGGCGATGTCGCCGTAATCGCCGTGGGCGCTGTATTCTTTCATCTCAATCATCTGGGCGCGTACCTCTATTTCTTCACCGTGAATGAACACCCTCTCGGCGCCGTTGGTGAGTTTGCCGCCCAGGGTAGAAGGCTCGCAGTAGCCCGTCACCAGTACCGCACTGTTAACGTCTGACAGGTTATTCTTGAGGTGGTGCTGGATGCGGCCTGCGTTCATCATCCCCGAAGACGAAATAATCACGCAGGGCTCATCCATTTTAATCAGCTCTTTTGAATCCTCCACCTCAGTAATGTAGTTCAGCTGCGGGAAACCGAACGGGTCTGGGTCTTCCTTGATATATTCCAGCATAGTCTCATTGAAACAGTTGGTATGGTCGCGCATAATGTCTGTGGCATACACTGAGAGTGGACTGTCCACAAACACTTTTACGTTGGGTAGGCGGCCTTCCTCCGCCAGGTAATTCAAGGAGTAAATCAATTCCTGCGTGCGGCCAATGCTAAATGCCGGAATCAAGAGTTTGCCCTGTCTTTCTACGCACACCTCGCGCACAATCTTCTCCAGTCGGTCTTCGGTGTTGTCCAAGCTGTCATGTACGCGGTTGCCGTAGGTAGATTCGCAGATGATGATTTCGGCCTGCGGAAATTCCTGCGGCTTGTTTAAGATGCGGTTGGAGAAACGGCCTATGTCGCCAGAGAAAGTGAGCGTTCGGATGCGGCCTTCGTCTTGTAGTCTTAAGTTAATGGCAGCGCTGCCCAGCACGTGCCCCGTGTCGGTGAAGAGCAGTTCAATGTCCTCGTCTATCTGGTAAGTCTCATTGTAGGGCACGGTTTGGAACAAGTCCAAAGCTTTTTCTACGTCCTCTTCTGTGTACAGAGGTTTCTCACCTTCACTCTCGCCACTATTCCCTTGAATGCGAGCACTGTCCCTGAGGAGCAATTCACAGAGCTCTAGCGTGGGCGGCGTGCAGAAGATTGGACCGTTGTAGCCGTCCTGCACCAGTTTGGGGATGAGGCCCGAGTGGTCAATGTGCGCGTGCGACAGAATGAGGTAGGTAATGTTTTCGGGCTCAAACTCAAAGGTGCGGTTGAGGTCATCTGAGCGGTTGCCTTGTCCCTGTGAAAGGCCGCAGTCCAGCAGAATGCGTTTGCCGTTTTCTAGGGTAACAAGGTGTTTACTGCCCGTCACGGTCTGGGCCGCGCCGTAAAAAGATATGGTCATAGAAGGAGATTCTAAAGGCTAGGCAATCGTGTACGCGCAGGCATTTGGGTTGTTGTGGATTATGGCAGCAGGCGGCCTCGTTTTTTGCTTCTTTTCTAGAAAATAGCCCGAAAGTGATGTCATTTGCTTGACAACCAGTCTGATATAATTTATGGCTGCCGAGTGAGTTTGAAAGGGCGTGAGAAAAGCGGTATTTTTGAGCCCTTCAGGGCAAATCTTTCTGCTTTGTTTCTTGCGCTTACGCCGCCGTGAGTGCTTTGACTGTAAAACACTTTGACTTAAAACCAGGTGTCTTTTACCACTGTACAATAGCCCGCTAACGGTTTACGCCTTAAAAAGTAATTTAAGTTTGTAGCGTAGCGTCAGATTTGAACATTCTAGTACCTTCTTGAATCTTAAGAATGAAGCCCATTGTACGCTTGTTTGATTTCAGTCAGAAAGTAGAGTATAAGAAAGAGATTCTGGCTGGTCTCACTGTGGCGATGACCATGATTCCCGAGTCGCTGTCTTTTGCCATTGTGGCGGGATTTCCGCCGTTGGTGGGCTTGTATGCGGCTTTTATCATGGGCTTGGTGACGGCAGTCTTGGGCGGAAGACCGGGCATGGTCTCTGGCGGCGCGGGGGCTACAGCCGTGGTGCTCATTGCCTTGGGTCAGAGTCACGGGCTGGAGTATGTGTTTGCCGCGGTGGCTTTGGCGGGAGGGCTGCAGATTCTGGTGGGCGTGTTCAAACTGGGCAAGTTCATTAGGCTGGTGCCGCAGCCGGTCATGTTTGGGTTTGTGAACGGGTTGGCGGTTATCATCTTCATGTCTCAGGTGGAGCAATTCAAGACCCAGACAGGCTGGTTGTCTGGGGATGCGCTCTACATCATGGCTGGACTAGTGGCTTTGACCATTGCCATTGTATTGCTGTGGCCCAAGATTACCAAGGCCGTGCCCCCGTCGCTGGTGGCCATTCTGGTAGTATTTGGCGTGGTGACGGGCTTTGACATTGACACCAAACTGGTGCGTGACATTGCCTCCGTCTCTGGCAGCCTGCCACCTTTCCATGTTCCGCAGATACCTTTCACGTTGGAGACGCTGCAGATTATTTTCCCGTACGCCTTGATCATGGCCGGCGTGGGCCTCACCGAAAGCCTCTTGACGCTCAATCTGGTGGATGAAATCACGGGTACGCGCGGCAACGGCAACCGCGAAAGCCTGGCCTTGGGCACAGCCAATGTACTGAACGGTTTCTTCTACGGCATGGGCGGCTGCGCCATGATTGCCCAAACCTTGGTAAACCTTTCTGCCGGAGCAAGAGCGCGTCTGGCCGGCATTGTAGCGGCCTTCACCATTCTGGTCATCATTCTGGTGGGCGCACCTTTCATTGAGCGAGTACCCATGGCCGCCTTGGTAGGCGTGATGGTGATGGTGTCTATTGGCACGTTTGAGTGGATTAGCTTCAGGATCATCAACAAAATGCCCAGGCACGACGTCTTTGTGGGTATCTTGGTGGCGGCCATCACCGTCTGGTTGCACAACCTGGCACTGGCCGTCTTGATCGGGGTGATTATTTCCGCACTAGTCTTCGCGTGGGAAAGCGCCAAGCGCATACGGGCCAGAAAGTACCTAGACACCAATGGCACCAAGCACTATGAACTGTACGGCCCATTGTTCTTCGGGTCTGTGGCCGCGTTTAATGAGAAGTTTGATGTAGCCGATGACCCGCAGGAAGTCATCATTGATTTCAAGGACAGCCGCGTAGCCGACATGTCGGGTATTGACGCCCTTCATAAACTCACCGAGCGCTACCAGAAGGCCGGCAAGAAACTACATCTTCGTCACCTAAGCCCTGACTGCCTAGTCCTGCTGAAAAATGCTGAAGCCGTGATTGAGGTGAATATTCTGGAAGACCCGCATTACGCGGTAGTGACGGATGAACGGGTGTAGTAGAGAGGAGCGTTTTTGGCTTGTTTTAGTGAAAAGAGGCTGAAAACGGGATTCTACTCCTAGTAGCAGATTCTCTCATCAAGGGAGATTTGTAACTTTAGAGAGCTTCGTTTCAATAAGAAACGGCTCATAGTGTCTGCAACTATGAGCCCTTTGTGTTCTTTCGTTTTTGACCTGATTTCCAGAAAACAAGCCAAAAACGTTATACCAATCCTCTTAACCGTTCAGCGGCGCTTTCTGGGGTGATGTCCCGTTGAGGATTGCCCATGAGCTCATAACCCACCATGAATTTCTTGACGGTGGCGGAGCGCAGCAACGGTGGGTAGAAGTGCATATGGAAGTGCCATTCTGGATGGTCGTGTCCGTCGGTGGGGCTTTGGTGCAAGCCAGCCGAGTAGGGGAAGGAGGTCTGGAACAGGCGGTCGTAGACTTCAGAGAGCTGTTTCATGATGGCGGCAAAGGCGTCCTTTTCGGCATCGGTCATTTGTCCTAAATGCTGGAAATGGCGCTTAGAGATAATCATGGTCTCAAACGGCCACACCGCCCAAAACGGAATAAGCGCGACAAAATGCTCGTTCTCCAGCACAATGCGGGTCTTCTCCTCCAGCTCCAATTCCAGGTAATCTGCCAGCAGGCTTCGGCCGTTTTCCTGATAGTACTGGGTCTGTTGCACGGTTTCTTTGGCCGGCTCTACTGGCACCGAGCTCTGCGCCCAAATCTGGCCGTGCGGGTGCGGGTTACTGCTGCCCATCACCGTGCCCTTGTTCTCAAAAATCTGCACGTAGTTGATGTAGTCCAGCGCGCCCAGCTCCAGGTATTCCACCTCCCATAAATCCACCACTTTCCTGATTTCCGGCACCGAAATCTCGGACAAGGTCAGGTCATGGCGCGGCGAGAAGCAGATGACCCGGCAGATGCCCCGCTCGCTTTCGGCTTTGATAAGGCTACCTTTGGTGAAGGAACCGGCGGGCGTCTCTGACTGCAGGGCGGCAAAGTCATTGGTGAACACAAACGTGGACAGGTAGTCTGGGTTGGTTTCGCCGTTGGCGCGCAGGTTGCCCGGGCATAGGTAGCAGGTGGGGTCATAGGCCGGCCTTTCCTCTTTGGCAACCGTTTCCTGCTGTCCCTGCCACGGGCGCTTGGATCTATGCGGAGATACCAACACCCAGTCGCCGGTGAGGGCATTATATCTTCTATGCGAATGGTCGTTTAAATCAAAAGACTCCATGAGGCAATGAGTGATGGATTGATGGAATGATTTAGTGAATGGGTTTGTCGTTTTTGGCCTGTTTTCAGGAAACTGGGCTAGAAACGAGGCTGCTACCGTTCACAATTTCGGCTATGTAGGCTTTCATTTTAATCCCGAACTTTTGTTCATAGGCGTCTTCCATCTGCTGGATGAAAGGGCCTACCTGGTCCAACTTGACCAAATTAATAGTACAGCCGCCAAAGCCGCCGCCCATCATGCGTGCGCCCAGAACGGCCTCGTTTTTCTTGGCAAGGTTTGCCAGGAAATCCAGCTCGGGACAGCTAACCTCATAGTCATGTTGCAGACCTTGGTGCGAGGCAAACATCTTTTGCCCGAACGCAGCCATGTCTTTGCGTTCCAAATCTTGGCAAGCGGCTTCTACGCGCAGGTTTTCTTCTACCACATACTTGCAGCGCTTGTAGACCACGGGGTCAAACTCAGCCTGGTGCTGGGCCAGCATCTTTAATGTAGCATCGCGCAGGCTATGCACCTCTGGGTAATGCTGGTGCAGGATGGCCACGCCTGTTTCACACTCCTGGCGACGGGTGTTGTACTCAGAAGAAGCTAGGGAGTGTTTGACTTGGGTGTCCAAAAGCACAATGCGGTAATCGTGCATGTCCAGGTCATAGTAGTGGTACTCCAAGGAGCGGCAGTCCAACTTCACTACGCGGTCATACTTACCGAACATGCTGGCAAACTGGTCCATGATGCCGCACATCACGCCGGCATATTCGTGCTCGGCCTTCTGCGCCATCTTCACCAGGTCAAACTTCTCAATGTTGAGGGCATACAGGTAGTTCAAGCCGTAGGCCAGTCCGCACTCCACCGCCGCGGAGGAGGACAGTCCCGCCCCAATGGGAATATCGCCTCCAAACACCAGGTTAAAGCCTTTGATGGTATGGCCGGCCTTCTGTAACTGGGCTATCACGCCCAGCAGATAATTGGCCCACCTAATGTCACTTTTCTGGACGTTACTCAGGTCAAATGAAGAGGTCTCCTCCAAGTCATAAGAGTAGACATTGAACATGTTGGTGCCGTTGGGGGCCAAGGCGAAGTAAATCTCCTTGTTAATAGCGGCCGGCAGCACAAAGCCGTTGTTATAGTCAGTATGTTCACCAATGAGGTTGACGCGACCCGGAGAGCGTACCACCACAGGGTCCAGGCGGTATAGTTCTTTGTATTTAGCGACAATGTCTTGAACCATAAGAAAGGTGTTTTGCTAGGTGTAAATAGAATCTGGGCAAACGCGCCGTTCTATACTAACGCATCTGCCCAGATTTTGATAAGCTAATTACTTCACGTCTCTATTTCTATGTAACAATTGAAATAGGTTGCCTCTCTCTTACCAAAACATGGTGTACAAGGCCGCTAGAATCCCGCAGATAATCACGGCGCCAATGTTAAACGAGGTAGAGGTCTTAAACATACTGGCGTCTATCTCCAGACCTTTCGGGTTGTTCTTGCTTTTAGGATCCAGCAAGCTGATGATGATCATAATCACCGCCAGCACCACAAACACAATCCCCATGCGGTCAATAAACGGAATCTCCGCGAACTGGAACTTTAGGAACGTAGACAATGGAATGGTGAGCAAAGCCGCCGTCAAGGCCGCCGCCGAAGTAGTGCGTTTCCAGAAGAAGCCCAGCGCAAAGATGGCAAACACGCCCGGCGAGATAAAGCCCGTGTACTCCTGAATGTACTGGAAAGCCTGGTCCAAATTACGTAATAACGGCGCTACCAAAACCGCGATGATAAAGGACACCAACACGGCGATTCTACCAATGCCCACCAGGCGTTTCTCAGAGGCGCCTTTGTTGAAAAACTTCTGGTAGATATCCAACGTGAAAATGGTGGAGATACTGTTGGCTTTACCGGCCAATGAAGCCACTATGGCGGCAGTAAGTGCAGCAAACGAAAGTCCTCTTAAGCCAATAGGCAACAACTCCAGCAACACCGGGTAGGCGTGGTCTGGTTTGATGTGCCCCAGTTCATTGGTCATTTCCTGTTGGAACGCGCCGTTCTTGAACAGCACGTAGGCGGCAATACCCGGCAATACCACAATCACCGGCATCAACAATTTCAAGAACGCCGCGAAGAGCAAACCACTGCGGGCGGTGTTCAGATCGGCGCCTAGGGCACGTTGGGTGATGTACTGGTTACAGCCCCAGTAGCTCAGGTTGATAATCCACATGGAGCCAATCACCACAGATAAGCCGGGCAAGTCCATGTAGGCATCGCGGGTTCCGCCTTCGCCGTTCGGGATCATCAACTCGCCTTCAGATAGAATCATGGAGAAATGGTCTGCCGCCTCTTTGTGCAGGATAGAAAGCCCGTCAAAGATGCCACCTCCGCCCAATTGGTCAGACACTAAATCCAGCGCCAGATACGTAGTCGCCAAACCGCCCAATACCAATACAAACACTTGGATTACGTCTGTGTAGCCAATCACCTTCATGCCGCCCAGCGTAATGAAAATGGCAAAGATGGCCATGCCGTACATGCAGTAGTAGAAGTCTAACCCCGTAATGGTCTGGATGGCCAAAGCGCCCAGGTACAGGATAGACGACAGGTTCACAAACACATACACCAACAGCCAGAACACCGCCATGATGGTGGCCACGCCGTTGTTGTACCGCTGTGACAGGAACTGCGGCATGGTGTAAATCTTGTTCTTAAGGTAAATGGGAATGAAGAAGATAGCCACCACAATCAAGGTAGCCGCCGCCATCCACTCATAGGTAGAAATGGCCAGACCCATGGCAAAACCAGAGCCCGACATGCCGATGAACTGCTCGGCAGAAATGTTAGAGGCAATCAAAGACGCACCAATGGCCCACCAGGTCAAAGACCCCTCGGCCAGGAAGAACTCCTTAGAGTCTAGTGTCTTGCTTTGCTTGCGTTTGTAAATCCAGTACCCGTACCCCGACACAATCACGAAGTACAGCAGGAAGATGAGGTAATCAATGGTATGTAATCCCATGAGTTAGTAAAGCTTTTGTTTGTTAGGTTGGGTATGTATAGGGTGATTAAGAAGCTAAGAATTGGGTTTCTTCAAGGCCGGTGGCTTGGAAGAGTCACGCACCACCAGCCTAGGCTCCAATACTATCTTCTTGGGGAGTTGGTCCGTGGGCGTGGCCTCGGTAATGGCGGTGAGCAGCAGTTGGGCGGCCTCTTTCCCCATCAACGTGGTCTGCTGGTCCACGGTGGTGAGGCTGGGCGTGATGTAGGCACTGAAGGCCTCGTTGGCAAACCCCACCAAACCAATCTGCCCCGGCTGGTTAAACTCTGTTTCCTTGATGGCCTGCAAGGCACCCAGCGCCGTGAAGTCCTCCACCGCAAACACCGCGTCTGGTATCTGTTCTAACTGCAAAAGCTGGTTCATACCCGCCCGCCCAGAGTCAATGGAAACCTTGCCGTAGACAATCAGGTCCTCGTCTACGGGCAAATGGTGAGCAGTCAAGGCATCTACGTAGCCGCGCAGCCGCTCATGAAAAATCTTGATGTGCGAAGGACCGGCAATATGTGCAATGCGTTTGTACCCCTGCTGTATTAAGTGCTCGGTGGCCAGGTACCCGCCCTTGTAGTCATCAATGACTACCGTAGAAACGCCCAGGTCTTCAATGGCGCGATCAAACAGAATCAATGGCGTGTTGCGTTTTTTGGCCTCCAGGAAGTGGGCGTAGCTGGTGGTTTCCTTGGCAATAGAGGCAATAATGCCGTCTACGTTAGACTGCAGCAGCGTCTGAATGCCCTGCACCTCTTGCTGGTAACTCTCATTGGATTGGAACAGAAGTACGTTGTAGCCCCTGCCTTTGGCAATCTCCTCAATGCCATGAATCACAGATCCGAAGAAACTGATCTCGGCGCTTGGAATAATCACGCCAATGACCCTGGTCTTGCCTGAGCGCAGGGAGCTGGCCATGCGGTTCTGCTGGTAGTTCAGTTGCTTGGCCGTTTCCCGCACCATCACCTTGGTCGCCTCGCTGATGGAGGGATGATCATTCAAGGCCCTGGACACGGTAGCGGCCGTGGTGTTGAGGGCTTTGGCAATGTCATGGATGGTGGTTCTGGGCATAGTGCGTAATCGATTACGTAAATATATGCGAAAGGAAATGAGACTAGCAAAACCCATTTGATAAAATTTAGTTGATGAAATTTTATCAAATGCCTTTAAAACTGTGGTTTTGTTAACGTAGCCGTAGATTTAGTCTATGAAATAATGACTTAATCAATGAGTGCTTGAGGTTTGCAAGAGCAAGCAAATTTGGAAATGCAATAACATCTTCTTAGATATGCAACGTAATCGATTGCGTAAATGGAAGCTTCACCCCCTTTTTGACTCGCGAAAAAAGGAAAGACAAGCAAAAGTATTCGGTTGGCAAAGATGAAAGTCGTTTTTGGCCTGATTTTCAGAAACTAGGCTAAAAACGGAACCACCCGCTGACACTACGCATGGTCCCAAATGCCCAGCATAAAGACAATGAACGTGAGAACGTATTTTAAGGCAATAACAGTTTTAGTGCTGGGAGCTATCAGCTTGACCGGTTGCGGCAAGGAGGATATTCCTGATCCTGCTCCCGTGACCGCACCTTTTCCTGACTTTTACTTTGGGGCTGATTTATCTTACGTAAACCAGATCTTGGACAAGGGCGGCGTGTACAAAGACCAAAGCCAGGCGCAGAGCCCGTACAAGATTTTTAAAGATCATGGGGCCAATTTGGTGCGTTTCAGGCTGTGGCATACGCCCACTTGGACCAAGGAGGTGTATGGGGCAGAAGGAACGCAACAGTACAGTGACTTGGCAGACGTAGAGAAGGGGATCCGGTTGGCCAAAGCGCAAGGCATGGCGGTGCTGCTAGATTTTCACTACTCAGATACCTGGGCAGACCCGGGCAAGCAGGCCGTGCCAGCCGCCTGGGCAGCCATCACAGACCCTCAAGTGTTGCAAGACTCGGTGTACAACTATACCAAGAAGACGCTAGCCTATTTGAACGGCAAAGGCCTCATGCCAGAACTGGTGCAGATTGGCAATGAAACCAACGGCGGTATGCTGTACACCTCGGCGCCGACAGGCTTTCCGGTGGCGTCAATGAGTTATTTGGGCAATCTGCGGCAAGTGCTCAACAGTGGCATTAAGGCCGTGCGTGACGTGTCTGCCGGCTCAACAGTTAAATCTAAAGTGGTTCTGCACGTTGCAGATCCCAAACATGTAGACTATTGGTTCTCTCAGGTGACGGGAGCGGGCGGCGTCTCAGATTTTGACATGATCGGGTTTTCCTATTACCCGTTGTGGCACACCACCGTGCCACTTTCCCAAATCTCAGAAAACGTAGCCGCCTGGAAGAAGAAATTTAACAAAGACGTCATCTTACTAGAGACGGCCTACCCCTGGACCACCAACTGGAATGATACCTACAACAACCAGTTAGGAGGGCAGACAGCGCTTCCCGGTTACCCGTACACTCCAACAGGCCAACTAAATTTCCTGAAAGCCTTGACGCAGGAAGTAAAAGACGGTGGCGGCAAAGGTGTTGTTTACTGGGAGCCCGCCTGGATCAGTTCTAATATGAAAGACCTCTGGGGCACGGGCTCTTCCTGGGAGAATGTGGCATTGTTTGACTTCATGGGGAATCCTGTGATAGGCATGGAGTACATGACCGCCGCTTATAAATAATCACCGTCGTTTTTGGCTTGTTTTTCAGAAATCAGGCTAAAAACGAAGCATTTTACATACTCGTTTTACAAGGCTGGATTCCAGTGTTTCGGCCTGCCACCCATAAATTAGTGAACATGTCTTTTCCCTCTTTACACGCCATGAATCCTATAAGGACGCTTTTCTGCTTGATGGCCTTCTGCCTGTTAAGCCAAGCCCCCGTGTGGGCGCAGTCCCAAAAAGGCAAAGAGCCAGAGTTGGTGTATGTAGACCAGCAGGGCATTCTACGCTGGACCAAGACCAAGCAAGAGGCGGCGTTTTTTGGGGTGAATTACACGGTGCCCTTCGCGTATGGCTACCGGTCTGTGAAGGCCCGCGGCGTCAACCCAGAGAAAGCCATTGACGAGGATGTCTACCACTTGGCGCGCCTGGGGTTTGACGCGTTTAGGGTGCACGTCTGGGACACTGAGATTTCAGACTCCTTGGGCAACCTGCTGGAGAATGAGCACCTGCGCCTGTTTGACTACCTGGTGTATAAGCTGAAGGAACGCAACATCCGGGTGTTGATCACGCCCATTGCGTTCTGGGGAAACGGCTGGCCCGAAAAAGACGAGAAAACCCCCGGTTTCTCTTATAAGTATGGCAAGCAAAAAGGATTGGTAGAGGAGACGGCGTTTCTGGCGCAGGAGAATTACCTGAAGCAGTTCCTGAACCACGTCAATCCCTATACCCAACAGACCTATGAGCAGGACGGCAACGTGATTGCCACCGAAATCAACAACGAGCCCCAGCACTCGGGGCCCAAGGCGCGCACTACCGAATACGTGACCCGTATGGTGGCCGCCGTGCGCGGCACCGGCTGGAAAAAGCCCGTCTTCTACAACATCAGCGAGTCGCCTAAGTACGCTGACGCCATCGTGCAGGGAGTAGGGGTGGACGGCTACAGTTTTCAGTGGTACCCTACCAATTTGATGGCCAACCATTCCTTGCAGGGCAATTACCTGTCACATGTAGACCGCTACCATATCCCATTTGACACCCTGGCCGCCTTCAAGAACAAAGCCCTGATGGTATATGAGTTTGACGCCGCTGATATTCTGGGTTCTTACATGTACCCAGCCATGGCCAAGAGCTTCAGGACCGCCGGTTTCCAGTGGGCCACGCAGTTCGCGTATGACCCCATGGCCACCGCCTACGGCAACACCGAGTACCAGACGCATTATTTGAACCTGGCCTTTACGCCAGCCAAGGCCATCAGTTTGATGATTGCGGGCAAAGCCTTTCATCGGTTGCCCTTGCGCAAGAACTTTGGCGTGTACCCGGCAGACAGCGTGTTTGGGGAGTTCAGGGTGAGCTACAAGCAGTCTATGAGTGAGATGAACACCGCCCAGGAGTTCTATTACTCGGGTTCCACCCAGACCCAGCCGCTCCTCAAGAGCAAGCTGGAGCATGTGGCAGGCGTGGGCAGTTCGCCCGTAGTCAAGTACTCTGGCACTGGGGTGTATTTCCTGGACAAGCTAGAGAAGGGCGTCTGGCGCTTAGAGGTGATGCCGGATGCGTATTTCATCCGAGACCCGCTGGGCAAGGCATCGCCTAACAGAGAAGTGAGTCGCATACAATGGCAGGCCCAAAACATGAAGATTCTCTTAGCCGAGCTAGGGGAGAGCTTTGAGGTGAGAGCCGTGAACGAGGGCAACACCTACGCCGGCAAAGCCAAGGACGGAAGTTTTCAGGTGAGCCCCGGCGCGTATATTTTGAGCAAGAAGCAGAAAACCAGTTGGGCTGGGAACAAGAAGTACGGCAACCTACGCGTGAACGAGTTTGTGGCCCCGCAACCGTATGCTTCGGGCATCTACGTGACCCATGAGCCCCTGAAAGAAGTAAGCAGCGGACAGCCGTTTACCATTACAGCGCAGGTGGTGGGTATTTCTTCAGAAGCCAAGGTGACTCTGCAATTGAACAACCAGGCGGCCGCCTACAAGACCATTCCCATGCAAGCGGTGGGTGACGGTCAGTTCTCGGCTCAGGTTCCGGCAGATGTTTTAACTCCCGGCCAAATCTCTTACAGAATCTTGGCGCAGGACGGGGAAAAGCAAGTGACGTTCCCGGGAGACCATGCGGGCAATCCCTGGGCTTGGGACGCGACCATGGCCGAGACCTACCAAACCTTCGTGGCCGCGCCTAACGGGCAATTGGAACTGTTCAACGCCACCAATGACCGGAGTCTGTTTGTGTTCCCCAACCTCTGGAAAAGCGAGGAACGCCAATTGATAGCCTCTGAAAAACCAGGTCAGCTTATCTTGAAACTTACCGCCCAGCAACTCCCCGAAGAACAGACCATGGGCCTGCAGCACTACATTGGTGATAAACTGAAGGGCAGACAGGCGGAGTTGGGTAGCTTTGGGAAACTGGTGATACGGGTAAGGTCCACCACTGGCGCGGCTCTGCCCTTGAAAGTGAACCTGGTCACCCATCAGGCCACTGGCTTTGTGGCGCAAGTATCTGCCGGCACTACGTTCCAGAACATAGAAATCCCATTGAGTACGTTGCAGCCCGATGCGTTCATGCTGTTACCGAGGCCGTATCCGGGCTTCCATCCATTCTGGTTCACAGGCAAAGGCGCCCTGGGCTTTCAGTTGAAAGACGTGGAGAAGTTGCAAATCTACCTGGGGCAAATGGACAAGGCTACCACCGGTCCTAAGGGCTTTGAGATTGAGTCTGTCTGGCTAGAGAAGAAGTAAGCTGGAACCTTAAGCGGCTCCCGTTTTTGGCCTGTTTTCCAGAAAGCAGACCAAAAACGGGAGCTCTTTCGTAAAGATAGGTGCAGCGTTGCTATGCTTTTACTTAATGATTATGGAAAACCTCAACACCTCCACCCAGCAAGCCCCTACCACCCACGTCCGTTCCTACACGCTGCATAATAAACACGGCATGCAGGTAACCGTGACCAATTACGGTGGTACCATCACCTCTATTCTTACGCCAGACAAAAATGGGGAATTGGGCGAGGTGGTCTTGGGATTTAAGGACGTGACCGACTATACCTCAGAAGCGTATCTGGCAAACCAGCCGTATTTTGGCGCAATCATTGGCCGATATGGCAACCGAATCGCCAAAGGCAAGTTTACCCTTAACGGACGCGAATATTCCCTGGCCACCAACAACGGAGAGAATCATTTGCACGGGGGCGTGAAAGGCTTTGACAAGGTGTTTTGGGAGGTAGAAGAACTGGCCGCCCAGAATGCGTTACGGCTCACCTACACCAGTCCAGACGGCGAGGAAGGCTACCCAGGTACCGTGCAGGTGGCGGTGCTGTATATCTTGACGCCAGACAATGAGCTGGTCATAGAATACCAGGCCACCACTGACTTGGCTACTCCAGTGAATCTTACCAACCACAGTTATTTCAATCTTTCTGGGGGGAAAGCGCAGGATGCGTTAGGGCATGTGCTATCCATAGCCGCAGACCGCTTTGTAACGGTGTCAAAATCGCTGATTCCTACTGGTGAGCTGCCCAAGGTGGCAGGCACCCCCATGGATTTTCAGACGCCCGTGGCCATTGGTGCCAGAATTGGGCAGGTACCCGGTGGTTATGACCATACCTATGTCTTGAAAGAGACCGGCAAGCACTTAAAACATGCCGCCACGGTAGAAGACCCTGTTTCTGGGCGGTGTTTAGAAGTCTGCACCACAGAGCCGGGCATTCAGTTTTACTCGGGTAATTTTCTGGATGGCAGTTTGCAGGGACATGGTGGCACCCCTTATAAGCAGCATTATGGCTTTTGCTTGGAGACCCAGCATTTCCCAGACTCACCCAACCAGCCCGCTTTCCCTAATACCATTCTAGAGCCAGACCAAAAGTACCACCAGAAAACGGTGTACCGGTTTTATGTATGCCAAGATGAGTAAACTCCTTTTTTGGCCTGTTTTCACAGAATCAGGCCAAAAACGGTAACCCTAATGGGTTAGATCAAGTCAAAAGCGCGGGCAAACTGCGACAGCTCATAATGAGAATGCACGCGCAGCTTCACTTTTAGGTTTCGGCGGTGGGTGTTTACGGTTTTCTCTGAGATAAACAGCTCCTCGGCAATTTCTGTGGAGCTTTTGCCCAAGACCACCATCCGTAGAATCTCCTGCTCCCGCTTGCCCAGTTGCGCGAAGGCCTGCACGTTCTCGCGCAGGAATTTGCTCTCGTCTAGCATGCGGTTTACTTTGGGTGTGATGTGCGTGTCTGGCTCCACTTTAATGGCAATGGTGATGGTGAGCAGGGGAGCGCCCAGGTCATCGCGCATCAAGATTTTGAGCGTGCTCAAATGCCAGACCAACGCTTCTTCGCCCTTCAGTTTTACCTGCTGAAAGAAAGAGACAATTTCCTGGTCATCGTTGCGCTCTAGCAGGCCGCCAATAAGTTTGGGGGCGTAGTCGTCTACCTCTTCGGGGTTGAAGAACTCTTGTAAGTAGTTAGGCCCCAACTCCCGAATCTCCTGTAACGTGACCCCCAGGAGCCTAAGGCCCCGCGGGCACATGTATTCTACACTCAGGCCCTTCTGTATATTATGGATGACTACCACGCCGGGTAGGTGATCTGCCACAGCCGCAATCTCAGCAACCTTGGCCGCTATTCTGCGGTCTAATTCTGATTCTGGGTGCTTGTCCATTGGTAAATAGGGGTTAGATAAAGGAATCTTGAAACTTTATAGCATCAAACTCCAAATGGTAAGCGCTTGCCATCAAATATTTCTAGCAAGCGTCATTAGGTAAAAGAAAGTCGAAAGGTTATCTTCTTCAGGATACATAGTAAGTGGTCAACCTAGTTTCTGTTTCCCTGAGATGCTCTTTAAAGACCTTTCGCTTTCCATGGGTGCATTTTTAAGGATAGGCCAATTTACATAAAATGCGGGTAGCACAAACTATACCTAACAATAGGGGTCAGTTTTATGATTAGCGCATATGCCTTTTTGCAATTCGCCACAGTAGGTTTCTTGATTTTTAACTCAACTTCATGGCCATCCTGTAATGACTTTACACAGGGCTGTTTTTAGCCTGTTTTCCAGAAAATAGCTTAAAAACGCACAAGGAAGAGAGACGGCCCCTTTGCTCTAGGAACGTTACCTGGATTAGACAATGGGATTCGGGGTTTCTTTAAGTATGCCTCTAGCTTGACCTAACCCAATTTAGTGGGTAAAAAGAAAGCCCGCCTCTGTGAGTGAGGCGGGCTTTCTATATGATCTAGTACAACAGGAGCTTACTTTTTCAAGATTTTAAACTCTGTTCTGCGGTTCAACTGATGTTCTTCTTCGGTACAGGTTGTTCCGTCTTTGCAGCGGTTCAATAGACGGGTTTCGCCGTAGCCTTTGGCCACTAAACGGTCAGCGGCAATGCCTTTAGAAACAATGTAGTTCACGGCAGCTTGAGCACGTCTCTGCGACAATAGGTTGTTGTAGGCCTCTGTCTGGCGGCTATCAGTATGCGAACTCAACTCAATTTTGATATTTGGGTTGTCTATCAAGGTCTGCACCAACTTATCTAGTTCAAGGGCGGCATCTGGTCTAATCTCGTCCTTGTCCAAGTCATAGTAGATGTTCTCTACCAAGATAGGTTTGTTGATGGTGTTGCGGTTCAAGACTAAGCCCAAACGTACCATGTCCACAATAGACTCACACTCTGGTGTGATGATAGCAGAACGAGTTAAGTAGTTTACTTTGGTGGCTTTGATGTTGTACTGCATGCCATCAAAGATCTCAAAAGTAAAGTTACCGTCTGCATCTGAATACGTCACTGCGGCAGTGGTGTCACCCACTTTGTAAAGAGAAACCTTTACGTTGCCCACTGGCAATTCTTTGAAGACACCAGGCGTTTCCTGTACTTTCTCAAACGTCTTACCAGACAATTTACATGGCTGCGGATAGTAGCTGAAAGAGTAGATGTCGTCAGAACCGTCCATACTTTCGCGGTTAGAAGACACAAACCCTTGATCTTTCTTTTCAAACAGAATACCAAAATCATCGGCAGCTGAGTTCAACGGGTACTTTAAGTTTTGCACGTTCACCCAAGAATCTCCAGAACCTTCAGCCGAGAAGACATCCAGCCCGCCCATGCCTTTATGGCCATTAGAGGAAAAGTATAGCTTGCCAGTAATGGCGTCAATGGTTGGGAATACTTCTTTACCAGGGGTATTGACAGCGTTTCCTGCATTAACTGGCTTCGTCCAGAAGGCAAATACTTCTACACTTTCTTCTCCTTTTTTATTTCTTGTAATTACGCTGTTCAACTGTTTTACTGAGAAGAAAATATCAGTTTCACCTAAAGTACCTGGCATGTCAGAGGCAAAGTAAAGAGTGTCTCCAGTTATAGAAAGGGCGGGGTGCCCAATAGAGTACTCTCCTGGGTTGTTGAATGGGAATGGCTCTGGTTTACTCCATTCTTCGCCTTCTTTTTTAGAGATGTACAACTCCAGACGGTTTACGTAAGCAGTTGGCGCTTTATAGTTGATCCAGCTGAACGGATCTGGGTTTACTGTCTTACTCTTCCTTTTTAATTGATTTACCCGTGTAAAGTAGATAGTCTGGTAATCTGATGAGAAAACCGCAGAACCATTCTGGAAATCATTTAGAATAGGGGCAGGGAAAACTTCAGGAGTCAAAAAACTTGCTGTATCACGTTTGCCATGGTACAAGGCAGAATTAGGTTTTCCTGTCCACCCAGAGAGTACGCTAAACCTACCATCTGGTCTGTCAGAAGTAAAAACGATACCACCTTTGTATAGCGTTGGGCTATACTCAGTGCTGGTAGAGTTCAAGCCTGAGAGGTTTGATAAAGCAAAGGACTTAGGTCTGGTTACCCAGTTCTGGGCATTCTCTGTAATGGCAATCAGTTTCATTGCCTTTGCAGTAGAGTCTGGTACTAGCTCTGCGTAGTCCATATACAACTGCTTGGCCTTAGCGTAATTGCCATTCATGCGCGCTGCATCACCATAATATATCAAATACTGTGGGTTATAGTCAGGAAACGCTAGCATTTGAGAATACCAAAATTCTGCCTCTTTAGAATTGTTCAAGTGACGATAAGAATCTGCCATACGAGAGACAATGGGCAACGTAGGTTCTTGTTGCTTTAAGGCCTCTTTATACGATTGGATCGCAATCGCATATTCCAGATTCTGGAAGTGGGTGTCAGCTTTTTTTAGCTCTTTCTTTTGAGCCATAGCCCTCTGTGAGAAAAACAGAGTGGGCAGCACAAGTAGGATGAATAAAATGCGGTACTTCATGGATGATTACGAAGGTTGCCCCTCGCCTAAAAGTGACGGATAGTTAAAGAAGGTGTATCATCTTTTTTGTAGAATAAAAATCCTACAGAGAACTCATGGGTAGGCTGACCTTTGAAGCTGTTCAAAGAGATGTCATTGGCATAACCTATCTTGATTTTAGGAGTAAGGTACACCTCAGTCATCCAAGCCACCGCATTTTCTGTAGAAGCAGGTGCGTCTTTACCATTCTCAGAAGAAAGAATCTGCATAGAGCGGCGGTATGTACCACCTAACCAAAGACGATCCCCAAACAAGAAAAAGGCGTTAAGATCTATGTTGGTAGGGCTCTTGAAATCCTCTTTCAACAAGAAACTAGGCTTAAACTTAATTTTGTGGTTGATGTCAAACAGATAGCCAGAGGTGATAAAATAATGGCGTTCTGGTGAAAATGCGAAGTCCTTAGAAGTAGGCACTAAGTTGGCTGCTGATAAGCCAGCAAAGAATCTTTCTGTGTTAAAGAACAAGCCCACTTTGGCGTCTGGTAAGATAGAGGTCTGTTTTTTACTTGGGATAGCGTTGTCTACTTCTGGGTCCATTCCATAGAGTTTGGTGCCATCTATGAAATGTTGTGCAGCACCAGCTGATAAGCCAAATCCTAAGCGGGCCTTCTCGCCTACCTTTATCCGGACGGAAGCACTAGCCATAATACTTTTCTGGCCTTGTGCCCCAATCTCATCATTCATTACTTGAATGCCTAACCCTACTGTTTCTGAGTAGGCCCCATCAACAGACAAAGTCTGCGTCTTAGGGGCTCCTTCTACACCAGTCCATTGGCTTCTGAATATACCATTCACGCTGATAATGCCCTTGCTTCCTGCATAAGCAGGATTAATAGCCAGTCCATTAAATATGTACTGAGTGTAATATGCACTCTGCTGGGCACTAGCAGTGTAGGCCCAGAAGAGTAGCAACGGTAAAATTATCTTTTTCATATAAGCTGATTTTTCCTTTCCTGTATTACCGTATTATCATTAAAAAGCCGTCGTAAGACTTTCTTTTGCCATCACATGTTACCACATTAAGCAAATAGAAGTAGGTGCCTTCACTTAACTCTCCGCCTTTCCAATCATTCTTGTAACCTTTGGTGCGATATACTTCAGATCCCCAACGGTTCATAATGATTAACTCATTCTCCTGATAGTTCTCAATGTTCTTGATTTTCCAAGTGTCATTGATATTGTCTCCATTAGGTGTGAGAGCGGTGGCAATTTCTATTTCACCCTTCACGTTCTCTGGACTCAATTCAATAGATGCTGGAGCGCTGTTACATAGTGGGCCGTTGGCTACAACTGTGATGGCACCCTCCTCACTTCCTTTAGGTGCACTAACTCTAATTCTGGTAGAGGTTTGTCCACTTTCTAAAACCCATCCATCAGGTAGTGTCCATGTATAGTTGCGAGCACCTGGTATAGGCTCAATTTCTAATTCTAGACCTGTACAAGCACTATTTATTACCGAGATAACAGGTGTTTTAGGAGCAAACTTAGGTTCAACAAACAGCTTTTGGCTAGATTTAATAGTACATGCATTGTAAGCCTCTACTGTAACATCTCCTTTGGTATTGCCTAAAGTAACAAGAATGCTATTGGTTCCTTGGCCAGATTGAATTGTCCAGTCAGCAGGCACAATCCAGTTGTAAGTACTGGCGTTAGGTACAGGATCAACAGAGTATCTGATATCAGTTTGATTAGCACATATATCAGTTAATCCGCTGATGGCTCCAATTGGCAGAGTATTTCCTTCATTGATGCTCACTGGTAAGATGCTAGGGCTGCTTTCGCCGCAACCATTTAGTACTCTTACTGTCACGTTGCCAGATTTTGTACCTGCATTTACAACAATGGAGTTAGTGCCCTGACCTGATATAATTTTCCATCCATCTAGCTCTGGAACTGACCATAAATAGGAAGCAGCATCATTGACAGGAGTTACCGTGTAAGTCAATTTCTCTTGTCCAGAGCAAATAAAGGAAGCAATACCAGATATATTACCTGGGGCAGATAGTTTTGAAGCAGAGGTAGCTACAGGTAATATGGCAATCGTGCTTCTTCCACAAGCGTTTTCTGCACTTACTTGTACATTACCTGATCCACTTCCTACTGTTGCAACTAAAGTTGTGGTTCCTTGTCCAGAGGTGATAGTCCAGCCTGAAGGAACTCCCCAAGTGTAGCTAGTAGCACCGTCAACAGGATCAATCTTGTATTCTACAGTATTGCCAGAGCAAACTATATTATCGCCAACAATAGCAGTAGGTTGAATTGGTGTTGTTCTAGAAGTAACAGAAATTTTTCTGGCAGGACTGCTGCCACAAGTATTTCTAGCAGAAACGCCCACCTCTCCATTTGCTCCATTTGTAGTAACTGTGATGGAAGTTGTTCCCTGTCCGGCAGTTATGGTCCATCCTACTGGTACTGTCCAGTCATAATTAGTTGCGTTAGAAACGGCGCTTATTGAGTAAACAAGTCCAGTGGCATTGCTACATGGATCAACTGTTCCTGTAATCAAGGCTGGCGTAGCTGGCAAAGTACCTATAATTTCTACAGACAATCTGCTGGCAGAGCTAACACCGCATCCATTACCTGCTACTACAGAAATATTACCTGGGGTAGTAGATGGTTGCACCATAATGCGGGTAGTGCCTTGGCCTGAGGTTATATTCCATCCAGTTGGAACAGTCCATGTGTAGGTAGAAGTATTGGCAATGGCCTCTACTTTATATTCTACTTCGGTTTCTCCTGCACATACTTTTTGATTACCCGTAATGGCAAGCGGAGTGGTAGGAGCTGTAGTGGTAGTGGTTACTTGTAAGGTGGCCGTCTCACTAACGCCACAATCATTGCTAGCTTTTACTGTTATCTCACCTGCGTTTATGCCTGCCTCAACAGTGATGCTAGAAGTTCCTGCACCTGCAGTGATATCCCAACCAGCTGGAACGGACCATGTATAGGTATCAACACCTGGAATTACTTTTACAGAATAGGTATTGCCAGTGCTGTTAGCACAAGGAATAGTCTGAGAGGCTATGAACTCCGGTTTAGGAGGAACCATACGCGGGGTAACAGTGTATTCGCTGACAATGCTGGCGCCACAGTTATTTACTGCAGCTACTGTAATTTTTCCTGCGGTTTTACCTACTGTTACTGAAATAGTAGTGCTTCCTTGTCCTGAAGTGATTGTCCAGTCTGCTGGAACTGTCCAAGCATATGAAGTGGCACCATTCACAGGTGGTACTATATAAGAAATCCCTTGCTCACCTTCGCACACTGTGGTAGTGGCAGCTAGAATATTTCCTGGTTTAGGAGGTGTGTTAGAAGTTGGGGCAACAGATAGTTCACTTTCTGTGCTCTCGCCGCAACCATTTACTGCTCTTACTTTGATTTTACCACTTGTGGTACCAATGGTAGCTAAAATAGTATTACCGGCAGCATTTTGAGTGTATGTCCAGCCCGTAGGCAATGTCCAAATATATGAAGTAGCACCAGTTACTGGGGCAACAGAATACTCAATGTTGGTATTGCCGGCGCAAATGTTTACTCTGCCTATTATACTACTTGGGGCTCCTGGGGCAACTTTGCTTGTTACTACTTGAATAACTTTTGCAGAGCTCTGACCACAGTTATTAATAGCTACCACAGAGATTTCAGCCGGTGCAACACCTGCTTTTACTTTGATAGAGGCTGTGCCTTGACCAGAAGTAATGCTCCAGTCACTACCGCCTGTAATAGTCCAGTTGTAACCGGTAACATTTGTCATTCCAGTAACAGTATAGGTCACGTTACTTTCAAGTTCACAGACAGCCGTACGGCCAACTACAGTCACAGGCGTAACAGGAGCAACAGTGGCTGGCTGAACAGTAGTGCTGCTAGCTGCACTTAGTCCGCAACCGTTTCTTGCTTTTACAGAGACAGTCCCAGAACCAGAACCAATGGTTACCTTAATAGTGCTTGTTCCCTGTCCGCTGGTAATGGCCCAGTCGCCAGATACTGTCCACTCGTAGGCAGTAGCACCAAAAATCTCATCTACAGAGAATGAAACGTTCTGCTGGTTAACACACGGTGCAATTGGACTTGTAGTAATGAACCCAGGAGCAGGTGTAGGCGTGGTAGAGACAATGACACTTACGGTAGCTGCAACGCTTTCACCGCAATTATTAAGGGCTACTACTCTCACTATGCCACCTGTGTTGCCAGGGTTTACTTTAATAGAGGTTGTGCCATGACCAGATACAATTGTCCAGTTGGCAGGTACTTCCCATCTATAACCAGTAGCATCTGCACCAGCCGCAACGGAATAAACTACTTCTCTGTCAGTTGAACATAAACTAGTGCTGCCAGTCAAAGACAGTGGTTTTTCTGGGCTGTTAAGGGTTGGATTAAGGGCCAACGTCCTTTCTGTACCCGCGCCGCAAGAGTTAATGGCTACTACGCTTACATTACCAGCGGTAGTGCCAGCTCTTACAGTTACAAACGTTCCATCAGAAGCGCCAGAGATAACCCAGCCTGTTGGGAATGTCCAGGCATAAGATGTTGCACCTGCTACCGGAGTAATGGAGAATCTCAAGTTTTGATCTCCTGCACAAGGCATTGTGCTGGCTGCGGTAATAGAACCAGGCCTGGCTGGTTTATTCAAAGGAGTGATGGTAATAGACTTTTCTGTACTCTGACCGCATGTGTTAAGAGCACTTACATAAATAGTACCGGTGGTCACAGCGCTGGTCACTTTGATTTTAATCGAAGCAGATCCTTGTCCTTCTGAAATGGTAAGGCCGCCGGTAACACGCCAGAAATAACTGGTAGCACCTTGTACAGCGCCTACCGTATAGGTGTACACAAGACCTTCTGGAGAAGCGCATGGTGTAAGTGGGCCATCAATGATAGAAGGCGCAGTCTTCACGGTAGGTGATACCGCTAAGGAAGTAGTGCTGCTAGTGCCGCAACCGTTGATTCCAGAAACTGTGATAGAACCGCCTGTTGGCCCAACCTCTACTGTGATGGAGTTGGTGCCTGCCCCTGAAATGATTCTCCATCCAGTTGGCAATGCCCAGTTAAAGTAAGTAGCGCCTGTTTCACCAGAAACGCTATAGTCTGCTGTTTCACCAGTACAAGGCGCCGCACTACCTGCAATAGAAGTAGCCGCAGTAGGTGCTGCAGAAGAAGGTAATACGTTTAAGACACTTTTCTCACTAGGTCCACATGGATTCACGGCTCTTACAGAAATTTCTCCTGCGCCTGTGCCTACAGTGACCGTGATAGAGTTGGTGGTAGCGCCGGCGGTTATAGTCCAGCCTGTTGGTACCACCCAGATATAAGATTGTGCATTAGGGATAGCGGCAACGCTATACGTAACGTTCTGGGTGCCTGAGCAAGGGTTGTTAGTGCCATTGCTTGCTGTAATAGCGCCTGGAGCCGGAGAAGGGGCCGTGGCAACAATAATAGACTTTCTCTTAACCTCACTAATGCTACATGTGTTGGAAGCCGTAACAGTGATATCTCCACCGGCAGGCCCTACAATCACTTTAATAGAAGAACCAGTCGTATTTCCTAAAATGGTCCATCCAGTGGGTACGGTCCAGTTGTATTGGGTGGCTACTTTGATATCTGTAACGCTGTAGGTTTGCTCACTTCCTACGCAGACAGCTGCTAAGCCAGAAATATCACTTGGATTTGCCGGCGAAACGCAAATAGTAACAGTATTGTCATTGTTCTCCCTTACCTCATCTAAACCGTCACCTAGAATAGTGGCAGTATTGGCTAGGTTCGCTTCAGCATTATTGTTGATAGTGGTGGTAACCGTTAAAGTAGTGGAAGCACCAGAAGCAAGCGCCGGGATCGTCCACTGGGACATGCCCGAAATATAAGTGGTACCTGGAGGTGCATTGTGTCCTACATAGGTTAATCCTGCATTTAGTAATGTAACGCGAACACCAGTTTCATCAATAGGGCCGTTGTTTTTGGCCACCACTGTGTACGTAACTGTATTGCCAACATAGTAATTGCCTTTTGCATCACCTGGACTTTTAGTAATAGTAACCTCTAAGTCAGTAGGGATGGTGATAGTGTTTTTATTAAGCGTAATACTACCATTATAAGTGAGTAGACGCCCATATACAGTGGCGTCTAAGGCGGCGTAGATAATATCTTGGGCCAGAATAGTGCCTCTAAATAGAGAATTGCTACCTAGGGTAGTGGTTCCGGCCACTTGCCAGAAAATGTTCTTGATACGAGGCGCTGCACCATCTTTATAGTTGATACGACCACCTGTGCTCACATTGAGTTTCCCTCTCACCTGAAAAATGAAGACCGCATTCACATCTCCATTATTATCTAAGATGAGGTTGCCATCTAAATTGGCATCATTGTCAAACCTGTATACTCCTGGCTTCAAGGTCAACCCTCCTAAGTTCTGGCCAGACAAGTTCTGGGTAGGAACAAAAGCAGCAGCCTGGTTATAGGCTACCAGCAGGTCTGCTTGGGCGTCAATGGCAGCTTGAGTGTTAACCTCTTGGCTGCCATAAACCTGACCCGGCGGAAACCCAATAAAGGTAGTTCCTGGAGCCACGCCTGCGTTTCCGTAAATTTTAGTCTCTCCAGAACTATTAACACCTGTCTTGGCAAGTGTTGTAAACGGAAAAGCTTTGCCCAACGATGGAACCGTCTGGGCCTGGCCAGTAAATGTGAAATAAGAAAGGAGAAGAGCGAGGAGTAGAAGTTTTCTCATGCGGTAAGCGGTTTGACAATGGAGCAGTGTCTTGCGTTATAAGTGGTTAAGTATTAATAAATGCAATTTAAAAAAGGTTACACTTAAGACACAAAATTGGCAAAAAAATTCCACAAAGAATAATTGAATTATTCAATTGACCTAAAATAGATTTTATTAGACCAAAATTCTTCGGCTTAGAGGAGGTGTGAAAAGTAAAAATCTAGATTTGGTATGGCTAAAGTTATATTTTTAAGAAATAGGAGCATTTCTATATTATGGGAAATATATTGATAGGAAAAGCTATATATTTATGCGTAAATATAGGAGTAAACCTATTTTAAGTTACACCCTTCGCCAACTCGGCGCCTCTTAGATTCTGACGGTTTTCTGCCTTAAATGTGTTTTAAATGATATTGTGCAGGCTCACTTACTAGCGCCAAAACCAGAAACAAAAGAAGGAAAATTCACAGGTCTGACTTAGGCGATTTTTGGGTGTTTTCCAGAAAACAAGCTAAAAACAACCAAGCCCCAAAACCGGAACAATACAGATTGCCAAGAGACAGAACAGTAGCCGCCTACTCATATAATTTTTTTTTCGGCAAAGGCTATCCCTCAATAAAATAGGGGCCGTGGCGCTAAGTTTTTCTTTAACCCTACACCGGTCTCTGAGGATGTTGGTCGCCAAAGGGACTAGGTAAGCCAGGGCCAGGCAGATTTTGGCAGAAACACATTATAGCTGTAACTTATTCGCGCAAGGTCTTAGCAACTGGCAGTCCATAGAAAGGAATGCTGTCTATATAAGACCCAATTGCCTTGACCACTCCTGAAAACATGCCCGCCATGCACGCTCTACCTGCTGTTGCCATAGATGCCTTCATTCAACGCTGGAAAGCCTCTGGCGCCTCTGAGCGGGCCAACTACCAGCTGTTCCTCTCTGAACTCTGCGACCTGCTGGGCGTGGAGAAACCAAGACCGGCGTCTGACAAGGTGCACGAGGCCACCTATACCTTTGAGCGACCCGTTATCTTCAATGACGGCGAAGGCAGGACCAGCACCAACTTCATAGACCTCTACAAGAAAGACTGCTTTGTGCTGGAGGCCAAGCAGGGCAGCGACAAAGCCACTGGCCCCTCTGAGGCCGACCTGCTGGGATTTGACAAACCGAAGACCAAGACCGGGACCGCCACCAGAGACACCCGCACCTGGGACCGCGAGATGAAGAAGGCCAAGGAGCTGGCTCTGCGCTATGCACGGTCATTGCCCATGGCTGAGGGCTGGCCGCCGTTTCTGGCGGTGGTGGACGTGGGTTACTGCATAGACCTGTACGCCGACTTTGCGCGGCAGGGCAAGACCTACGTGCCGTTCCCAGACCCCGTCAGTTACCGCATCACCTTAGAAGAACTGCACAACCCGCTGGTGCAGGAACGCCTCCGCATGCTCTTCACCGAGCCTCTGGAACTGGACCCCAGCCGCCGCGCTGCCCGCGTGACCCGGCAATTAGCCGAGCGGTTGGCCAAGCTGGCCGCGTCCCTGGAAAGCGCCGGACACACACCTGAGCAGGTGGCTGGTTTTCTGATGCGCTGTCTGTTTACCATGTTTGCCGAGGATGTGCAGCTGCTCCCGGATAAGTCATTTACCAAATTACTCATAGACTACCGCCAGAATCTGGCGCATTTCCCAGACGCGCTCAGGGCGCTGTGGCAGAGCATGGACCGGGGCGGTTTTGACCCGGCCCTGCGTACCACCATCCCGCAGTTTAACGGCTATCTGTTCAAGAACCCAGAGGCCTTGCCGGTCACAGAGGCGCAGTTGGAATTGCTCATTCAGGCCGCCGAGGCCGGTTGGGCTGACGTGGAGCCCGCCATCTTCGGGACGCTGTTGGAGCGGGCCCTGCAACCCCGGGAGCGACACAAGCTGGGCGCCCACTACACGCCGCGCGCCTACGTAGAGCGCCTGGTGATGCCCACCGTCATTGAACCGCTCCGTGAGGAGTGGGAGGCGGCCCGCACGGCATCGGCTATCTTAGAAGACAACGGGGATGAGGCCGGGGCGCGCAAAGAGATTGAGACCTTTCATAGGCGGCTGTGCTCGGTGCGGGTGCTGGACCCGGCCTGCGGAAGCGGCAACTTTTTGTACGTGACCCTAGAACACCTCAAGCGGCTGGAGGGCGAGGTGACTGAGTTTCTGGCCCACTTCCCGGGGCAGCAGACCCTGGACATGACGGGCGGCTACACCGTGACTCCGGCGCAGTTGCTGGGGCTGGAGGTGAACCCGCGCGCCGCCGCCATCGCAGACGTGGTGCTCTGGATTGGCTATCTGCAGTGGCACTTCAGGGCGCACGGCCACGCCCAGCGCCTGTCTAACCCCATCCTGCGCGAGTACGGCAACATACGCCAGCAGGACGCCGTGCTCAGCTATTCTGAGCGTCTGCCGCGGCTGGATAAAGACGGCCAGCCCGTCACCCGCTGGGACGGCCACAGCACCAAGCCGCACCCGGTCACCGGCCAGGAAGTGCCCGACGAGACCGCCCGCACTGTGGTCTATGACTACCTCAACCCCCAGCCCGCCACCTGGCCCGAAGCCGATTTCATAGTAGGCAACCCGCCTTTTATTGGCCCCGCCCGCATGCGTGACGCCTTAGGCGATGGCTATACCGAGGCTCTTCGGAAAACCTACAAAGGCTCTGTGCCTGACAGTGCTGATTTTGTGATGTATTGGTGGCACAAGGCTGCTGAGATTGTTCGCGCAGAAAAAGCAGAGCGCTTCGGATTTATTACCACGAATAGCATCAAGCAGACTTTTAACCGCCGTGTGATTGAAGCGCAGATGCAGGCAAATCCTCCGTTGTCAATCACACTTGCCATACCAGACCACCCTTGGGTAGATAGTGCAGAAGGTGCCGCTGTAGAGATAGCTATGAGTGTGGCTGAAAAAGGCGAAAGACCGGGTAGGATTTTAATTCCATCATCTAAGCAAAAAACCGACAGTCAAGAAGTGCAAGTCACTTTTGTAGAAAGAGAAGGAAAAATCTATTCTGATTTAACTACAGGAGTTGAGCTTTCTCAGGCTGTTCCTCTAGAATCAAATCAAGGCTTAAGTAGTATGGGAGTAAAACTACATGGTTTAGGGTTTGTACTGAATCCAGAAGTAGCTTCTTCGCTTATAAATGGACTACCTGAAAATCAACTAATAATAAGACCATATCTAACAAGTAGAGACTTAGCTCAAGGTGTTAAGGAAAAGTTCGTTATTGATTTATTCGGTTTAGGAGAAATGGAAGTTCGGTCTAATTATCCCGAACTTTTTCAGCACCTATCCATCTATGTGAAACCTGACAGATTAGCTAAAGCAGCCAATTCAAAAGACGCAGAAAAGTATGCTAAAGAATGGTGGCTGTTTGGTAAAACTCGTCCCCAATTAAGACAATCGCTAAGAGGTTTGAGTAAATTTATTGCTACTTCAAGAACAGCTAAACATAGAGTTTTTCAACTGATAGAAGTAGCTAATCAAGTTGAAAGTGAAGTTGTAGTTATAGCATCTGAAGATGCGTATTTCTTAGGTGTACTCTCATCTGAGTTTCACAAGGTTTGGGCATTAGCTGTCGGCTCAGATTTAGGAGGTAATACACCTCGATATAACAATTCTGCTTGCTTCGACCCATTCCCTTTCCCAGCCGCCACCGAGGCGCAGAAGGCCCAAATCCGCCACCTCGCCGAACAGCTGGATGCGCACCGGAAGCATCGGCAGGCGTTGCACCCCACGCTCACCATCACAGACATGTACAACGTGCTGGAGAAGCTGAAAACCGGCGATGCCCTCACCGCCAAAGAGCAGAAAACGCATGAGCAGGGGCTAGTGAGCATTCTGCTGCAACTGCACAAGGAACTGGACGCCGCAGTGGCCGCTGCCTACGGCTGGCCCGCGCACCTGCCCGAGGAGGAGATTCTGGAACGCCTGGTGGCCCTCAACAAAGAGCGCGCCGCAGAAGAAGCCCGCGGCCTCATCCGGTGGCTGCGCCCTGAGTACCAGAACCCGCAGGGCACCCAGCAGGCAGACATGGGCATAGAGACATCGGCCAAAGCCGTAAAAGCCACCGCCAAAGAAATGCTGGCCTGGCCCAAGACCCTGGCCGAGCAGGCGCAGGCCGTGCAGCGCGCCCTGCAACTGCATGAGCGCCCCGCCACTGCGCAAGACCTGTACCAGCAGTTCAAGCCCGTGGCCAAAGCCCAGCAACCGCAGCGCCTGCAACAGATAGACAACCTGCTGCAAACCCTGCACGGCCTGGGCCTGCTGCGCAAAACAGAGCAGGCGCAGTACGTCAAATAAGCACCGCGGCACCCAACGCAAAGCGGCCTCTGCTCCCATATAAGGACCAGAGGCCGATTTGTCGTTTTTAGGCTATTTCTTAGAAAACAGGTCAAAAACGCACAACCACGTCGCCATGGTTTCTGCTTTATCATGGTACTCTATAAAACGCTGTGCCACTGCCAAGGAATCTTTATCTAAAGCTGGCAAAAATGAAGTAGTCCTTCGTCTTCAGGCAGGGCGTCAAGCAGGCTATTGGTGTGGGCTTAAGTATCAGCGCAGAAGCTCTTCGGCTCTCTTTCGCGCCTCGCGCCTTGCTTCCCGTTTAATGGTGCTTTCTACGTTTAGCGTGTCCAGTGAACCAACTTTGGTAGACACAGAGTCAATACCGGTATGGCGCTCAAACTCAGCATTGACCACGTCTCTGGCCGCATTAGAAGCCGCATCAGTAGCGGCCGTTGTCACTTGTTCGCAAGAGGAGACTATAAACCCCAGCAGGGCTATGCATGCTATATATTTCACGTTGTTATGTTTTAGGGTGAAGGTAGGGGAAAGCGTCCTGGGTTTGACAAATGGTTGCAAAATCCCATAGATAGGTATTCTGCCAAACGTCTTATTTTAAGCAACGCCGCCGAAGGAGATTTAGTGCTTTTCTTAGAAAACAACCCAAAAACGACTAGTTCGCTTTATCAAAGAGGTTTACTTCAAAGAAGCCATTAATTCCTTTACCTCTTGTAAGAACTGCTCTACCTGCTCTTGCGGTGTGGCCCAGGACGTGATCAAGCGTACAGCAGACATGCCATCGGGCATTTTGCGCCAGACAAAGAAGCCGTATTTCTTGTTCAGTTCCAGAATGAGTGCGTCTGGCAGAATAGGAAAGATCTGGTTGGTTTGGGCGGGCGTTAAAAAAGTGTAGCCCAGGTCCTGCAGGGTAGTGGCCAGCTGTTGGGCCAGTTGGTTGGCGTGTCTGCCCAGTTCAAACATCAGGTTGTCCCGCAACAGCTCCGCGAACTGCGCCCCAAACAACCTTCCCTTGGCCATAAGCGCGCCGCGCTGCTTAATGTAGTATTTGAAGTCTTTCTGCAGGGCAGGGTTGGCCAGCACAATGGCCTCGCCAATGAGGCCGCCGCACTTGGTGGCGCCCAGGTAAAAGATATCCGTAAGCCGGGCAATGTCTGGCAGGGTCATATCATTGCTACCCGTCGACAAAGCCATGCCCAAGCGCGCGCCGTCCATGAACAGCAAGAGGTTGTTCTGGCGGCAAAACGTGGAAAGATCTGTGAGTTCCTGTTTGGTGTAAATGGTGCCAATCTCAGTGGAGTTGGAGATGTAGACTATTCTGGGCTTGACCGTGTGGTACTCGGGAAACTTGTTCAACAACGGCTGGATGAGGACAGGGGACAGCTTGCCGTCTGGCGTGGGCACGGTTTCAATCTTGTGGCCCGTGGCTTCAATGGCGCCCGCCTCATGGTTGTTGATGTGCCCCGTCTCGGCGGCAATCACAGATTCATATGATTTTAAGAAAGCGCTCAGCACAATGAGGTTGGCCAGCGTGCCACCCGCCACCAGGTGCACGTCTACCGCGGGGTTCTGGCAAAGCGCCCTGATGGCGGCCACGCTTTCCAGCGTGGCTTCGTCATTGCCGTAGCCCGGTTGTTGTTGCAGATTGGTTTCGGTTAAGCGGCGTAAGATGTTAGGGTGGCAGCCCTCGCTGTAATCATTGGTGAAGCTATAGAGCATGGCAGTGGTTTCTAAAGGTGGTGATACTATCTACCAAAGATACGGGTGAAGCTGATTCTACAAACAGAGGTAGCGCAGAACTCTCAAGAGATGTTGCACGTGGAAACGAAGGGAGATGGAACCTTAAGAGAAGGAGGGTTAAGTAGATAAAGATGGTTAGTCTTTTATGCAAACCCCTGAAAACAAGAAAAGCCATCATTGCTGATGGCTTTCTGTTGCTCCCCCTCTTGGGCTCGAACCAAGGACCCCATGATTAACAGCAATTAGCCTCTTCTCTTTCTTGAGAATTCTCATTTTGTTAGTTGTTGTAAATAAGGGGTTTAAGTAAATTTTACTTGTGGTTGATGTTGGATTTTTGCTATTGTTTTTTACTTTTGTTTAAACCATATTTAAACCAATCCTTAGTTTAAGCAAGCAATAAATCAATAAACGTGGCCTCTGTAAAAGTACTACTTTACACCTCTAAGGTGCTCAAAAACGGCGAACATCCTATAATGCTTCGTCTGATTAAAGATCGAAAAATCAAGTATGTTTCACTAGACTATTCTTGCTCTAAAGAGCTATGGGATGAGGATGAGCAACGGCCAGTAAAGAAACACCCGCATAAGGTAGAGCTTAACATTAAAATCACAAAAATGATGAATGATGCTAATAAGATCATTCTAGATTTTGATAACAATGAGCAGAACTACTCGGTCGATGATATTGCTAAAGCGCTAAGTAGAAAAGTAATTGGTAAGCGGACCGTCTTTCAATTCACTGATGAGCTTGTTCAGCGACATAAGGAAGTAGGGAAAGTCGGTACTGCAGATGCTTTTCAAAATGGTAAACGCATTGTGTCCCGGTTTACAAAGGAGAAAGACATCAGCTTTAAAGAACTAGACTACATTTTCCTGACCCGATTAGAGGATGATCTTCTAAAGCGGAAGGTGACCGAGAATTCCATAGCAGTTTATATGCGTACTCTACGCTCAATATACAATAAAGCTATTGCAGAAGGACATGCAAAGGAAAATGATTACCCATTCAAAGCATATAAACTGACAAAACTTAACACAAAGACAAAAAAGAGAGCGCTAACCAAAGAGCAGGTAAAGAGTATCTCAGACCATAAACTGGAGCTTGGTAGTAAGCTTTGGATAGCTAGAAGCATTTTCCTCTTCTCTTACTACTGTAGAGGTGTCAACTTTATAGACGTTGCACAACTTAAGTGGAGTAATATTGATAATGGCAGAGTACATTATACCAGAGCAAAGACTGGCCATCAATTTAATATTGCTTTGCTTCCACCTGCCTTAGAGATATTGGAATACTATAGGGCCAAGCAAGATAAGTCAGGATTTATTTTTCCAATCCTTGGGAGTTACCATGACACGGAGCAGAAGATAAAGAACCGGGTTAAAAAGATTATGAAGGAAGTGAACAGTAATTTGCGCACTGTAGCACAAGCGGTAAAGATAGACTTCAACATTACCACCTATGTGGCTAGGCACAGCTATGCTACAGTGCTCAAGAGACAAAACGTCTCCACTTCCCAAATCAGTGAGGCATTGGGCCACAGCAGCGAGAAAATTACACAGGTGTACCTTGACAGCTTTGAAAATACTGTTTTGGATGAAGCTGATAAGTTTTTACTGTAATTCTAAAAGATTCCTGCTATATATAAATATGGGTAACACTTTTATTGAATCAAATATTCAAGCAATAGAGAGGGCTGCGAGAAATAGGGATGTCCTTAAAGAGATAGCCTTAAGTAATTTTGAAATCAAGCGAAGGGAGCTTGTGGCAAAGTTGGAGGACAAAGAAAGTCTCTATGAGCAATTAGAAGTGGTGCAATCTGAGCTTATAGCTACTAAGGCCATTATAGAGCTACCTCTTTCACAGGAGTATATACGGTTTGGCTTAAACGAAGTCACGGAGATGCATTTACAGCAGTTAAGAGAGTATTACTTAAATGTATCTGAGGAAATAGAGAAGCTAAAAATCCTGAGTGCTTATAAAACTTTTCTTGGGATGTCTAGGGAGCAAGGTATTAAACATCTGGAGACTATAGTTGGTATGGGCGCTGACGCACATGCGGAGGAGCTCCAGCTTTTAATGATGAATGTGTGGACCTGGAAGTACTACCATGGGTGCTTAATAGAAGCAAGAAAATGGTTAGGAGATCAAATATTAGCTCAAAAGGATTCTGGATCTGAAAACCCTATTCTTGAAAATACTAAAGGTATTGAGAGCAATGGCAACCTCCTCTCTAGCCCAAACAGCAAGAAACAGTACACAACAATGCAACAAGCACTAGCCATATCCTTGCTTGATAAATTCACTAAAATAAATAGAAGTCAAGATAAAAAGAGTCTGACAGCGTTTATCGGGGCTTTAACAAATTCTAGTGAAGGCGAGACTGGTAAGAAAGTAAGCCAGATTACAAATAGTAATTACGAACCTCACAAAACACCAAAGCAAAATTTAATTGATTACCAAGCTATAGAGCCATTGTTTGAAGCTTTAGAACAAAGAAATATAAGTGAGTTTATTGCTCAGAAAATCAATCAATTACAAAAAATGAATAATAAGTAGAAAAAAGTTGGGCCCCCTAGTAGGGGGCCCTCCGGTGTATCACTACTCTACATTTGGATCAGAACTTTATAAATGATCCAAATGAATAACCCAACATTGTCAGACCTCCTAAATATTGCTTTAGGAGGCATAGTAAAACAGTCGCTTCTAGAGGTATTAGGAGATGCCGGTTTATTAGCACCTACATCAAATACAGAGGAGCACTACTTTGATGTCTCCCAAGCAGCTAAATTCCTAAAAATTCCAAAGTCAACGTTATACAGCTATACAAGCGGTAGACTTATTCCTCATTATAAGAGAGGCAAGCGGCTGGTGTTTAAACAATCTGATCTGGAGCTATGGTTAACCGATAGCAAAAAGAAGACTATTTCTGAAATAGAGGCTGACGTATACAGTACTAAGAAAAAGAAGGGAGGAATAAAATAATGATACTCCTATCCAATAGCAACTGTACAAAAGCAACAACACCTGCGTTGCAACGGCTTGCAACGATCATCAACAAAGAACGTGGTGTACTTGTAGAGTATGCCAACAGAGCAAATCCTAGCAAAATACATCTAGAAAGAAGGAATGACTTTCTTCAATCACTTGCTGATTCATATAACTTGCTTTACCAAGAAATGCAGGCAGTCGCAAGACTGAGGTTTTTAGAAAAATGGTTAATAGTTGAGAAAGAGCTTGACCTATTATTAGCAGATAATAGCATTGATGGAGTGCATATAAAGCTAGAAATCCTCAATGGTGACAATTACGGCTATATTAATCTCTAGTAATATGCTTGATTATAAACCAGTTTTACATCCAAACAAGAATCCTAACCTATACCCGCAACAAGCTGTTGCAACGGTAGAGCAACGTCAAGTCAACGCGAAGTCAACGCCTAGTCAACGACAAGGGCAACGGGAAGACAACGACGAGTCAACGTTAAATCAACATGAGATCATAGACAGGTCAACACTGAGTCAACACCTTTTACCTTCAGATAACTTATCACATTCCAATCTTGGGGATATCTGGGTTAAGAAGTTTAAGCCTCTAATCGACCTTATAAACCTAAACTCATCCAGAAGGATAGTTAGAACACCTCCAATCGTTAAGCTTAATGGAGAAGGGCTGATTTGGCAGAGGACAATCAATATAATACAAGGTAAGTTTGGCTCACACAAGAGCAGGCTTGCTGAATTGATTTGCAGTCTGCTCATAAGAAGCAACAATTGTGATACTGACTTTTGCGGACTTGCAAAAGATGAGTTTAAGCAATTTTCAGTTGCTTATGTAGACACTGAACGAAACACCAGCGAACAATTTCCATTAGCCATTCAGCAGGTTAGGAATTTGGCTGGACGGGATCAGTATCAACCATACGATTACCTAATTCCCTTTAGCCTTATTCATTATAATAGGAATGAAAGACTACCGGCAATAAAGGAGTTTATTGAGCAACTGATGATTCAATGTGACCGCCACAAATTTGTGTTGTTAGACGTGGTTACTGATTGTATTAAAGATTTTAACAATTCCTCAGAGTCGTTGGAATTGTTTGATTTCTTAAATCAGCTGATTAACGACCATGATATTACGCTTTTGCTCATTATACATGAGAACCCTGGCACAGATAAAGCGCGAGGGCACATTGGCACTGAGGCGGCTAATAAAGCCTCCACGATTATGCAGATTGGGTTTGAGAAGGGCGCGAACAACAGGGATAGCGATGTCATTGCGGTGAAGTTACTAAAGCTAAGGAATGGTAAGAAGCCGGATCCAACCTACTTGTATTTTGACGCAACTACACATGCATTAGCTCCTGCAAGTCCAGAGATGGTGAATGAAATGATAGAGGATAGAAGGAAAAAGCTTGATGTAAGTTTGCTTACAGATTGTCTTGGTAATTACCTAATGAAGCCAAAGCTACAGCAAGATCTTATCTCAGAACTGACAGAAAAGTATTCCACTCATGCCAACACGGTCAAAACGAGACTTAAAGAAATTGCTGAAAAGGATCTTGTAATTTACAGCTGTGAGGGTTTACCATGTTATTTAAGAATAAACAGTAGACCAGGTATTGCAACCACTTATGAATTGTTAGTAGTTGGAGAAGCTGGTTGATTTTATTCTTAAAGAAAAAGCACCCAAACACGAACATTGCCATATATAGTGGTTTGTTTGTGTTTGGGTGCTTTTGTAGATTATTTGAAACGCTAACAAAACCCAGTAAGGCAAGTTTACATTGAATTACCATCCATAATAAGTAGACTTCTTTTGTAAAGTAAGAGTGGCCTTGTCAATATCATTAAGGAGATCATCCCTGTTGGGCGTTGTAGGGTCATACCAATCTGCCTTTTGATTTGCCCATTCAATCCATTCAGTTAAGTCTGCTAGAGTATTTCCGTTGATCCTGGCGAGTGAGGCTCTGTCAGCAATAAACTCTCTTAAAATTTTAGCCTGGTGCCATTGTTGAGCCTGTTGCAAAAGATTTTTGAAGCGGATTAGTTCTCTTTCCTGTAGCTGTTCATGCTCTCTTTGAATCCTATCTCTCTCCTGCCTTTCCTTCTCTTCAATTTGCATTTGTATTCTAGCTTCTTTCTCTTTTTGGCCCTTAAGTTGTAGGGTCCCAATAATTTCAGAAAGATAATCCTCAAGCAGTTGTTTGCCATCTCTCCATTCTTTAGACCTATAGTTAGGTCCTATTTTAAAGATTAATATGCCACTTGGCACATAACTATGACTGCCCCATCTAGTTGTTTTTTCTGCTATTCTAGTAAGCTTTTCTCGCAGGCTAATCTCAAACTCTTCTCCTTCAACAACTGCAAGCGTAGAGTAATGTGTGATTCTGATTTGATGGCCTCTAAGTTTCAGGCTTTTCACCAGGGCATCCATAAAGCGCAAGGCCCTATTTACGTTTGCAGGTGATATTCTGATGTTTAAATATTCACCATAGATACTCAATAGGCCGTCACGCAGATAAGTATCCTTCTTTTCGAATTGCGCTTTTGCCGCTATTATTAGCTTGTCTGGATCGGTAAGTCTAGTCGGGACTTTTAACGCGGACTTGTGATCAGCCTCGGCTTCCTTTTGGATGGAGCTTATTAAGGATGCCTTTTGTTTTTTAAGAACAGGTTGTATTATGGTCTCGCTGGGCCCGGTGTAGTCAGTTGGTAAAGCTATCATAGGACTTTCTTTGCCTGCGCGTACTTTTGACCAATGTCCAGACCCAGGCAGGGGAATAGCTAACGAATCACAAATCTTCTTAAAATCTTGGTAAGCGATTCCGTAACGTAGGGCAAGTTGCGTGGCGGGTTCTTGCCATACCATGTGATAGAGTTCTTCTCTACTAAGTATGTGAGATAGCTGATTTTCCATGTCGTAGCTTTAGCAAAACAGTAAGTTACCAGTCTTGTCTTGAGCCCTTGTATACTTAAGGCGCGTTTTTTCAAACAAGAATGAGGCAGAATGTTATGTGGTTTGTGGACGTAGTAACCAATTCGTCAGTTCCTGGCCTATTGCACTCTGCCATTCTTTAAGGGAATTTGCCGTGCATAAAGTAATAACAGAACACTCCTTGTTAGTTGCATTCCCTTCCTCTGGATGCAAATACCAACCGTTTAAACTGCTTGACTTTTCTCCTGGGTACACTAAACCTACCTTATTAGCAGTATAGTATTCATTGTACACGTACAACTGCCTAAGGTCATCGGGTGATGGGTTGTAGCCGTTCAGGTTTTTCCATTTGGTATCCAAAACTGCATAGCTCTTCCCGTCTCGCTTAATTAGAATATCTGCCCTCATTGAAGACCTGTTTCCTTTTTGAGGCTTCCAGAAGTATTTAGTTGTTTGGGCTGTAGCTGTAAAAGCAGGCTGATTTTTATAAAAATGCTTTTTAAGAGTAACAAAAATAAAGGTCTCCCAAAGCAGGTTCATGTCAAAGAGGAGCGCCAGAACGTGGTTTTTTCCTCTGGCCACATCTGGGTGGTAGTTCAGTAAAAGCAGGCGGGCAATTTCTATGGCTTTTCGATAAGGCTCGGTCTTACGGTTATAGACTAATTTATTGAACGTGGCCTCCGTTACATTTGCCTCTGGCATCTCAGGAAAGTTCAATAGCAATGCCCCAATTCTGCTGTGCAGATTGGAATTGGTGTTAATCTGCTCTAGTAACTTTATTGTCTTGTAAAGAATAGAATGCCACTGGTGTACTACATCATAGGTGGTGTACTGGACATAAAACCGTTCTTGGTGTGTAAGGTTCTGCTGTAGGTGTTTGCCAAATTTGAGATTGCCTTTCAGGGCGGTGGTGTTGCCTTCTACTTTCCTATATTTCTTAATCAAGCCTCGGTGAAGGAGATATTCAGTTTCCTTCAGGAAGAGCTCAAAATAGAGATCAAGAATGGAATTGCTTTTCAAATTCAGGGAGGAGCTAGTAGGGGCAGATACTTCAAACATGCCCACAGCCTTAAGCATGTCTAAAAGCATACTCCGCCAAAGCTCTTGTGTGCTAGGGCTTTCTCCCTGCTTCTTATCAGCTTTAGGTAAGATTTCAATGGTTGTATCCCCAACCTGAATCACCCCTACATACTCATTGAACTTAACCCCTTGGTGAATGAGCGAATAATAAGGTACTCCCTGCTCTCCATAGAAGATTTGAAGGGCCTTAAGTTGAGAGGAAGTCAAAGGTGTACGACCCTTACCCAGTCGCAAACTTTCATACTCAAAGACAGTGATAGGGGGTATGACAGCCATTCCTACTTTCTTAGTAAAGTGTTGATGGCTGTAATGAAATCATCATCTGATAGTCCGCAAACATTGTTCAGCCTGTAGATTGGGCGGGTACTGAAATCGCTGCTTTCATAATCTTCAAAATCAGCGAATAGAGTATCTGTGTTCTGATTCTGCAGTCCTTCTTTCTCAAAGAACTCTTTACCCAGCACTAGGCCAATTTTACCAAAGTCCCCGAAGAAGTATTCCTGTAGCAAAGGGTTAATCTTATTCTGAAAAACTGCTTTAAGACCTGCTATTTCAGCCACTCCCATAAAGTAGCTGTGCCCAATAAGATGGTCTTTATTCAGTAGTTTTTCTATGCGCTTATTAATGGTGCTGAGGAGTACTTCTAAGTCAATGCCAGCTAAAACGCCGCCTTCTGCACTTAACCTGCCTTCAGTTTTAATAAGTTCTGGACGGGGGGGCATCTCCTCAAAGCTAAACCGCCGGCGTAAGGCAGTGTCTAAAGCTTCAACGCTACGATCTGCGGTGTTCATTGTGCCAAGGATGTAGAGGTTTGCTGGCACCCCAAATTTCTCCTTACTGTAAGGCAGGGTTACCTCTAAGGCCTCCTCCCGGCCAAGGCGTTTGTCTTCTTCAATGAGGGTGATAAGCTCTCCAAATATTTGGGAAACGTTACCGCGGTTGATTTCATCAATAATAAGGATGTGAGGCTTACTGTTATTAATATTAAAATCCTGCTTTTTAAGCGATTGTACTACTTCTTTTTTCTCATCCCAGGTAAATGTTCTTTCCTCTTTCTTGACATACTGTTGCTGTTTTTCTTTCCTAATTGCATTAAGAACTGCCCAATAAGCTGAGGCATTATTTCCTCCAATTATTGATCTGAAATGAACATTAATGTTAGTTACTTCATCTAGATTACTTATTGATTGTTGGAGTTTAGATAACCTAGCCTTTGAAACTATATAGCTACGTGTACCTCCTTTGTGCTTAATACTTATGTTCCCTTGTGGGGATATACTCTCAACTACAACTTCTCCTCCATTCTTTATAGATAACTCTACAGCTTCTTCAGTTGCTAACCTTTCTTCAATCTTTTGAATGAAGTTGTCATAGGCCAATGAAAAGTCAAGGACGCTTTCTGTTTCAATGGTTTTGTTTTCCCTGGCTAAAGTGAAGGTAGCTTCTGTGCATACCTTTTTAAAAATTCCCTCCTCCACTTTATATATTACCGGGTCACCTTCTTTCTCTGGCGTGACAGGCTTTATCCCTTCCATAAAGTCTTCATAACTCATGCTTTGGTGAAAGGTGGTAAAAACTATTTGACCTGAAGATGCGCGTTCATCAAATTCGTCTTTAAGTTCTCTTCTAGTTTTTCCTTCCACTGGTACACCACAAATTTCTAACGCCTTATTGATTGTGTGGTATGTTTTACCGGTGCCGGGTGGACCAAACAAAATCTGATTTAGCGGATAAGTTTGATGTGTAAGAATTGCTTTCTGATTCTCTTCTATAATCGTTGTTTCTTCGGGAGTTACATTGAAGAAGTTGGCTCTGTAAGACTTGTCAAACACAACCCTTCTGAAGATTGGATTGTCATATTCTTTGGGCTGAAGGTGGTCGTTGCGCTGTAGCTCATTTTGGACTGCTTCTTTGATAGCCTCGTAATGCTGTTGGACAACAGTGGCAGAAGTGTACTTTATCCAAGCAGGGTTTCCAGCTCCGTTAAACGAGGAAACCTCTTCCCCCGCCACTGAGTAATTTTCAGGTGCTATAAAGGAAAACTTGCCATTGCTTAGGTTTAGGCAGTACCTTCTTCCTATATGAAAGCTCAATTGCCCAGACTTTGCACTAAATACCAGATTTGTATTGTCTTCAATAGCCAGGTCTTCTATTAGGTTGTCTAGCGTCTGGAAATAGATATTTAGGTCAGCCGGGCTATTCTTCTTTAGTTGCCTGCTAAACTCCCTTTCTGCTTCTTCAGTGCTTTTTTCAAGCATTCTGTATAAAATATCCTGAGCTAATATTTTATGTTGCGTGTCTGGGTATGCATCAGAAGGCAATAGAGCCTCTACTGATTCAATCAGTTCCCTATCTGGCTCAATGTATTCATTTATAAATGTGTTTACCAGCTCTAGATAATGGATGTATTTCTCACCTGTTGCTTTAGGTTTTATGCCTAGTAGTTTGCAATACTTTTGATAGACAGAATCCTTGTATAAGGCATACTTGTCTGGGTTACGATAGGCAAGCAAGGTGGCCATGGTCCGCTCATCATGGTGGTGGGGTATTTTCTCATTTGGGATTAGTTCACGATAGAGCTTAAGCGTCTCAGTGGTGAAAAACTTTATTCTGTCTGCCAGGGGTAGGCTTTCATCAAAAAAGGTTCTGAAACAATCCCGGTAGGGCTCTGGTCTGTCCTTGGCCAAGTGAACCATTACACCATTAGCCAAGCCATACATTAAGTTAGAGTATTTAATGCTCTTGATTTCCTCTGTAAAGTTGGGCGCATCAATATTGGGCCTTCCTTTAAATTCTTGGATTAATCGCCATTTATAAATCTCCTCAGATAACTGGGTTTCTTGAAGGTACTCTTTGTAGTTAGCTATTAATGATTTGATAGAATCTGACATGAAATTGGTGATTGATTTTAAAGGAGGCTAATGAATTCTATAAGTGCTAATGCAACTAAACTTAAATAAATAAAACCAAAACTGCCTTATGCCTTTATTGATAAGCCCAATCATTTCATAAGTGGCGTTTTTGGCCTGTTTTTAGGGATTTGAGGCAAAAACAAGAAATGTGCAGAGCTTCTCCTATAAGAATAAGAGCCTTGCACAACCAGGCAATTGGTAAAAGCCTGAATATGAGTGGCTGTGCAAGTTGTTATGATTCTATAGAAGCCGAAAGCCGAAAGAAGGAGGGCAAATTTCACCTAGTTCCACTAACTTGTAAGGTTTATCTGGTATCAAGTACTACAGGACCTTTCATTACCCATCACCCGCATGTCTGACAACAACAAGAAACAACTAGAACAACAACTCTGGAACATCGCCAACACCCTGCGCGGCAAAATGGACGCCGATGAGTTCCGGGATTATATATTAGGCTTTATCTTCTACAAGTACCTGTCTGAGAAGATGGAGCTGTACGCAAATAAAATTCTGACCGAGGACGGCCTTACCTACCTTGACATAGACGAGGCCACCGAAGAAGGGCAGGAGTACCTGGAGGCCATCAAGGAAGAGGCGGTGCATAGCCTGGGCTACTTCCTGAAGCCGTCTGAGCTGTTCAGTGAGATGGCGAAGAAAGGCAACTCAGAAAACAAAGAGGAAGGCGCCAGCAACTTCATCCTGGACGAACTCACGCAGGTGCTTAAGCACATTGAGCAGAGCACAATGGGCACCGAGAGTGAGGACGATTTTAATAAGCTTTTCGAGGATTTGGACCTGACCTCTACCAAGCTGGGCCGGACCGAAGCCGCTAAGAACGACCTTATTGCCAAAGTGCTGGGCCACCTGGACAAGATTGACTTCAAGCTGCAAGACACTGAGGCCGATGTGCTGGGCGATGCCTATGAGTACCTAATTGGGCAGTTCGCGAGTGGGGCGGGCAAGAAGGCCGGGGAATTTTACACCCCGCAGGAAGTGTCTAAGGTGCTGGCCAAGCTGGTGACTACGGGCAAGACCAAGCTAAAATCTGTGTATGACCCTACCTGCGGCTCGGGCTCGCTCTTGCTGCGCGTGGCCAAAGAAGTGCAGGAGGTTTCCAAGTTCTACGGACAGGAGCTGAACCGCACCACCTACAACCTGGCCCGCATGAACATGATTCTGCATGATGTACACTTCCAAAAGTTTGACATCCGGCAGGACGATACGCTGGAGCACCCGCAGCACCTGGGGCAGGAGTTTGAGGCCATTGTGGCCAACCCGCCTTTCTCGGCGCAGTGGAGTGCCAACCCTTTGCACATGTCTGACGACCGCTTCAGCCAGTACGGCAAGTTGGCTCCCTCTTCTAAAGCCGATTTTGCCTTTGTGCAACACATGGTGCACCACCTTGCCGAAAACGGAACTATGGCAGTGGTACTACCGCATGGTGTGCTGTTCAGGGGCGGGGCCGAAGCGCACATCCGCCAGTACCTCATTGCAGACCGCAACTACTTAGATGCCGTGATTGGTTTGCCTGCAGGTATCTTTTATGGCACTGGTATTCCTACTTGTATACTGGTATTTAAAAAATGCAGAGAGCAGGCGGATAATATTCTTTTCATTGAAGCCAGCCAGCATTATGGCAAGGAGAAAACACAAAACTATTTACGGATAGAGGATATTGAAAAGATTACCTATACGTACCGTGAGCGTTGCGCAGAAGATAAGTACAGCTATTTGGCTCCTTTAAGCGAGGTGAAAGAGAATGATTTTAACCTGAACATCCCGCGTTACGTGGACACCTTTGCCGAGGTAAAGGCAATAGATTTGAAAGAAATAGCTACTGCACTAGCCGCTTTGGAAATAGAAATGCAGGAAGCAGACAATACCATAGATGCTTTTTGTGATGAATTAGGGATACCTAAACCTTTTTAAATTATGGAAGCAGCGGTTGCAGAAATTAAAGCAGATATGATTAACGTGCCTGCATTGCGTTTTACAGGATTCAAAAATGACTGGAATATTGTTAAACTTAATTCTTGTTTATCTCTTTTAACAGATTTTGAAGCTAATGGGAGTTTTGCAAGTGTAAAAGAAAACGTAAAGATTTATGACAAACAAGAGTATGCTTGGTATGTAAGGGCTACAGATTTAGAAAATGGCAGTAGCTTAGAATCAGTAAAATATGTAGATGAACACGGATATAAATTTCTTAAGAAGACATCTTTGTTTGGGGGAGAACTACTAATAACTAAAAGAGGAGAAATTGGTAAAGTCTATTTTTATGATGATAAATACAATGTAAAAGCTACTGTTGCTCCTAATATGTATTTATTAAAACTTAAAGAAAACACTTCACCAAAATTTTTATATTATTACTTTATTGGCAAAAAAGGTAACAACCAATTGAAGTCTATAAATGCATCATCAACAATAGGAGCATTATATAAAGATGATGTAAAGAATTTAAAGTTATCACTTCCAACACTATCTGAACAGCAAAAAATAGCCTCTTTCCTTACTGCAGTTGATGATAAAATTCAGCAGCTTACTAAGAAAAAAGACCTGTTAGAGAAGTATAAAGAAGGGGTAATGCAGCAAATCTTCTCCCAGCAAATTCGATTCAAGGATGAAGATGGGCAGGATTTTCCAGAGTGGCAAACTAAAAAGTTAGGTGAAGTATCTAATATTAATCCAAAAAGTAAAACTCTTCCTATTTCCTTTGTTTATATAGATTTGGAAAGTGTTGTTAAGGGAATTCTAATTAAGGAATCTTCTATTTTAGCTGAAGGTGCACCAAGCAGAGCCCAGCGAGTGCTAGCTTTTGGGGATATTCTCTTTCAAATGGTTCGGCCCTATCAAAAAAATAATCTCTTTTTCCAAAAAGAAGGTGATTATGTAGCTTCAACAGGTTATGCTCAAATCAGAAGTAAAGGTGATGCCAATTACCTTTATCAATTTATTCATACTGATTTATTTGTAAATAAGGTGTTAGATAGATGTACAGGTACTAGTTATCCTGCTATAAATTCTAGCGACTTATCTGCAATTGAAATAGATTACCCTTCACTACCTGAACAAGAGAAAATAGGAGGAATCCTATCTTCTTTAGACAGCAAAATTAACCTTGTAAATAAACAGCTGGAACAAGCTAAGCAGTTCAAGAAAGGCTTGCTTCAGCAGATGTTTGTTTAATACGCCACCTCGAAATCATGGGAACACAACCGGAGCAGGTATTAGAAGATAATTTAGTAAAGCAGTTGCAGGAACTGGGCTATGCTTTTGTTGCTATCAAAGACGAAGCCGCTTTACTGAAGAACCTGAAGAGCCAGTTGGAGAAGCACAATCAAATCACCCTCACTGAGAAAGAGTTCGGGCGCGTGCTCAACCACCTGAACAAGGGCGTTGTGTATGACCGGGCCAAAATCCTGCGCGACAAGATGCAGCTCACCAAAGACAACGGCGAGAGCATTTACCTGGAATTTATCCAGCAGGAGCACTGGTGCCAGAACCAGTTTCAGGTAACGCAGCAGGTAAGCATGGAGGGCGCGTACAAAAACCGCTATGACGTTACCCTACTGGTGAACGGCCTGCCTTTGGTGCAGATTGAGCTCAAGCGCCGGGGCCTGGAATTGAAGGAGGCGTTCAACCAGATAAACCGCTACCAGCGGCACTCTTTCGGGTCTAGCCATGCCCTGTTCCAGTACGTGCAGCTGTTTGTCATCAGCAACGGAGTCAATACCAAGTACTACGCCAACAACAAGCACCAGACCTTTAAGCAGACCTTTTACTGGGCAGACAAAGAAAACAAGCTCATCACCCAACTGGAGGCTTTCACCAAAGCCTTCCTGGAGCCTTGCCACCTGTCAAAAATGGTGACCAAGTACATAGTGCTGAATGAAACGCACAAGGTGCTAATGGTGCTCAGGCCGTACCAGTACTACGCTACTGAGGCCATCATTGACCGCGTGAAGAACTCAGACAAGAACGGCTACATCTGGCATACCACCGGCTCGGGCAAAACGCTTACCTCGTTCAAGGCCAGCCAGATTCTCATGCAGTTGCCCAAGGTGCACAAGGTGGTGTTTGTGGTAGACCGCAAAGACCTTGATTTCCAGACCAGCAAGGAGTTCAACAGCTTTTCGGCGGGCAGCGTAGACGGCACCGATGACACTAAGGCGCTGGTGAACCAGCTTTCGGGCAACACCAAGCTTATTGTCACCACCATCCAAAAGCTCAACACGGCCATTAGTAAACTGCGGTTTTTGCCTAAAATGGAAAAACTACAGCAAGAAAGCATTGTCTTCATCTTTGACGAGTGCCACCGCAGCCAGTTCGGGGAGACCCACAATCGCATCAAGAAGTTCTTCCCCAAGGCGCAAATGTTCGGGTTCACCGGCACGCCCATCTTCGCCGAAAACGCCGTCAAAAACGAACTGGGCAAGCGCACCACCAAAGAACTCTTTGACGAATGCCTGCACAAGTACCTCATCACCGATGCCATCAAAGACGAGAACGTGCTCAAGTTCAGCGTGGAATACATTGGCCGCTACAAAGAAAAGGAAGGCAGTACTACCAACATTGACATTGAGGTAGAGGACATAGACACCAAAGAACTGCTGGAATCACCGCAGCGCCTGGAGAAAATAGCGGATTATATTCTGGAGAACCACGCCCGCAAGACCCACAGCCGCAGTCTGACCGGTATGTTCTGCGTGAGCAGCGTAGACGTACTCATCAGGTACTATGAACTCTTTAAAAAGCGCAAAGACGAAGGCAAGCACAACCTCAAGATAGCCACCATCTTCAGCTTCACAGACAACGAGGAAGACAAAGGCGCCAATGGCATCTTGCCAGATTATGATGATGAAGGTCTATCTATGGCCGCAGAGCCAGTAGTCGCCTACACCGCCCACTCCCATACCCGCGAGAAGCTGGATGCGTTCATAGCAGACTACAATGTGCTGTTCAACACCAAGTTCTCGACCAAAGACAGCCAGAGTTTCTACAACTACTACAATGACATCTCTAAGCGGGTAAAGAAGAAAGAGATTGACATATTGCTGGTGGTGAACATGTACCTGACCGGCTTTGACAGTCCGCCGCTCAACACGCTCTACGTAGACAAGAACTTAAAATACCACGGCCTCATCCAGGCCTACAGCCGCACCAACCGCCTGTACACTGAGCAGAAGTCGCATGGCAACATCATCGTGTTCCGGAACCTCAAGCAAGCCACCGATGACGCCATTGCGCTTTTCTCCAACAAAGATTCTGATGGTGTAAAGATTTTTGTTGAGCCTTATGAAGACTACGTGGCCAAGTTCAACGAGGCTTGCCTGGAGTTGCTGAAGATTGCACCCACCGTGAAAAGCGTAGACTCCCTGCCCAGCGAGGAAGAGGAACTGGAATTTGTGAAAGCCTTCCGGGAGCTCATGCGCCTCAAGAACGTGCTCACCACCTTCGCAGACTTCAGCTTCGAGGACCTGTCCATGGCCGAACAGCGCTTCGAAGACTACAAAAGCAAGTACCTGGACCTCTATGACAAAGTAAAGACCGGTACTGCCAAAGAGAAGGAATCTATCCTGAATGACGTGGATTTTGAGCTGGAGCTCATCCATCGTGACGAAATCAATGTTGCCTATATCCTAAAGCTACTAGCCAAACTGAACGGCGCCACCCCAGAAGACCAGCAGAAGCAAAAGAAAGCCATCTTGGATATGCTCACCGGCGAAGCTACTCTCCGTAGCAAACGCGAGCTCATTGAAAAGTTCATAGAAGAGAACCTGCCCCACATAGAAGACACCGACGACGTACCCGAAGCCTTTGAAACCTTCTGGGCCCAGGAACAGCAAAAAGCATTAACCGCCATCAGTCAGGAAGAAAAACTTGACCCTATGAAGCTACAGGCCCTGCTGGGTAATTACCTGTTCACTGAGCGTAAACCGTTGCGGGATGAGGTGATTGAGATGGTTGAGGTAAAGCCTACTTTAATGCAAAGGAAGGCAGTTTATGAGCGAGTGGTAGATAAAGTGGTAGGTTTTGTGGACACTTTTATCAATGGAATGGGTGCAAGGGTGTAATCAATTATTGTAAGTGAAAGCCATTATATTTCTTAAGCATTTATAAAAGACATGTACTTAATAAATCCAGATACCAATAGCCTATCCAAAGTAGACCAAGTTACCTTCACAGACCTACAATATTCCGAGAGATATCATTTGCAGGAATGGCTGGCTAAAAACCCGGAAACTCTAGGTGAGGACTTTCTCATCATTCAAAAGGAGTTCAGTGGTTTCGATGACACGTCAGAGCGCTTGGATCTTTTGGCCTTGGATAAGCAGTATAACCTCGTAGTGATTGAGAATAAACTGGATGACTCAGGAAGAGACGTGGTGTGGCAGGCATTGAAATATGCCTCTTATTGCTCTACCTTGAGTGGGACTGACATCATCCAAATCTATCAAGGATATTTAGAAAAGTACTTTCCTGGAGAGCAAGCAAATGAAAAGCTTCATACCTTTTTTGAAAACGATGACGACTACGAGCAAAAGCTAAACCAGGAGAATAGCTTGAGGATAGTCTTAGTCGCTGCCAGGTTTAGGAAAGAGGTGACGTCTACTGTTTTGTGGCTTTTGAATTATGGAATAAAACTACAGTGTCATCGGGTGACACCCTACAAAATGGGGGATAAAGCTCTATTGAATGTGGAGCAGATAATACCCTTGCGCGATGCAGAGGACTACACCATCCGGTTGGCCAAGAAGGCGCAGGACTTGGCACAAGTCCGCCAAACCAGTAGTCACCGGCATGATTTGAGGAAGGAGTTCTGGTTGCAACTCTTACCTGAAATCAATAAAAGAACCTCCCTTTTCCAGAATATCAACGCAACCAAGGACCATTGGCTCTCTGCTGGATCGGGTATGCGAAGCTGCCCATATTCATTTAATATTACCTGGCAATCTGCTTCTGTTATGCTGAACTTCACGAAGGAGAGCAAGGCAGAGAATGATGCGCTTTTCCTAATGATGTTAACGCGCAGGGAAGAGATTGAGAAAGCCTTTGGAGAAGTCCTTATATGGGATACACTAGACGGCAGAAAGTCCAGCAGGATTGAATTCAAAAAAGAAGGCCTTAATTATTTTGAAAAGAGCCAGTGGCCTGATATAATATCTTTTTTAGTTGATTCTATGGTGCGACTGGAAAAGGCATTAAAGAAACCACTTTTACATGTTGCCTCTCAAATGTCTACACAAGCTATACACTCCATGCCAAACCCAATCTAATGCCACTTTTACACAAAAAAGGATTAGGTATACCTGTTGTATGGGGGTTGTTAGAAAGGCCATAACGGAGCAAGTTTATTGATATTTGAAGGAAGCTTTAGATAGAATTAAGAATAACTGCGTCTAATGACTCGTAAAATATTATTGCGTCAGTGTACTAATACTGAATATTAGAACATAATTAAATTGACAACATTATAACCATTAATAGGCTGAAAATTGATTACTAAAAAAAATATAATAGAGGAGTTGTTTCAAAAGCGCTCTGACTTCAAAGACCCAGACCAAGCTGAAACTATGTCAAATTTACTCGACACAGTATCTAGCGATATATATTCTGAAAGCCAACGATTTGTTTTTGAATTGATCCAAAATGCTGATGATGCAGCTAAAGACACAAATAATGAGGTCCACTTTGAGTTTTACAATGATTGTTTAATTGTTTCTCATAATGGGCATTCATTTACACAAGATGATATAAAAGCTCTCACCAGTGCAGGTTCAAGTACAAAGAAAGCTGACAATTCTAAGACTGGATATAAAGGAATAGGCTTTAAATCTGTGTTTGGAAAATCAGGAAGAGTATCGATATTTTCAGATGGATTCCAATTTCGATTTGATAAGGAAAAATTTACTGCAATTCTACCATGGCAGATAATTCCAATCTGGACAGAGGTGACTGAGTTGCCTCCCACTATTCAGGAAAGTATAGCTCGAAATAAATATTCAGTTTCTACAATTATTGAAATTAAAAATGCGGAGCTACTGCAAAAAGATCTAAATGAATTACTAAGTAGTGGGCAAATACTTTTATTCTTAAGAAGAGTTGCAAAAATATCCGTTTCAAAAAATGAAAAGCCTATTTATACAATAGAAAAAAAAATAATTCATGAAATAGATAATTATAAAGAAGTAACACTGACAAGAGATGGTAAATTGATTAGCTCTTGGATTACAAAAACTTTTGGGGATATTCCAGTTCCTGAGAAAACTAAGAAAGAACTGAAGCAAGATGAAAAAACTCCAAAAAAATTAAAAGATGCAGAGTTTACTGAAATATCATTTGCTGCGAAAGTTGATGAGAATAAAATTAAAGCATTAAAAGAAGGGGAAAGTTTAATCTTTACTTACCTTCCTACGAAGGTGGACGACTTTAAATTTCCTTTTTTAGTTAATGGTAGCTTTCTTACTAATGCGGCAAGGGAAGGGATTCACGAAGATAAAATATGGAATCAATGGCTTTTTGAACTTATAGCAGAAAAGATACTTGATTGGTTAGAATTGCTTGCTACAAGCAAATACAAGTTTCAGATTCTTCATTTGCTACCTTATAAATTTAACAATCAACAAAATGAATTAAAAAAATCCTTTGACATTAGTTTCGCTGAAAAGTGCCATTCAAAGAAATTTATTATTACTGGTAAGGAAAATATTAGGAATCCCTCGGAAGTTGTCTTAGACAAAACGGGGTTATCTATTCAAAAATTCATTGACCCAAAATCTATCATTGAATTCCTTAAAACAGAAAAAAAACTAACTTTTTCGGATGATTGTTTTGTAAACTCACAAGTAGAAGAGCCTAATAAGTTAAAGGCTGTAGGAGTTGAATCATTTGAACTTGACAATTTTGAAACATTCTTTATTTCAAAATCTTTTACTAGCAAACATAAAGTTTCAGAAAATTTTAGCCTAATTAAATATTTCAAAGAAAAATCTGAGAGTGATAAGCAGGGGATTTGGTTTCAAACATTGAAAACACTCCCGTTTATTTATGATGAAGAAGGACTGCTCTATAATCCTTCAAATGGAATTTGCTTTCCTGTAGGCTTAAATTCAACAGAACTAGGTGAAATCCCGGTAATTCATCCAGATGTTTTTGAAAAAATTCAAATCGAAAAACCTGTTTTTGACTGGCTAAAAAATATTGGGGTAAAAGAACCTTCGCAAGTTGCATATGTAACTAATGTTATAATACCAAATATTGGGAAAGATGATTTTATAAATACTACAAACTTTCTTAAAGTAACTCACTATCTGTTTCGCTTATTCAAGGAGAATTTACTTGACGAGGAGATGTTAGAATGTCTTAGAGAGCTTAAAATAAAGACTAAAGATTTTGATCTTGGTTTTGAGGAGGCGCAATTTTGTTACCTCTCTAATAAGTATCAGCCACAACTTAAAATAGAGGGTGTAATTAAAGATGTTGCTTTAGTGTCTGAAGAATATCTTTCTTTAGGTAGTAGTGAATTAGAATGGAATCTGTTTTTTAAAGCAATAAAGGTAAAGGATAGAGTTGAGGTTGAAACTATAAACCAAAACAATTCCCTAGATACACTTAAGCAAATTACTGATGTGGTTTGGGTTGATGAATGTCAATTAAATGCTAAGAAGTCGAATGGTTTTGGGTTTGGAGATCATAATGTAATAAGTTCGTTGAAGCTTCCATCCTTCCTTAATTTAGTTTCGAGCAACTTTGAATATTCTAAGTTGTTTTGGAAGAGCATTATTTCTAATCCTAAAAACTTAGCTGACTTAATAGAGAATGCCCGTTACAAGTATGGAGTAGGTAATGGACATAATAGCTATACCGCTCCAGTTCAAAATTACTTCCCATGGTTTATTAAGAATAGAAAGAGCATTCCTGCGTCAACTAAGGAAATTCTTGTTACTGGAGATGTATTTATTAACTCTAAAGAAATAAAAGATATTGCAGGCAATTATTTGCCAGTATTTGAATTAGATGAACCGCTGCCAAACGAGTGGAAAGACTTCCTTCAATTAAAAAACAAATTAGAATTAGATGATTATTTATCTATTCTTTCCAAAATTGCAAAACATTCTGAAGAGATAGAAGAAAAAGATTCTAAGTTTAAGCCTCCTTTAAGAAGGATTGGTTTGATTTACAATAAGCTTGCTGCGCTTATTCCAGATATTACATCAGAAGCTAAACAAATTATTTCTAATTGGGCAGTAGAAAACAAATTGCTTTCTATAGGTGGAACTTTTGAACCCGCTAATCAACTAAAGTGGATCACTATTGAAGGGTTTTCAACAGAGTCTGACAGATTAAAAGTAATACATCTTCCTGATAATTGTGATAAGAAGTCAAATTCGTTTATAGAGCTGATGACTCTTTTTAAAACTCAAACAATTGATGAATTTATTCCGCGGTTTGACAATCCATTTTTTGACTCTTCTTTAAAAAATAAACTTGGAGATATATTGCCCTTTTATGTTGCTTTGATAGAGAAAAAGAAGTACGAAGATAGTAATAGTGAATTCGATAGGGTCTATCAAGTGCTTAATGAAACAGATTTTTATTCAGCATCTGAAATAAATCTTTCATTTCAATTTCAATCAGAAACCTTTGATGGACCTGCATTGACAGTTTATAAGGAGGAAAACAAATTTTACTTTAAAGGAAAGTGGAGGAGTGAAAGGACATTGTTGAGCTTAATTAAGGAGCTTTCTAGCTTATTAAGAATAGTAGGACTTAATGAAGAGCTTCGATTCCTTTTATTGGAGTCAGACAAAAATGAAATACATGAATGGTTGCTTGAACAAGGAATAACATTGCCAAACATTAAGCCTATTCGAGAATTTGCAAAGAGAAGGATCGTTTTGCCAAAACATGATATTGTAGGTTTGACTGTTCACGATCATGATTTAGTAGATGCTACTGATGAAGAGGTTTGTAATGAATCAAATGAAGAGTATGACTCAGAGGATGATAGTGAAGATTTTGAGAGTTTTAAGCCATCAGTATTCTTCGAAAATTTTGACGCAACACACATATCTGTAAAAACAAAAGTATTTACTAATGCAATAGTTAAAGCAGAGAATAATTACCAAGAAATTCAAAGTCAGGAAGTTCGTGAAGATGTCGGCCGTTGGTGTGAGGAATTTGTATTTGAGTATCTAAAAAGCAATAAAAATATCGGCACAGAAATTTTTTGGTTAAACAAAGAAGGTGAAAGTGGAAAACCTTATGACTTCATAATAAAGGATAATGGTATAGAAAAATTTATTGATGTAAAAGGAACACCTTCTGATAATAAAGATATTATTTATTTATCTCCAAATGAATGGACTTTTATGTTCAATAAGGGAGAGAGTTATGCCATTTACCGAGTTTATAATGCGGGTAATAATGCAAGAATCGAAATAATTGAAAATCCAAGTGGTTTATTGCAGGCAGGAATAATTTTTCCTAACCCAATTACATTGCAAGTGTAATTTTACCTCAGCTTATTCAGAAGTCAACATTTCTAAATTAAAAATAGGACTTTATGTATTTCCCAAGAGTGGGAAGGCTTCTTTCCTGCCGTTGACCTATGCTGACTTATGCGTTGACATCCCTGTTGACTTTCACGCTTAGAAGGGTTTTAGGCCTAAGGCTGAAGCTTTACGCTAATTAAACCACGGCAGATGTATTCCGCTCTAATTGGCAAGAAAGACCGTTATTCCTTTGGAAATGATATACGTGTGTACACCAAAAAGGCAAATGCACCTTTACTCTTTCACCAGCGTTCATATTCTGAATTAAAACAAAATTGCTATATTGTCGCTATAAGGCATAATAAGCTATTCTAAACTACCTACTTGACAAGAGCTAGAACCTATGCAAGGTAATATATTAAGATTAACAGGCGTTATCCAGCCAGGCCTTACTAAAGGGGTTTATGTTGGGCATATCAAGGAAATAAGTGGCATTATTTCCCAAGGATCAACTGAGCAGGAGGCCTTTGATAAACTGTTTAGTATTGTTCCAATAATGCTTGAAGAAAAAAAAGAAGAGGCTAGAAAACTCTTTCATCAACAATATAGCCCAGTGCAGGAAGCCCTAAATCCAGAGACATCCGAGCTTCATGTGCAATTGATAAAAGAAGTTCATGAAGCTTAGTCGCTTTTTAGGGTACTTGAAAATGTTAGATTGCGAGGAAACTGGCTTTAGTCGCTTATATTACCTTTATAAAAACCCTTCCACTGGCGGTATAACCAACATTCCAAACGAAGACCCTATTGATGATGTAGCAATCTAATATGCCTGCAATGCTTTAGGGATTGAAGTTCCGCCTGAATGCAAGGATTTCCAAACTAAATTTAATAAGATACCATAATAGAAAAAGGAGAGCAGTAACGCTCTCCTTTTTCTATTATGCCTCTTCTTCTTTTCGGGGCGGAGGAACTGCCAAAAGCCCTTTGAGATGACTATCAAATAGGCTGGTCTGGCCTATGGGCTTTTTCAACATTAAAGGGTCTTTCTCGGGTTTGTATTCCAAGTCCTCGAACTTCAATTCTAACTGGCCCTTCTGTCTATCCACCAACTTGTTGAACTTGGATAGAAAGTCTTTCCAGTCATCGGATATTTGCATCAGGGTAACAATGGAGTTTATCTGATTTTGCAGATGAGGGCTCCCATAATCAGGGGTCAGGCTTTGGAAAAACTTAGCAGTGTAATTCCCCGCTGCGCTCCTAGGGGTTTTTTCTTTAAGCTCTTTTAATACCCCTTCAGGTAATTGGTCATAAATAATCTTGTTCGTCCATCTCCCCACGACGCCGGGCCTTTGCTTTATACTCTTTAGGGTAAACTCCCAGCCGTTAAGCCTGTAAATTTCCGTATAGTATTTGTCAGGAAATGTCTTTTGCCACTTTAGAAGTTCCTCGGATATATAGGCTTTAAGAATCTTTTGGAGCGCATCTTTTTCTCTCTCGTGCTGATAGCCAGTTGCCTCATCGACCAAGGCGATAATCCCTACCTTGGCCAATGCCCGAACAAGTATCTCGCACTGGTCGGCCACTACTTGTTGTCTTTCGGTCAATTTTACCCCTTGCTTCCTTGCTTCAAGAATAGCGTCGCAAATATCTGCAAGTACCGTTGCCTCGTAACCATGCACCTTTTGGCTTCCCCTTGTGCAAATTATCGGCTCAAGTTTGGCCACCTCTAACTTATTGTCTATGAAAGGCTTAAGTCCTTTCGAGGCTAAAAAAGTAGGCAAAATATAGCCACCTCTTTTTTCGCCTTCTTCGGGCTTATCTCTCACTTTTAGCGCCTCTTGTAGCCCTCTTCCAGAAAGTACTCTTGTGCCATCCTCCAAGACAAAGCAAGGAATGACGAACCCGTTTAAATCAAGCCCACCTTCGTGTGTTATTTTCTTAGCCATTGATTAATACTTTATAACTCAATCTACCAGATACATTCTCCAAAACAAAATTAAAGCGTTGAGCAGTACCCATCTTGCGGGTGTTGAACCTTAAAGCGAACTCATCTAGGTAAGCCTGTAGGTGCTTCACGGAACACCAATGGTAGATACCATCAATGCCTCTCTTTAGGTGGCTCCAGAAGTTCTCAATGCCGTTGGTGCGCGCCATCCCATTCACGAACTCCTTCGCACTATGGGCAACCTTTAAATGGTCAAAGTTTCTGTTTACCTGATTGTAGGCAACCCATTCATCGGTGACCACGACAGAACCTTTCTTAACGAACCTGTCAATAATGGGCTGAACAGAGGAGAGTTTAGTATCATCTGTCACTTTGGCTATAACACTGCCGTCACGCTGTAGCATGCCTACGACTGGCTTCTTAGCCCCCAGGCCCCTTCCTCTAGCGTTCTTGTTTCTTTTGCTCTCGTGCTTGTTCTCCTCTTCTCCGCCCATGTAAGTTTCGTCTACCTCAACAGTTTCACCTATAGCCTCCTGAAAAGCTGGATGCTCAAAGGCATAGCGTAGGCGGTGCAGTATAAACCAGGCGGTTTTCTGCGTTACGTCAATGTCTTTGGCCAATTGGTGGGAAGAGATGCCCTTCTTATGGGAGGAGAAGATATAGAGGGCCATAAACCACTTGATAAGCGGTATCTTCGTATCTTCAAAGATGGTTCCGACCTTCACGTTGAAGTACTTGCCTGTGTTTTTGCACTTGTAGCGGTTGCCGGCACACTTGTACACTTTGCTGGAAGCGTCAAACGGGGACTCGACAATACCGTTCCATCTTAGTTTCTCTAAATGTGCGATGCAGTCGGCCTCCGTTGGAAAAGCATTCATAAGGTCTAGTATACTCTTAAAATCTGCTACCATAGTGCTTGTATTACGACGCTAATGTAGAAGAAATTTACACTAAAACAAAATCAAATTAGTGTAATTTGGTATATCACTACCATTAAAAAATAGAGACAACTTACAACAGCAAACATCCAGCCTTGGCAGAAAGCCTCTTACACATTATACCTAACAGTTGACTAAAGTAGTTATTTCGTTGACCCATCTTTGGCATTTATGTTGACTAACCTTAGGCCTTGTCATGGTTTGTGTTGGATTCCCAGCCGCATGGAGATATACACTTTTCAAATTGCTATATGGGCCGTTTATAACCTGTATAAGGATAACAAAAACGTAAAGGCAGACATATTCAGGTCAACGTACATAGGTCAACGTGTTGACCTATGTACGTTGACCTGAATATTAGTTACCAATTTGGTCTTATTGGACTGTTAAAGTCCTTGAAGCGAGTATTGCCTGCATTTGAAGTCCTGTCTTGTTTTGTCCCCAGGATAAGTTCACTTTAAGACTAAGTAAGATTTTAAGTTCTTCTAACTTTTCCTTTACTGAAGGTAGAGTAATTGAGGCAAGTCTGTTTGGATGCTGAGGAGGGGAACAAGATCTTAAGTGTGGGAGGTCGAGAGAATTCTAAACGAGCGCCTTTAAATGCTTATCTGAATTTAATGAATTTAAGCCATAGGTTAAGCTCAGTATGATTTACATGTCCTAAGTTCTAAAAGTGTCCCAAGGTCATTAAAGCCTACTCAAAACGAATTGAATGGCTAGTTTGTGGCCCAGATGAGAATCGTAGTCTAGTACTTAGAGACTAAGGCAAATTGCGCTGTAACCATTAAAGTAAACGTTAGATTAGGAGAACCGATTTTTATGAGAGGTTTGAACCCGATGATTATATGTTGCCAAGACCAAACAGAAGCAAAAGATTAGCAATGTCAATCCCTAACTTGATTTTGGGATGTTTTAGCTAGTTCTGAATTACCTGTAGCATTAGCTATAATGGTTTGATAGTTTAAACCATGTTTAAACCAAAAAGAAGAGGGACTTACGAATTAACGTAAGTCCCTCATTTTGAAGCTCCCCCTCTTGGGCTCGAACCAAGGACCCCATGATTAACAGTCATGTGCTCTAACCGACTGAGCTAAGGAGGAGTTTACTATTCGTGACCGTGGTGTTGAATAGTGATGCAAAAGTAATGGGTGACGCGTGATTACGCAAGCATTGCCCAATAAAATTTTCTCTTAATTGGTAACTGCCTGAAAATGAAAAGGGAAAATTTATCGTTTTCGGGCTGTTTTCCAGAAATCAGGCCAAAAACGGCTCTGCTTATTTGTTAGCAGGATAGTCGTAGAAGCCTTTACCGGTCTTGCGGCCGTGGTGCCCGGCGTCCACTTTCTGCTGCTGCCAACGGCTGGGCCTGAACTTGGGGTCATAATGGAAGGCTTCAAACATGGCACTGGTCACCGAGAAGTTAGTGTCCACGCCAATCAGGTCCATGAGCTGGAACGGTCCCATCTTAAAACCAGAGGCTTGCATCAACCTATCAATGCTTTCATGACTGGCCACGCCTTCTTCCAGCAGCTTCAGACTCTCCACATAGAAGTGGCGGGCCACGCGGTTCACAATGAAGCCCGGCGCATCTTGGGCCAGCACCGGGGTCTTGCCTAATTTAATAGCCAGCTCCTTCATAAGACTAGTAACCTCCAGTGCTGTGGCCGCACCCGAGATTACCTCCACCAGTTTCATGATGGTGGCCGGGTTGAAGAAGTGCAGACCCACCACGCGCTCAGGCTTTTCTACCTTGGCGGCAATGCGGGTAATGGGCAGCGATGACGTATTAGAGGCCAGAATGGTAGTGGCCGGGTTCTGGTCGGCTATCTCGTTTAAGATGCTGTGTTTTACGTCTAGGCGTTCAATGACGGCCTCAATCACCACCTCGGCAATGACCTGCAGCACGTCTGTGGTAAAGGTGAGGCGCTCCCAAATCTGGCTTTGCTGCTCTTGGTTCAGTTTTCCCTTCTCTACCAGGGTGGCTAATGACTTCTCCGTGGTGGCCTTGGCTTTCTCCAGCACCGTGCCATTGATGTCATACAGCACCGTCTGGAAGCCGCTCTGGGCGCACAGCTGTGCAATGCCCTGGCCCATGGTGCCGGCGCCAATCACGGCTATGGTTTTAATATCTTCTAAGGTCATAAAGTCAAATTTGGAGATTTGAAGTTGTGAAAATTTGAAAACGGAAGAAAGCCTGTAAAGCAGAAAATCCGTTTTTAGCCTGTTTTCTAGAAATCAAGCCAAAAACGGATTCTATTTTAAGAAGCGAAGAAGTTTAAATCTTGGTTAACCATTTTCAAATCTCCTCATCTCCAAATTTTCAAATCTAGAATTACATTCCGGTAAACTGGCGCAGGAAGCGCACATCGTTCTCAGTGAACAGGCGAAGGTCCTTGATTTGGTACTTGAGCATGGTGATGCGCTCAATGCCCATCCCAAACGCGAAGCCCGAGAATTCTTGTGAGTCAATGCCGCAGTTCTCCAGTACGTTGGGGTCAACCATGCCGGCGCCGCCAATCTCCACCCAGCCAGAGCCTTTGCAGATGTTACAACCCTTGCCTTTGCAGATGTGGCAGGTGATGTCAATCTCAGCGCTGGGCTCAGTGAACGGGAAGAACGACGGCCGGAACCTAATCTTGGTATCCTGCCCAAACAACTCCTGCACGAAATAATATAAGGTGTCCTTCAGGTCCTTGAAGCTCACGTTGCGGTCAATGTACAAGCCCTCAAACTGATGGAACATGCAATGCGCCCTTGCTGAGATGGCCTCGTTCCGGAAAACACGTCCCGGCGACAAAGTCCTGATAGGCGGCTTCTGATGCTCCATTACGCGTACCTGCACGGTAGAAGTGTGCGTGCGCAACAGCATGTCTGGGTTCTTGCTCAAGAAGAACGTGTCCTGCATGTCGCGGGCAGGGTGGTTGTCCGGGAAATTGAGCGCCGAGAAGTTGTGCCAGTCGTCCTCCATCTCAGGTCCTTCAGACACATTAAAACCGATGCGCTCAAAGATCCGGATAATCTGCTCCCGCGTGCGCGCCAAGGGGTGACGGGCACCCAAGGCATTTGGCACCGGCGGCAAGGTAAAGTCCAGGCCCGCCAACACATCTGGCGTACTGCTTTGCTCCAGCTCCTGCTGGCGGGCGTCATACTTCTCTTGGGCCAACTGCTTGAGCTGGTTCAACTCTTGGCCCACCTGCTTGCGTAGTTCCGGGGCCACGGTTTTTATCTCGTCAAACAAAGCGGCAATGCTCCCTTTCCGGCTCACGAAGGTGTTCTTGAAAGCCTCCAGTTGCTCCTTGTTCTCTATCTCAAAGGCTTCTACCTCTTGCGTCAGTCTCTTGATGTTCTCGAATAGCATAGCACAAAGATAAAGATTAACCGGGAATGCTAGCATAGTCGCGAGTCTAGAGTCACGAGTCCCGAGTCTGGTGTTCTGGATAAAGCCATTTTTAGGCTGTTTCCCAGAAATGAGGCGAAAAACGATCCTCGGCATATCCTTTTTATCCGCAATGCGCAGGAGACAAGGCGGTGCCTAGTCTCTACAAACCGCGCCAGCGCATACCGGCATTGCAGCATCTCACCCACCAACAACCCCAGCCGACCGACCTTGCGCAGGGCAGCCCTGGCTGTGCGCCCGGAGCATGGGTAGGGACCGAGTAATTGCCGGTCAAGTGGCTGAGGCGTAAGCGGGCTATGGATGAATAGCGCTCGCCAGGTGCAAAGAATGAAGAAAAGCTGTCTGAGCGGCAGCGAGTTTCTTTTCTTCTTGATTCTTTTGGTTACTTTTCTCATCAAGGAGAAAAGTGACAAACGCTAATAGAAAGCAAGGAAGGAGGATTGGGGAGGACGGTGTTGGAAGGTAGAGGCTTGAACGGAAATTAAGGTCGTTGGTGAGAACACCAACAACGGCGGGCGGTATGACCAGCTGATGTAAACACCCCTCTACGCTCCCCTCAAGGGGAGAATCTGCGTTTGGCCAAGGTAATTGACTCAAGACTCAGGACTCAAAAGTCATCCCCCTACCCCCTTCAAAGGGGGACGAAGAAGCTCCTTAGCTAGAATCGTTTTTCGCCCGATTCCCAGAAAACAAGCCAAAAACGACATTCACCTTTCATTCACCTCCTTCGGTGAAAAAACCTCCCGCCATTCACCTACCAAAAACCGCCATTCACCTACTTTCTGCCGGGGCTAGCCTATTAGCCGTTGTGGTGGCTGCACCAACGCTATACATTTGGTCTATCATTAAAAACTAACGCTATGGAAACGAACAATAACAACTCCTCAAAAAACTACAGTGGCTATGAGCCCACTAGAAACAACACGGGCCGCATCATGGCCGGTTTAATTGTCATTATTGTAGGACTGGCGCTGTTGGCCAAGCAAATGCACTTCTTCTACCTGCCGCATTGGGTCTTTTCCTGGAAGATGCTCTTGATTGTGATTGGCTTGTACACCGGCTTTAAGCACAACTTTAGAAACATTGGTTGGATCTTCCCCTTCGGGATTGGGGCGCTGTTTCTCATGGAAGACATTTACCCGACGCTCAATATTAGACCGTATTTCTGGCCGGTGCTGCTGATTGGGTTTGGCTTGTACATGATGCTGCGCCCAAGACACCATTCGCATTCACCTGGTAAAGGATGGAAAAGCCCTACGCAGCCCTTGCCGGGTGCAGGAGCAGGAAGTGCGTACGCTTCTTCGTATGCAGCCACCGCGTCAGCAGAGCCATTAGACCCTTCCACCGTTTCTAAGGACGATTTTATCAATGGCACGGCCGTGTTTGGCGGCATCAAGAAGAGCATCATCACCAAAAGCTTTAAAGGCGGTCAGATTACCACCTTCTGCGGCGGCGCCGAGTACAACCTAACCAACGCCGACCTGCAAAATGAAACCGTGATTGACGTGAACATCATGTTTGGCGGCACCAGCCTGGTCATCCCCGCCGATTGGAAAGTGCGCTCAGAAGTAGTCTGCATCTTTGGCGGCATTGACGAGAAACGCTCCATGATTCAGCCAACCATGCAAGGAGAGAAGGTCTTGATTTTGAAAGGCACCGTCATCTTTGGTGGAATTGACATCAAAAGTTATTAATTGCAGCTCGGTTAGGATCTATGGAACTGTCCACTGCCTTGCCGCTCTCTACTGCCCACAAACCTGACACCATGCCCTCGTTTAAAATCATACTGTTGTACCTGGGTTGGGGCCTTTTGTGGGCGGTGGTGCAAACCTTAGTACTGTTTCAGTTTGGGTTGAGCGGGTGGCCGGTGGTGGTGGATGCACTCTTGACCAATGCGCTCTGGCTGGGCAGTGGATTTGTGATGGCCACTACGCTTAGGTATTACCAGCCAGAGCCGAAGCAGATTTTCAATCTACTCACCTGGAGCGCCGCCTTGGCCATTTGCATGATGTGGCTTTACCAACTGGGCGTTGACTGGCTATTAGAGCAGCACACAGAGTACTTGGCCTTTGTGCACCAGTCCTACCCGGTGCGGGTGGCGTTTGCCTGGCTCATGATTCTGTTCATTGTCTTGCAGAACTGGCTCTGGTACTATACCAAAGAAAAGCGCCAAGCCGAAGAGCGCAAAACCGCCACTGAAAAGATGGCCCGCGAAGCCGAACTGTTTACCCTGCGCCAACAATTGCAACCGCATTTTCTATTCAACAGCTTGAACTCCATCAGTGCGCTGGTGAGAACCAAGCCAGATTTGGCCAAGCAGATGGTACAGCAGTTGTCAGATTTCCTGCGGGGTACCTTGCGCAAAGACGGCCAGATGTTGATTCCCCTGGCAGATGAACTGCACCACTTGCAAATTTACCTGGAGATTGAGAAAGTAAGGTTCGGGCATAGGCTGCAGACGCAGGTAAACTGCCCAGAGGAATGTAAAGACCTTCAATTGCCGTACTTGATGCTACAGCCCATAGTGGAGAATGCCATCAAGTTTGGCCTGTATGACACGCTAGGCGATACGCTCATTACAATCACGGCGCATTGTGAGGACGGCCTTTTGGTGGTCTCTACAGAGAACCCGTTTGAGGCCAGCCTTCTGTCTCCTAAACAAGGCACGGGCTTCGGGTTGGACTCGGTGCGCCGCCGGCTGTACCTGCTCTTCGGCCGTCAGGATTTAGTGAGTACCCAGCAACTGGAAGGCAGATTTATCACCACCGTTAAAATTCCGCAAGCGCTATGATTACATGCCTGGTTATTGATGATGAGCCTCTGGCCCGCACCATTGTCTATGAGTATTTGCTGAACCATCCAGACATTACGCTAGTGCAGGAATGCAACAACGGCTTTGAAGGTGTGAAGGCCATCCAGCAACACGCGCCCGACTTGATTTTTCTGGACATCCAGATGCCTAAAATCAACGGCTTTGAGATGCTGGAACTGGTGGAACAAACGCCCGGCGTCATCTTCACCACCGCCTTTGACGAGTACGCCATCAAGGCTTTTGAGGCCAATGCCATAGACTATCTGCTCAAACCCTTCACGCAGGAGCGCTTTGACGCGGCCATCCAGAAATGGCGCCAGAAACAAGGCCAAGCGCTAACAGAACCCGCCGCCGCTAAACTGCAGGAAGTTACTCATAAACAGCCTGAGGAACAGTTGCGCATTGTAGTGAAGGTGAACAGTGACATCAGGATCATTCCTGTGCAAGACATTGAGTACCTGGAGGCCTATGATGATTATGTCAAGATCCACACCGGGGCCGGGTGCTTTCTAAAGAAAAAGACCATGGGCTATTATGAGAATACCCTGGACGCCAGCCAGTTTGTGCGCGTGCATAGGTCCTATATGATTGCCTTGTCCCAGCTTACCCGCATTGAGCCGCTAGAGAAAGACACCCACGTGGCCCTGCTAAAAAAAGGCAACCGCGTCCCGCTCAGTAAAAGCGGCTACACCAGGTTGAAAAGCGTCTTGGGTATTTGATTTCCGTTTTTGGCCTGTTTTCTCAGAATTAGGTCAAAAACGCTTTTCGGTTCATCCACCATTTTGACCAGTTCAGGAAGGAAATACAGTCCTTGGTCAGATTCTCCACTTTGTGCTGTCTTGGCTTCCTTAGCTTTCTGGGGCATAGCTTATTTATTTGATCTTTGCGGCAAATACGGGACGAAGAATAAATACCCAATGGAAACTTTGGAAACAAAAATAGTTTCCATTAGGTTTGTCCCAGATTAGCCATCAGCATGGAAATAAGAGAGAGAATATTGCAGGAGGCCTTGCTTCTTTTCTTCCGGAAGGGGATAAAAGCGGTGTCTATGGATGATGTAGCGGCCCATCTGTCGGTTTCAAAAAAGACCATATATAAGTGGTTTGCCAACAAAGATGAGTTGATTTATGAAAGCATGCAGCAGCACATTAAAGGAATGGAGAATTCCTGTTGTCATGCTATAGGGGACGCCAGCAATGCCATGGAAGCCATGTTTCAAATGGTAGAGATGGTACGGGGCTTGATGCAGCAGGTGCATCCTTCCATCTTCTTTGACCTCCAGAAATACCACCCGCAGGCGTGGGCGCTGTGGCAAGAGCACAAGAATGGCTTCTTTCTGCAGCAGACCAAAGAACACTTGCAAAAGGGTATCAAAGAAAAGCTGTTCAGGGAAGACATTGACGTGGAGATTGTAGCCCGTCTGCGCCTAGCCGAGGTGGAGCTGGGTTTCAACTCTGAAGTATATCCCACCACCCAGTTTGACCTCCAGAAGGTGCAGATTGCGCTGTTAGAGCATTTTATCTTAGGACTAGCCACTTTAAAAGGCCACAAGCTGGTCAATCAATACAAACAGATCACCGAAGAAGAATAATTACTATGAAAAACGTACCCAAAGTCCGCAGACTCCTTTTCTGCTGGCTTCTTTTAATGCTCCTGTCTACGTCTGCCAGTTGGGCCCAAGGACAGGAATATACCTTAAAGCAAGCCATTGACTACGCCCTGCAAAACAGAGCCAGCTTGAAAACGCTTCGCAACCAAGAAAAGATAGACAAAGCCAAGGTTGGAGAGGTAAGAGCGATTGGCCTTCCGCAGGTGAATGCGGCCGTGGATATAAGTCATAACTACATCCCTCAAAAATCAAAAGTCGATTTCGGGGATCTGGGCGGGGGAGGCCAGTTAAATGACTTCACTATTACCAGAGAACAGATAGAAGGGAACCAAGACATTGTTCTTACGCCCACCTACACGGTTCCAGAAGGTATGTCTGGTCCGCAAATCCTCTCTTTCACGCAACCATGGAGCGGTAATGCTGTTCTGTCTGGCTCGCAGCTTTTGTTTGATGGGTCTTACCTGATTGGCTTAAAAGCAGCTTCTACCTACACCCAACTTTCAAGAAAAAACACCCAGCAGGGTGAGATAGAAGTAGCTGAGCAAGTGAGCAAGGCTTATTACAGTGTGTTGGTGGCCAATGAGCAAATTAAGCTCCTAGACCAAAACCTATCCAGATTAGACACATTGTTGCGCCAGACAGTGATCATGAACAAAAACGGGTTCGTGGAAAAGCTGGACGTGGATAGATTGCGCGTGAGCTTGAATAACCTTAAGATTGACCGTGACCGAGCCCAACGCCTGCATGAATTAGGGGAGCAATTGCTTAAGTTTCAGATGGGCCTTCCTCAAGATCAACCCATCACCTTGGCAGATCAATTAAATGAAAGCACCTTGGCTACCGCAGCGCCTAAAAGCAATGCCAACGGGTTTAATTATGCCAGCCGAATTGAGTATTCTATTTTAGAAACCCAACGGGATTTGGCGCTTTTAAGTCAGCGCAATATTAAGTCAGGTTACTTGCCAAGGCTTGTATTAACAGGTGCCTATGGGTACAATAGCAACGAATCTTCTTTTGCCAATCTAGCAAAGGTAAGAGCCTCCAAAAGTGCTGGCATTAACAGAACGTGGTTTGACTATGGAGTGGTAGGACTTGGGTTGCAGGTACCCATTTTTGACGGCTTGCGCAAGAGCTACCAGATTCAGCAGTCTAAGCTACAACTGGAGAATGTGAAGCTAGGCTTTGAGCAATTGCAACAAGCCATTGACCTTCAGTTACGCCAGTCAGATGTGACCGTGACCAATACCTTGAGCGTGCTGAGGGCACAGCGCCAAAACATGGAGCTGGCAGAAGAGATTGCCCGCGTGAGCCGCATCAAGTACCAAGAGGGGGTTGGCTCTAACCTAGAAGTAATCACCGCCGAAACTGATCTACGCGCCGCCCAGACCAATTATTACACCGCCTTGTATGACGCGTTGATTGCCCAAGTAGACGCAGACAGAGCCACTGGTGCCTTACTTCTCAAATAGACTCTTTTAAGAAAACATAATAAGACAGAGCATTCTAAGCATATGAAAAAGCAATTACTCACTGTCCTTACGCTAGCTACTTTACTAACGGCTTGCGGTGGAGAAAAAGATAAAACTGCCCAACTGGCAGACCTTAAGAAACAACAAGCAGACATCACCAGCCAGATTGCCACGCTAGAAGGTGAGCTGCAGAAAGAAGGCAAAGGCACGGCACCTGTAGCAGCGGCCGTTCCGGTATCTGTGGTGAAAGTTCAGCCAGAGACCTTTAGGCATTACCTGGAGGTGCAAGGCAAGGTAGACTTTGACCAAAACGTGATGGTGAGTGCCAAGATGCCGGGCGTCTTGACCAGCGTGCGCGTGGTGCGCGGTGACAAAGTAGGCAAAGGCCAGACCCTGGCCACCATTGACGCCAGCGTCCTGGACCAGCAGATTGCCGCCCTTCGGCCTAACCTGGATTTGGCCCGCACAGTGTTCCAGAAGCAGAAAAACCTTTGGGAGCAGAAGATTGGCACCGAGATCCAGTACCTGACGGCCAAAAACAATGTGCAGAGCCTGGAGCGCCAGATTGCCGCCATGCAGGAAACCAAAGCCCAGTACACCATCAAATCGCCTATCTCTGGCGAGGTGGATGAGGTAATCCCTAAAGCAGGTGAAGCAGTGTCACCGGGTATTGGCATCATTAGAGTGGTGAATGCTAATAGCGGTAAAATTGTGGCAGACGTGTCTGAGGCCTACGCGTCCCAGATCAAAGAAGGAGATGAGGCCATGGTCTTGTTCCCAGACATCAATACAGAAGTAGCCACAACCGTGAGAGTGGTTGGTAAAAACATCAACCCCAGCACCCGCGCCTTTACAGTAGAGTTGGGCGTGAAGGAAAGTGACCGCGGCAAGGTAAAGCTAAGCCCTAACATGGTGGCCGTGGTGCGCATCCAGGACTATGTGAAAGAAGGAGCCTTGGTGCTGCCAGTAAACCTGGTGCAAAAAGATGAGCAGGGCAGCTTTGTGTACGTGGTAGAGCAAAAGGGCAACCAACGCGTGGCCACTAAACGCAACATTACGGTGGGTACCACTTATGCTGGCAAGATTGAAGTGTTGACCGGTCTTACTGCCAATGACCAGGTGATTAGTGCTGGTGCGCAGAATCTGAACCCAGGGCAAGCAGTAAGTTTCTAAGCAGAAAGAAGATAAAGCAATTGGCGCACGCCAAAGGCAGACTTTAAAATTCCAACAGAATGGAACAATCAAATAGAATTAAGGAATTCAAGCCCACCAGTTGGTCTATTGATAACCGAACCAGCATTTACATCATCACCTTGATTATTTCGCTGGCGGGTATCTTGGCCTACAACCGCTTGCAGAAAGAGAACTTCCCAGACATTGTGATCCCTACCATGATCGTGACCACTGTGTACCCCGGTACCTCGCCGTCTGACATGGAGAACCTAGTAACGCGCCCCATTGAAAAGCAGATCAAGTCGCTGTCTGGAGTGAAGAAAGTGACCTCTACCTCTATGCAGGACTTTGCCATGATCAACGTGGAATTCAACACAGACGTGGACGTGGAAGTGGGCAAGCAGCGCGTGAAAGACGCGGTAGACAAAGCCAAAACCGACTTGCCGACCGACTTGCCGCAGGCACCCAATGTGCAGGAGATCAGCTTCTCAGAAATGCCCATCATGTACGTCAACCTATCGGGAAATTTCAGTGCAGAGCGCTTAAAGACCTTCGCTGAGGATCTGCAGGACCGCATTGAGGCCCTGCCAGAGATTACCCGCGTAGACATTGTAGGGGCGCTGGAGCAGGAAGTGCAAATCAACGTGGACATGTATAAAATGCAGGCCGCCAAAGTCACCTTCGGGGATATTGAGCGCGCCATTGCCTTAGAAAACATGACCATTTCTGGCGGTACTGTGCGTGTAGGCGAAATGAAGCGTGCCGTGCGCGTGGTAGGCCAATACACTGACCCTACCGCCATTGGCGACATTGTAGTAAAATCACTGACTGGTGCTAACATCTATTTAAGAGACATTGCCCAAGTAGTAGACACCTTTGAGGAACGCGAAAGCTTTGCCCGCCTGGACAATGAGCCGGTTATCACCTTGAACGTGGTAAAACGCAGCGGTGAGAACTTGATTGAAGCCTCAGACAAGATCAATGAGATCATCAAGCAGACGCACGGTAACCAACTACCCAAAGATCTGAAGATTACGGTCACCGGTGACCAGTCTACCAGCACCCGTCACTCCTTGAATGACTTGATCAACACCATCATCATCGGGTTTATTTTGGTGACTTTGATCTTGATGTTCTTCATGGGAACCACCAACGCTTTATTCGTGGGCTTGTCGGTGCCTATCTCCATGTTCCTGGCCTTCTTAGTGATGCCTATGTTGGGCTTCTCCCTGAACATGATTGTATTGTTTTCCTTCTTACTGGCCCTGGGGATTGTGGTAGATGATGCCATTGTGGTGATTGAGAACACGCATCGCATTCTGCACCAGACGCATTGGAACATCTTTAAATCAGCTAAAGCAGCAGCAGGGGAGGTATTTATTCCTGTACTGGCAGGTACTTTGACGACGGTAGCGCCTTTCTTGCCGCTGGCATTCTGGCCGGGCATCATTGGTAAGTTCATGTTCTACCTGCCCATCACCTTGATCTTGACTTTGATGGCGTCCTTGATTGTGGCCTTCATCATTAACCCGGTGTTTGCGGTTTCCTTCATGGACCGCGGCGATGTGAAAGACCCCGCTAAGGAGAGAAGAACATTTATGCTTTCCATGATCATCATGGGTACTGTTGCTCTGGCGGCGTACGCTCTCGGGTCTATGGGCATCGGGAACCTGGTAGTAGTCATCATGATCTTTGTGGCCCTGAACAAGTTTGTGTTCACCGGCTGGATCAACAAATTCCAGTCAACTGTGCTGCCGGCCTTTATGACGCGCTATGAGAATTCACTGCGCTGGATGCTGGTTGGCAAGCGCCCGTACGGCGTGGTCGCCTTTGTGGTGGGCTTGTTGTTCTTATCATTTGTGGTGACGGCCATCCGATCTCCCAAAGTGGTGTTCTTCCCAGACGGCGACCCTAACTTTGTGTACACCTACATCAACATGCCTATTGGGACGGACCAGTCGGTAACGGACTCTGTGACTAAGATTGTGGAGCAGCGCGTGCATAAAGTGGTAGGCAAGAACAACCCGAACGTAGAGTCCATCATCTCTAACGTAGCCATTGGCGCTGGTGACCCTAACAGTCCAAGCATCCAGGCCGAATCTAACAAAGGCAAGGTAACCGTAGCATTTGTGGACTACCAATACCGCGAGCCCGGCATTAGCACCAACATGTACCTAGACAAAGTGCGTGAAGCCGTCAAAGGCATTCCAGGTGCTGAAATCACGGTAGAGAAAGAGCAGAACGGCCCGCCGGTAGGTAAAGCGATTGTGGTAGAAGTAGCCGGCGAAGACTTCCAAGGCTTGATTGCCCTCTCTAAGCAAGTAGAAAACTATTTAGATTCTGCCCAGATTGCCGGTATTGAAGACCTGCGCACCGACTTGCAGGACCAAAATCCTGAGATTACCATTGAGATTGACCGCGTACGCGCCAACCGCGAAGGACTGAGCACGGCTCAGATTGGTTCTGAGATCAGAACAGCCATCTTCGGGAAGGAAGCTTCTAAGTTTAAGAAAGACGAGGACGAGTACCCAATCCAAGTGCGCTACTCTGAACTGTACCGCAAGAACATTGACCAGTTGCAGAACATGGTGCTTACGTTTAGGGATGCGTCTGGAGCAGTGCGCCAGGTGCCGGTTTCGGCGGTAGCCAACGTGAAATACTCTACCACCTACGGCGGTATCAAGCGCAAGAACCTGAAGCGCGTGATCACGCTTTCCTCTAACGTGCTGGGCGGTTACAACAACAATGAAGTGGTGGCCAATATCCAGTCTGCGTTGACCCGTTTCAATGCGCCAGAGGGCTATGAGATTAGAATGGGCGGGGAGCAAGAGGACCAACAAGAGACCATGGACTTCTTGGGATTGGCCGGAATGGCCGCCCTGGGGCTTATTTTCTTGATTCTGGTGACGCAGTTTAACTCGGTGTCTAAGCCCCTCATTATTTTGTCAGAAATTATTTTCTCTGTCATAGGGGTATTGCTGGGCTTCTCTGTCTTTAATATGGACATGTCAGTGGTGATGACCGGTATTGGTATCATTGCGCTGGCAGGGATTGTGGTGAAGAACGGCATTTTGCTGGTTGAATTCACCGATGTGCTACGTGACCAGGGCATGGAATTGAAGGAAGCCATTGTGATGGCGGGCAAAACCCGACTGAACCCGGTAATCCTGACCGCTACTGCCGCCATCTTAGGTTTGATTCCGTTGGCCATTGGCTTGAACATTAACTTCTTCACGCTCTTCTCTGAGTTGGATCCGCACTTCTTCTTGGGTGGTGAAAACGTGACGTTCTGGGGCCCGCTGGCCTGGACCATCATTTTCGGGTTGAGCTTCTCTACGTTCCTGACCTTGCTGGTAGTGCCTATGATGTACCTGATCAATGAGAGAATCAAAGACCGGGTGCTCCCTAAGCGCAAGCAGCAGAAACATGCCGCCGTACCTGTTGTGACTCATTAGTATTTTAAGTTTTTACCCCTATGATAACTGCTACATCACCTTCTATTGCCAAAGAGGTAGTTAAAATCATCAGCAAGACCAAAGAGATTCAACCGTCGCGTTTACGGGAGACGTCCAACCTGAGCAAGGAGTTTGGGTTTGACACCGTAGACGTGGTAGATATAATTATTCAGCTGGAGAAGAGCTTCAAGATTGTGATTCCAGATGAGGTGCCTTTGAACACGGTAGGTGATTTTGTAGAATTTGTCTCTACGCACACCATCCGGCAGGCAAGCTAGATTTTACATTTTAATTGCTCATTTAAAACGCAGAAAGGCCAGGGGATTTTCCCCTGGCCTTTCTTTTTCGTTCTTGGGTCGTTTTCTAGAAACGAGGCCAAAAACGACATAATTGTTAATTGCCGGTTGTTGATTGTTTTACCTGCTGGTGTAAACACCCCCCTTCGCCCCCCTCAATGGGGGAATCCAAATAGCAAAGGCCTCTGCTACTGGCACCTGATCCAGTCTTTCCGACGAGTCGCCTAAGCAGGTTGCCGCCTCTGGCAGGACTGCGTTCATGCCACAGCAAGAGAAGTTGAACTGGTAACGGCGGCCCCTATGCAAAGGAGGCAAACTGGTACAGCGCGAGGCGGGAAGACGGGGCCCCGCGGCCGCGAGCGCTTGGCGGACAAGATGAAACGAGGCGGCATAAAGGCACTGGAGGGAAGAGCCTTCTCTAGGAATAGCCAACGGGAATGCACAAAGAGGATAGTTGAAAGAGTCTTCGTTAGATCATTAGGCGGTGCTCAGGATGACTGGGAATGGGCAGGCTGCCTACAGAGTTGTTGAAGGTAACACCGACAACTGTGCGAAGTTATCTAGACAGAATCAGGCCTTTCACTAATTCTCTGTTTTTCGCCTCATTTCCTGAAAACAAGCCAAAAACGAATTCCTAAAACTGCTGAAGCCTATAATTCTTCAACTCCTTGTCCAAGCCTTTAGCGTCTCCGCTGATCTTGTCCAGCAAAGCCCAGAAGCGCGGACCGTGGTTTTTCTCAATGGTGTGCGCCAGCTCATGCAAGATTACATAGTCACAGAGGTGCTGCGGCAGGCGCATGAGGTGCAGGTTCAGATTAATGTTATTAGTAGACGAGCAGCTTCCCCAGCGGGTCTTGGCGCTTTTAATCACCACCTTTTGGTAAGAGAAATTAAACTGACTGGCCCAGAAAGCCACGCGCTCGGGTAGGTAGCGCTTGGCCTCCAGCCTGAGCGTCTGCTCCACGGCGGACTTAATATACGATTGCACCTCTGGATGGTCCCAAGAAAGATGCTCTGGGTACTGTACCTGTAGTTGACCGTCTTTCAGTTTGCTTTTAAGTTGCGACAAGGTGTGCGGTTGCAGGTGCAACTGGTGGTAACGGGTCTTGAAAGGCTCTTCGGGAGTGAACAGAAAGGGCTTGGGCTGGTGCTTCTCCAGGTTGGTCAAATGCTTTTGAATCCAGGCGGTTTTCTCTTGTACAAAAGCTTCTGCCTGCGCCAGGGTGGCGCGCTTGGGCATGGTCACTTTCACACCCTGTCCCGGCCTGATGCTAATGCGCACAAACCTAGCAGTGGCGCTGGACACAAAGGTCACCTTGCCAATGGGGGCTATCTCTTTCTCCAGAATCTCTGCTGCGGCGGCAGTGGGGCGCTTCTTCCTTTCCATACACAAATCTTGTCTGCAAAGATACCGCTTAGCGGGGTAATTCCTTTGATAAAGCAAAAGGAGGTACTGCTTTACAGCCATAAAAAAAGCGCCTCTGGTGGGAGGCGCTTTTTCTGATAAAGTATTTAGCTCTTAGCGTACGTTACCGCCGTGGTCCATGTCATCACGGTTGCTGCTGGGGACGCGGGTGCTGTCTGTGGTAGAGGCGCGTACGTTGGTTTCGCCGTAGCCAGAAGGCACGCCATGGTCTGTGGGCTCTGCGTCATGCGTGGCCGTAGGGTCAATCTCTGAAATAGGCGTTCCTTCTACGCCGTGTAGCTCTGTTACCGGCGTAGCGTTTTGCGGAGGGATGGCTCCGCCGGTAGAAAGGCCATGGCCTCCTTGTGAGGGGCTGTTGCCCGGACCCGAAGATCCCAATCCGCTGCTAGAGGGTTTTGTCTCACGGCTTCCGCTGTACTGGCCGGCTGGCTCGTCTTCGTATTTAGCCGTGTGCGCCGATGTGTCTACCGTCAATTCATGCTGGGCTGTGCTGCCGTGCGTGTCTGTGTTTCTGTATTGGTTGCTGCCTTCCCAGGCTTGGAACTTGTCTAGCTCTCCTTTGATGCTGGTCATGAACCAGGCCAATAGGCTAATGTCATCTAAGAAGCCCACCACCGGCAGCCAGTCTGGAATAATGTCAATGGGCATCAAGAAGTAAATGATCACCGCTACGCCGCCTACAATGGTGCGGGTGGGCAGGCCGTGGTATTCACCGCCCACGGCGGCTTTTATCAAGCGGCCTAGGGTCATGAGGCTTTCAAACGCTTCGCCGGCAATGGTGCCTACGTCTTTTTTCTCTGTGGCCTTCTGGTAGGCATCGTTCAATAGGTCCTTCACTCGGGACGGCTGCTTGAGGTACTCTTCGGCTTTGGTGAGAATGCGCTTGAACAGGGGAGACTCTGAAACGTTCTTGTGGTCTTGGTTCTGGTTATTCATAGTGCTAGATGGTATCTATTCTTTAGTACTGGTAAAACCGCTGTGGCTTGCCGCCGCGAAATAACGAAAATTCAGGCAGCTTCTCTGTGCAGGAATGCATGACAAAGAGTTGGTGAAACGCCCGAGGCGCGGCAATACTTGGCTATACTGCTTTGCCCATAAATAGTTAAGCCCAGATATACAGTTATTCGGTTTTTGGCCTGATTTCTGGAAAACGGGCCAAAAACGGATTTGCTGCCAAACAGAAAGGCCAACCCTGTAGAGGCTGGCCTTTCTGTTATGTGCTAGACTGCTGGCTTAGATGGCTCTGCCGGCTGCGTAAAAGTATTTCTTGTAATAGGCTGAGTTCAACGAGTTGATCATCACGCCGCCGCGCGAGGCAGAATGGATGAACTTACCGTCTTTCAGGTAAATGCCTACGTGGTAGATGGGTTGGCCCGGTCCGCGGCGGAAGAATACTAGGTCACCGGTATTCATGGTGGCCTTGGCCACGCGCTTTACCTGGGTGAACATAGACCGCGAGCTGTGGGTGAGGGTGATGCCGTACACTTGCTTGAATACGTTAGAGACAAAGCCAGAGCAGTCAGTGCCTTTTTTGGTGCTTCCGCCTGAACGGTATGGGGTGCCTATCCAGTCGGTGACGGTTTTCAGAAGCGCTTGGTCTTCTTGGTAATCCAGTTTAAGGCCCAGGGTCTGGGAGTAGTAGCTGTAGAAAAGAGAGTCTTTTAGAGTAAGGACTTTGCCGGTCTTCACTTCTGTGCCAACGGCTGCAACAGTAGCTTCAGAAGCTAGATTGTTGTTCTCTAGAACCCATTCTGTCATCATCTCCTCTTGGGTAGTGACAGATGCCTGGTTGTAGGTATTAGCAGTTGAGGACTGGGCCTCGTAAAAGAATGATAAGAAAGATGCTGTTACTGCTAGGGCAGAAATGATGTAATTTTTCATCATCTGTTTTAATGGTGAAACATCAATTAGCGCCTTCTGCTATGGGCTAATTGCGGCTCTTCCAACTTTATTGCCTTCCGGCAAATGCGAAACAGGAAGAAGCCTTTTACAGTGGTTTTATCTTTTTTATGAGATATCCTACTAAAACAAAGTTAGTCCTGTAACTTTTTAAAAACAAGTACGTTTAAGGATTCTTTTATTGTATAAAAGAAGGAGAAAGGACTGGAAAGGTGCTAAAAAGTAGCATAAAAGGCGGGAGAGCCGTATAAAGACGGCAAAACAAAGCTATGGAAACAGCCTTAAAAAACATAAAAATAATTGAGAACTCCCTGTTTGCCCGCATTGCCCGCTGGAAACTAAAGAGCCCCAACGTGGCCATGGTCTTAGGAAATTCCATCCATTTAAGCGGGGTGACCAGAGAGAACTTCCTGAAGAACAAACACTGGGTGGCGCATGAGCTGTGTCACGTCAAGCAGTTTCAGGAGCACGGTTATTACCGGTTTCTGTGGCTGTATTTTTTAGAGTCTCTGAAGGTGGGCTACTATAACAATCGGTTTGAAGCAGAGGCCAGATTGGCCGGGGAGAAGCAGTGGTATTCTGCCGATGAGGAACCAAAGCTAGCATAACCTTACACCATTCAACTTGCATAAACCAAGAGGCCGTTTTTGGGCTGTTTTCTAGAAAACAGCCCAAAAACGGCCTCTTAACTTTTAGCTACTTTATTCCTCCCTTACTGAGCGTCGGCGCGCCATTTAATGGTGCAGCCAATGGCTTTGGTAAAGGTCTGCGCGACGGCTTGGTTGGCCAGCAAGTTGTTGAGCGCGGCCTCGGCGTAGCGTTCTGTTACTTTGCCAGGGTCTCCGGAGTTGTTGTCCAGGGCGCCAATGTAGGCTACCTTCAACTGGCCTTGGTCCGTTTTCTGCAAGATGTACAGGTGCGGCGTTCTGGTGGCCCCGAAACGCTTGGCCACTTCCTGGGTCTCATCATAAAGGTACACGAACGGGAATTTCTTGTCTTTGGCGCGTTCCTGCATCTTCACAAAAGAGTCTCCCGGCGAGGCCTTCACGTCGTTTGGGTTAATGGCCACCACGGGGTAGCCCAGCGGCGCATATTTCTGGTGAAGCTGGATGAGGCGGTCTTCATACAGTTTGGCAAACGGGCAGGTGTTGCAGGTGAACGTGACCACGTAGCCTTTGGCGTTCTTCTGGTCTTTAAGGCTCATCAGCTGGCCGTTCACGTTCTTCAGTTTAAAGTCAGCGGCAATGTCGCCAATCTGGTAACCATTGCTCACCATGATGGCAGAGGTAAGCAGCGCGAATAAGCCTAGCAGGCACAGGAGGGGAAGTGATTTTCGCATAGTATTATGGGGTAAGTGAGAATTTGGTAGACAGGTATTCTTGCAGCAGGGCGGGCGTGAGCGGCTTTTCTACAAAGAAGCGTTGCTTTTTGGCGTTGTTCAAAAACAGCGTGGCCGGCAGCGCGCCGCTCCAGGCGGGGTCAAAGGCATCAATCCAGGAGTTATAATCAGGCTCATCCAGCAGCAACACGGTACTCTGGAGCTGTCGCTTCTGCACAAATGGAATCACTTTCTTATCCAGGTCTTTGGCGAAGTCTAGGCTCACCAACAACACCTTGACAGGCTTGCCGGCGTATTGCTTTTGCAGCGCCTCAAAATGCGGAATCTCCTCTACGCAGGGCTTGCACCACGTAGCCCACAAGTTGATGATGTAGGTAGTGTCTGCCGGGGACTGCAGGTACTTCTGCAACTGCGCCAATTTTATAACCGGCACTTTTGGGCTCTGCCCGAACGCGGTGGTGCCGCCGGTCACCCCGATGACCAGAAACAAGCAAAGCAGCAGACCTTTACGCATCCTTCTTTTTCAATAAGTTTTTATAACCATGTAACGATTGCCTTGTTATGAAAGTACATAAAATACAATTTTTAACAAAGACTTAACTCAATAAAACTATGTCAGGGAAACTAACCGGAAAGAAGATCGCCATTTTGGTAGAGAAAGGATTTGAACAAGTAGAACTGGAGAAACCAAAAGCCGCATTAGAAGAAGCCGGCGCCGAAACCCACATCATCTCCCCCAAGTCTGGAAAAGTGAAGGCTTGGGACATGACGGACTGGGGCAAGGAGTTTGACGTTGATAAAAAACTAGAGGACGTGGTAGCCGCTGACTATGATGCACTGTTACTGCCCGGCGACGTCATGAACCCAGATTACCTGCGCGCCAATGAGCAGGCCGTGGCCTTTGTGCGGGCCTTCAATGAATCTGGCAAACCCATTGCCGCCATCTGCCACGGCCCCTGGACGCTCATTGAAGCCCAGGCCGTGAAAGGCCGTCAAGTGACCAGCTGGCCCTCTCTGCGCACAGACCTTACCAACGCGGGAGCCAATTGGGTGAACGAGGAAGTAGTCACCGACAAAGGCCTAGTGACCAGCCGCAAGCCAGAGGACATTCCCGCCTTCAACAAAAAGATGATTGAAGAATTCGCCGAAGGTATTCACAACCGCTAATCCATAAAACCAATAGTAAAAGCCGAGGCAGCAGAAACTGCCTCGGCTTTTCGTTTTTAGCCTGTTTTCCAGGAATCAGGGCTAAAACGACTTGGGCCTTAAAAGTTTGGCCAATGAAAAAGGGCACCCCTTGGAAGAAATGCCCTTTTGATTTTAGGTTACCAGTGGACTAGAAGCCTACGCCTACATATACCTGGAAATTACCGGCTTTAATGTTATCAAACGCACGATAGGTGGCATCTGCGGCGTCCTCAGTTTCGGCTAGGTTGGCAAGGCTTAGGTAATAGCGCGCGCCCAGTCTAAAAATGCTCAAGCGCGCCTCAAGACCAGCGGCTCCACCAAAGTCAAAGCTGTTGAACTGGGACTTGTCAATCTCTTTGCCGTTCTCTTCTACCGCCATCAACACCCCGGCCTGCGGACCCGCGTGTAAACTCACGTTGTCTGTGAAATTGAACACGCCCATCACGGGTATTTCAATGTAGTCAAAGCGCATGGAGCCGTTGTCCATCTTGCTTTCTTTGCGCGAGTACAAGATCTCAGGCTGCACAGAGAAGATTCTACCCAAGCTAAACTGAGAATAAAAACCCGCATGCCAGTTGGCCGCAGATTTCAGGCCTTGGATGCCGTCCGTTCCGTCGCCTCTAAGGGTGTTGTACATCAGGCCGCCTTTCACCCCGAAGCCAGAGTTGTCATAGGTAGGGGCGGTTTCGCCGTCACCGTCGCGGTGGTTGATGATGCCTCGGTTGAGTACGCGTTCCTGCGCCTGGGCCACGCCAAACGTCAAGGAAGCTATCAGAAGTAGAATTGTCTTTTTCATAGTGGGTTAGGTTTAGAGGATTTGCCGGTTTAGCTGTTGTAAGGCTATTGGCACAATCCGGTAGAGTATACTACCAAGCCCTAAGAATGTTGCAAGCTTTGCTGGCGCATAGCGGTTTAGCCTACAGGATTGTACCTTTACCCACCGTAACAACTAGAGTATATGCTTAAAATTGCCTGGTCCAAAGAGTACGCCCACCACCTGCCAGAAGGCCACCGGTTCCCAATGCTCAAATATGAACTTCTGCCAGAACAACTACTGTATGAAGGCACTGTGACAGACGCCAATTTCTTTCAGCCTACCCCATTATCTGAAGACCGAATCCTGCGCGTGCACGACCAAGCGTATTGGCAAAAGCTGAAGCACCTGCAACTCACGCCCTCAGAGATAAGAAAGACCGGCTTCCCGCTGTCACAGGAACTGGTAGACCGCGAAGTGCACATCATGGGCGGGACCGTAGAAGCCTCTGAGTTTGCCCTAGAGTATGGCGTGGCCATGAACATTGCCGGCGGCACGCACCACGCCTTCACAGACCGCGGAGAAGGATTCTGCCTCTTGAACGACATTGCCCTGGGTGCCCAGTATTTGTTAGACGAGCAGAAAGCGCAGAAGGTGTTGGTGGTGGATTTGGACGTGCACCAAGGCAACGGCACCGCCCAGATCTTTAAAGAGGAGCCACGGGTGTTCACGTTTAGCATGCACGGGGGTAAGAACTACCCGTTCCACAAAGAGAAATCTGACCTGGACGTGGAGCTATCCGACGGCATTGAGGACGCAGCGTATTTGGCCTTGTTGAATCAACACCTGCCACAGCTCCTGGACCATGTGGAACCCGACTTCGTGTTTTTCCTGAGCGGGGTAGACGTGCTGGCCACTGACAAGCTAGGCAAGCTGGCGCTCACTACCGCCGGCTGCAAAGAGCGCGACAGGATTGTGCTGGAACTGTGCCATCAAAACAGTATACCGGTAGTGGCCAGCATGGGCGGCGGCTACTCTACCCGCATTGCAGACATAGTAGAAGCCCACGCCAATACCTACCGCCTAGCCCAGCAGATCTTCTTTTAAGATGTTAAGACGCTAGATGTTAGATACTAGACTTTTTGAATCGTCTAGTGTCTAACATCTAGCGTCTTTTGTCTAATCTCTAGTTTTGAGTTTGGTGAAGCGGTCTTTGGCGAAGCCCTGCGCCAAGGTACGTTTGAGCAGCAGGTAGATAAACGGCACCAGCAGCAGCACAAACAGCAGATACAACATCACTTTGACAACTTTCAGGAAGAGACTAATGACCAAGGCAGACAACAGAACAGACGCAATGATCAGAAGCCAGAATTGAAGAGATGATTTACTCGAAGAACTTCGGCCCATGGGGTTAGAAGGTTGGTGATAAACTAAGTTATTCATTTTTAGGCTGTTTTCCTAAAAACGGGCCAAAAACGACTTGCCACCTAAAGGCCCAGCGCCACCGCAGCTCATACTTCGGGACCCCGGCCTGGGACAAGAGTCTTTGCCAATCTTCCTTTATAAACGCACGCTCCACAGATAATGGTGCGTCATGCTTTACTAAATGTGACTGGGAGAACGCCTGGGTGAGGGCCTTGATGGAGTAAAAAGCCAGCGGGTGCCTATGCAAATCATTGATCAGGACTGCCACATGAACTTGCTTTTGTAATCCAGAAAAAAGCCGAACCAAAGCTTTGTCTGGGAAATGGTGCAGGAACAAACTGCAGATCACAATGTCAAACTGCTGCTGCGCGAAGTCCTCAGAGAAAACGTCTACCTGTTCAAACCTGATTTCGGGGTAATGTTGGCTATGCCGGGTGCCGTAGTCCACCATGAACGCGTTAGCGTCCAGGCCTACCAACTCTACGGACTGATTTCGCTTTCGGGCCCACTGGGCTACCATGCGCAGGGTGTCGCCGCCACCGCTCCCCAGATCCGCTATTTTTAAGGTCTTTCCGGGAAAAGAGGCCAAAAACGGATGCGCCAGGATTCTATCCAGTCCGTTTCTAACCACGTCATGCCCGCCCAGGTAGTGGTTGATGATCTCCAGTTCCTTGAGGTTTTGCCGAAGCGCGTCGGTGGCCAGGGTGAGGTCATCCATCAGCTCTGGCTGGGTGCTGCGCTCACGCCACATGGTGCACAGACAGGAGCATGGATTCTAAGGTAAGGCCCGGCCCAAATGCGAAGCTGAGCACCGGTTCCTGGTGCTGGTGGGGTTGCACGTCTTTTAAAAGCGTCTGCAATACAAACAGCACCGTCACTGAGGACATGTTACCGTAGTTGCGCAGCACTTGGTAGGCGTAGCGGTTGTCTTCCTGCGTGAGGCCCAAAGCTTGTTCAATCACCTCCAGAATTTTACGCCCCCCCGGGTGTACTGCAAACAATTTGATCTCCTGCAGTTTTAAGTTGAGCTTCTGCAATAGGGATTGTGTCAATTGGCCAATGCCTTCTTTAATGAGAGCCGGTACATAAGAAGAAAGCGTCATCTCAAACCCGAAGTCATGGATGTGCCACGCCATTTCTTTCTGCCCAGAGGGAGCCAAGTCGCAATGGAAAGCCTCCAGTTTTAACGCGGTTTTGGTCAAGGGCTCGGCAGAGACCAGCACCGCCGCAGATCCATCTGCAAAGATGGCATTAGATACCAGATGGTCCGTCTCGGTGTGTTTCTGGAAATGCAGAGTGCACAGCTCAGTGCAGACAATTAATACTCGGGCAGAGGGGTCTGCCTTGCAAAAGGCATCGGCTGCTTTTATGGCGTTGAAGGCCGCGTAGCAGCCCATAAAGTAGATGCAGGTGCGCTGCACGGTTTGGGGTAAGCCCAGCGCTTCCACTAACTCAATGTCCAGCCCCGGCGCGTACATGCCCGTGCAGCTTACCGTGATGAGGTGCGTGATTTGGTCTGCCGTAAAGTTTGGTATTTGGTCTAAGCAATCCTGAGCGGCCTGCACCGAAAGCGGAACGGCATGTTCCTGAAACTGGCCCATGCGCTGCCCCACCGTAGGGAAGGGCTCCAAGCCTATGCTGTTGGGGTAAAATTTGAAGTCTCCGTTTTGCTGGCCGTAATCCTCTAAGACCGTGTGACGGGTGTTGATGCCAGACAAGCGGTAAAGAGCTTTGAGCTTGCGGGTTTCCTGCGCGTCCAGTTGAAGAGCATCGGCCATGAAGTCAGCAATTTTTTGCTGAGGCAAGGCATGCGGCGGATTGGCTGTGCCGATGGCGCAGAGGTAGCTCTTCATAATTTAAGTATAAGCAATATTAGGGGCATTTGTTTTGTGCAGGGAGAGAAAGATGCCTATGCTTGGCATACTGCAAAGGCACAGGCGTGGTTGCCTTTTTAAAAGGGTTGCCCGTGGGTTTTGCGCATGATCAATTGCACGGCGGCAGGTAGGGCTTTTAAGCTGCCAACGGCTAGTTCAGACAAGACCGGTTGCCCAAACAAACGCTGCACCCATCGGCCGGTTCTTAGCCTGGCGCCAAACTGCTGTTGCCATTGCTGCGCATAGGCTTCTTCCATCTGCTGCCTGGTCTGCTGCCCATCTAAATAACGTAGCACCTGCGCGGAGGCCAGCTTAGCCGAATGAATAGCCATGGCCATGCCGTTGCCACACAGTGGAGTAATCAATCCTGCCGTGTCACCGGCCATCAAGATATGATTCTCCACACAATTTTTAGCCGCAAAAGAAATTTCATTGATGACCTCGGGCTGCGGATATAAGAACTCACTGTTTTGAAAAATATCCTTTAGGAATGGATTCTGTTGCAACACATGTTTTTCCATTTCTGGAATGGTGCCGTGGTCTTTTAAATTCTGGCGGGTGGTGAGGTAGCAAAAGCAGAATTTATCCTCTTCAATCGCCGAAATGCCTGCATATCCATCCTTGAAGTTGTTCAGCGTAATCTCATTCTTGGGCAGTTGGGTGCGCACATGGTATTTGACGGCCAAATACGGGGACCGCTCCGTGAAAAAGCTTCTTTCCAGCCGCCGGTCCAAGGTGCTGCGTTTGCCATAGGCGCCCACCACTATAGGGCTCTGTACTTGTAGCCCATCTGTCATGCTCACCAGAAACTGGTCTTCAATAAACTGCACATCTGTCACTGTGGTTTGAACCACTGTCACGCCTTGCTGTAAGGCTAACTGATAAAGATGGTGATCCAGTGTGTAACGGCTAATACCAAAGCCCCCTAAGTCCAAAGGCGTTCTTAAACGGTTGCCTTTAGGCGAGGTGAGCACAAATTGGGAGATGGTGGCCGCGCCTAACTGCCCAGGATAGATTCCCAATTGATGCAGGAAAGGCAGTACTTCATTAGACACATACTCGCCGCAAACCTTATGGAACGGAAACTGTTTTTTCTCTAGCAATAGCACTTTTTTACCTTGGCCTGATAGTTGCAAAGCCGTAATGAGACCGGCTAGACCACCTCCAATAATCACCGCATCTGGGTTTTGCATGTCTATGGGCGCTAAGTATTGATTAAATGCAATGAAAAATACAGTATACAGGCTATCACCGCCTGAAAATTATATAAAATCCAAAACTAATTTTAGCGCTTTGCCGTTAAAACTAGGTAAAATAGGTCGACTATTTTTGGACCCTCAACGCAAAATATTTCGCATGAAACACTTTATACTTCTAGTAGTAGTTTGCCTCTCCTTTTACCAGTTACCAGCGCAAGTCAGGAAAACTGCCCCGCTCCCCACTGATCTCAAAGCTGACGCAAAAACAGAGGCTGAGCCCCTGACCGTCTCTGTATTCCCCAATCCCACCAATGGTGTAATTAATATTTCACTAGAAGGTTTTGAAGGTAAGAAAACAGACTTACGCATCATGAACGTGATTGGCAATATAGTTTACCGCGAGGTAGTATATGATCCCTCCAATCATTTTGTGAAATCAGTTGATTTAAATAAGCTGGCCAAAGGCTTGTATTACGTAAAACTTGACGCAGAAGAATACAGTGAGGTGCGAAAGGTTATTTTAAGATAATTCTACGCAATCACTTAGTGAAAGGCAAAGCTTTTTCAAGCTTTGCCTTTTTTTATACCTATTTACCTTTGTCTACTTTGCGCATCAAATTAAAAAGATACTTGTGTAAATAGCAGAATTAGAGCGCAGTAAGGATTTGCTTTTGTTTGGTGATGCATATAAAATGAGGGTTGAAGGGAATGCAGAGTAATGAATAGAAGAGCTGTTTTTTTGATAGGAAAGGAAATTGGGTTTTGGCTTTAGCTGGCAAGAGCGGTACTGCAGCAAGTAATTAACAGAATTGGGGACGCACTTGCCAGATAGAATGGTTCTAGCTGTATGAATGCGGGAGAGATAAGTGTAAAGTAGTGGCCACGCCGGGAATCGAACCCAGATCAAACGTTTAGGAAACGTCTATTCTATCCGTTGAACTACATAGCCGCGCGACTTCAGCGCAAAACAAATGTACTATAAAATACCTTGCGCTCATACAAGGCCCATTCTAAGGAAGAAAAGAATTTAAACACGCTTACTAAATGCAAATACCCTCTATTTTGAGTAGAATGTTTAAGGAATTGGAGAGCAATTTGTAATTGCTTACTAGTTGGTGTGTATAGACACTGGCTATTTGCATGGCGTAATTGCAGGTGTATTTTAGATTAATTACGTTTAATTAGCCGGGTAATTTTAATTTATTGATAGATAATTATTTGATTAATGAGAGTAATTTCTAAATTTGTCTCACCTATTAATTTCTACCCAAGAAAAAAAAACAGCATCACTATGAGAGAGCAACTTAAAAGCAAGCTTGACAAAATGCAGATGGAAGTAATCCGCGATTGCCAGAACGTGGAAGACGTGCAATTAATGTTAGGTATTTTCAGCCAAATGAATGAGGCTTTGAATCAGATTCCTGACACTATGAACAAGCCAAAAGGAGCTAAGAGAGGTCGTAAGCCAAAGAACGCTGAAAACAACGCGTAAGCAGTTCTCTCTTTACATAAGAAAGCCAGGATTTGTCTAGAAGATAAGTCTTGGCTTTTTTTATGCTATTACTTTTTAAGCCAACTTGCTCTGCCTAAGAGGCTAGGGTAGACCTCGGCAAAAATTAACCCACAATTCCTGAAAAAACTTTAAAACAGACGCCCCAGTAGGCAAAGGAAAGGGCAGTATCTTCGTATAAGCGCAAAGCTACCTAGCCCATTTGCCATTGCGCATGGCTAAGAGGCTCAATTGAGAATAGGACAAGGACCCTTAGATGGAATTTTCTGAACTGGACAGTACTTTTTTACCGGATGAGGCTGATGATACGCAGCCTGCCTTGCTGTTTATTCCAGACATAAGTGGCTTTACGCGGTTCATGCATGAGAACAAAATCAAATACAGCCGCAACCTCATCGCAGATCTGTTAGAAACCATCATTGAGGCTAACATCATCAACCTGGAGGTCTGTGAGATTCAGGGGGACGCCATCCTGTTTTACAAGATGGGACCACCACCCACCATTGAGGAGATGGTCAACCAATGCAAGCAGATTTTCCTTGACTTTCAGAACTACCTCAAGATCATGGAGCGGGACGGTTCCCTGCTGGGCACACACCTGTCAGAGAACAAACTCACCCTTAAGATTGTGGCCCATTACGGGCGCATTAGTGTGACCCAGATTAGAAGCTATACCAAGCTCATGGGCATGGACGTGATCTTGGCACACCGGCTCTTAAAAAACAACATTGAAGGCTCTGAGTATGTCTTGCTGTCTGAGGGCTACCTGAAAACCCAAAAACCTGAGGCCGTAGAGAAATGCTTTGAATGGACCCAGTTGCGCGAAGGCTCTACAGAATATGAGCACATGGGCCGGGTACGCTACAAGTATGCCTTCTTAACGCCGCTTCGGCTTTTGGTCACAGACCCAGAGGTGGAGCATAACAGAAACCACTACCCCAACACCTTTTCCTTAGAGGTGAAAGTGCAGGCCCCGTTGGACCTGGTGGCCCGCATTATCAGAAACTACAGATTGAAACCCGCCTGGATGCAGGGCATGAAGACGGCCCAGTATGACATCTCTAAAAGTGACCGTTCTGGTACCTACTGTAAATGCGAGATGGAGAAGGGCGGCTGCATTGAGATCCAGACCTTACAGTTCAAGGCCTTTGCGGACAAGGTGGAGTACATTGAGAAAATCACCAACTTCAAGATGTTCCCCAATGCGCTCCTGTTCCTCAACGCGCAAGCCGCCGGCCCGCATGCCACGTTGCTTACCCTGGAGTTTCATTACAGCCGCGTGTCTGTGGGGGATTATTTCTATGACTCCTTTGGTCGGAAGAAGATGCGGGACTTGATGGGTAAATCCTTAAAGCGCTTGAAAGAACTCTGTGAGCAGGTGCGAAGTAACATGAAAACAAAATAGGCCGTTTTTGGCCTAATTCCTGGAAAATAGCCCAAAAACCAAAGCGGCGGTAAGAATTCTTACCGCCGCTTTGGTTTTATAATAATGAGAGGAGTTTACCTGGAGATGGCAATCACAAAGGAAAGCACCGTCAAGATAATGCCAATCATGAAGATGGTGTAAGAGATCCGCAGTAAGCGGTACTTCTTGCTCAGCACATCGCCTAGGTAGTAAATATCTGTAATCATGTTGTTGTAGAGCGCGTTCTTGTCCCGCATGATCTCATGCATGCCGCTCTGGAAGTCATCCAAGGGGATCTTGGTGAAGTTCCCAAAGAACAACAGGTTGATTCTTCGGCTTTTCAACTTGTTGGCTTTTAACCGAAAGCTGGTTACCTCTGGCTGCGCCGAAATAATGGCCGAGATCACAGAGGCCAATGACGTGGCCAGCAAAATACCCACCGGAATCATCAATACCGGGTTACGCGTAAACTGCGAGCCAATAATGGAGCTTTTTGTACCCAGGTAGGTAATGATGATGGACATGATAATGGCATTCAAGCTGATCATCATGTTGGCCTTGTTGTCTGCAATGGCACTTAGACTGATGTGGTTGTCATAGGTGCTTTTGAACATGGTCTCAATCCCGCGCTTGGGCTGCGCCAGGGTCTCACGGCCTTCCTTCTCCTTCTTCTTGGTCTTTTTGGTGAGCTCTTTCAGGCGGGCGCGCTGTTCTTGTATGTTCTTGTTGAGTTGCTTAGAGAAACGGGCCTGCGCCGCCTGCGTCCTAAACGTGACAGACAGCAGAAAGTCTAACTGGTACTGTGCCCACTCCAAATCTGTGTAAGACTCATTGAGGTAGATTTCCCACTCCACGCGCAACAATTCTGCCTGGGCAAACAAGGTAGGCTTGCCAATATTGGAAATATCTGCGTCTACCAGAATGTCTTCTAGCAGTTGGTGGGTGAGTTGGCCGTGTTTGGTGGCCATGATGCAGCGGGCCACCTCTATTATCTTTTCCTCTGGGTATTGGTTCTCGCGGAGAAAGGCCGTGGCAAACTCCACGCTCTCGTCCTCATGGTTCTTGTAGGTGGTGGTATAACCAGTGTCATGAAACCAGGCGGCCAATAAGAGTATTTCTTTTTCTTCTTCCGGTAAATTATGTTCCTCTGCCAGCAGACGGGCTTCTCTCACCACTTCAAACGTGTGTTTGTAGTTGTGGTACACCAGTTTCTTTGACAGTTTCTCCTTAAAAAGGGCGGCAACAAAATTGCTCGCTTTCCGGATGAGGTCTTCTTTTTCCATAAATAAATTGGAGTGGCGGGGCAGTAAGGTCGCCTACGGGAGCCACATCTGAGGGCACGGCTCCAGCGTTGAGTTTAATCCAAAGTGTAAAACGCGATAAACCCAGGTAAGGTTAAGGAACTATCCGCTGTTTTTGGCTTACTTTCTGAAAATCAGGCCAAAAACAATTGTATTGAGAGGGCTAAGGGCGCCTAACTCTCTATTCTTTTGCCAGAACCCTTTTTATAAGTAAACCTTCTCACGGTCCTTACGTCTTTAGGCAAAAGAGAAGCAACCTTGCCCTGGGAATTTCTGTGCCCCAGCCTAGCGGCCTATCTCAAAATAAAGACCGCTTTGCCTTTTTTCTATACTGCAAAGGCAATAGTAAAAGCGGAGGCGGGGTATGGGTGGCTTTTGAAATAATTGATTCATGAAAAACAAGTACGTACTCTACCTTCTGCCTCTGCTGGCCCTCTGCCTGTTGGGGGGCTGTAAATCCACTTATAAAGCATTCTATTCCAAAGACCTCATCAACTGGAAGGACAGAACCCCTAAAGACTCTTCTGAGATCATCTACAGCGTCTTTCTTATTGGCGATGCCGGCGCTCCGCTTACAGATGAGCCAGACCCCAACTTGGTGTTGCTCAAATCTCAGTTAGACGTGGCCAATGAGAACAGTGCCGTGGTGTACCTGGGGGACAACATCTACCAGAATGGTCTGCCAGAGCCTGGGGCCTATGACCGTAAGACCGCAGAGGCCCGCATGAAGGCCCAGCTGGAAATCTTGAAAGGCTACAAAGGCGAAAAGTACATGATTCCCGGCAACCATGACTGGGGCGGCGGCAGCGGCTCTCCAGATGGCCTGGAGGCGGTAATCAGGGAAGAGCGCTTTGTAGAGGAATACCTGACAGACACTACTACCAACATTGTGGTGGGCACAGACTTCTTTGTGCCGGGTGAAGGCTGTCCCGGCCCGTTTGAGGTATTGGTGCAGGATGAAATTGTCCTGATTGCCATCAACTCCCAGTGGTGGCTGCACCCGTATGAACGCCCGTACGGCAATGACAACGTCTGCGGCGTGGTAAATGAGGTAGACTTTCTGGTGCAGCTAGAGGATATCATCAACAAGCACAACGGCAAAGACATTCTAGTGGTGGGGCACCATCCTCTCATGAGCAATGGTATTCACGGGGGCTTCTTCACCCTGACAGACCATTTGTTTCCTCTAACCATTGTCTACAAGTGGGCGGTACTGCCTATTCCTATCATAGGTTCAATCTATCCGTTGGCGCGTAAATATGGTGGCATTAGCCAGGATATTCCGCACCCAACATACCAAGCTTATATAAAAGGGTTGACCGCCATTTTTGACAAGTACCCTAACATAGTGTACGCTGCCGGCCATGAGCACAACCTGCAGTATGGTAAACTGGGCAAGCTGCCGCACATCATTAGTGGTTCTGGCTGTAAAACCCAGCACGTGAGCGACGGCGGGGCAGCTAACTACGCCCACAAAGAGAAAGGCTTCGCCAAAATAAACTATTACAAAAACGGCGAGGCATGGGTAGAGTTCTGGACGCCGGGCACGAAAGCAGGAGACCCAGGGGTGATGACGTTCAGGTCGCCTATGTATTCTAAAACCTCTAAGGAAGAAGAACGCATTAGCCTGTCCACAGAAGATTATTCAGACAGCACCATCACGCTACCCGCCAACCCTGCTTATAAGGCTGGTGATTTCAAGCAAACGTTTTTAGGCAAGCACTACCGCACAGACTGGCAGACTCCGGTTACCATTCCTTTGCTGGACTTAAAGTCAGAGAAAGGCGGCTTGGTACCTTACCAGAAAGGCGGCGGCAAGCAGACCTCTTCGCTTAAGTTAAGAAATGAGGAAGGCCGTGAGTACACCTTGCGTTCTGTGAACAAGGACCCTACGGCCGTATTGCCGGTAGACTTGCAGGAAACCTTTGCCAGAGACTTGTTGCAGGATCAGATATCAGCGCAGCACCCGTACGGCGCTTTGATTGCTCCTAAACTAGCAGATGCGGCCGGCGTGTACCACACTAATCCCAAACTGGTGTTTGTGCCCAAGGATCCCCGCTTGCGTCAATATTTAGATGAGTTCAGCAATACCATTGCGTTCTTAGAAGAAGATGCAGATGAAGACCACTCAGACGTAGCCAGCCTGGGCAATGCCACCAACTTGGTAGGCACAGAAAAAGTGCTGGAGCGCAAGAAGAATGACCATGACAACCGCGTGGACGAGGTAGAGTTTGCCAAAGCCCGCCTGCTGGACATGCTCATTGGCGACTGGGACCGCCATGAAGGCCAATGGCGCTGGGCCGAAACCGAGAAGGGAGACAACCGTCTCTTTAGACCTGTGCCTGAAGACCGGGACGTGGCTTTCTTTAAAGCAGATGGGTTTATTCCGTGGTTAGTAAGCCGCCGCTGGGGCGTGCGGAATTTCCAGCATTTTGGATATGACTATGGTGATTACAAAGGACTCAACTTGACGGCCCTTACCAGTGATCGTACCTTCTTGTCCAGTGTTACCAAAGAGCAATGGCTGGAACTGGCCAACAAGATGAAGGCAGACATGACAGACGCCGCCATTGAAGAGGCGGTGCGTCAATTGCCCAAAGAAGTCTATCCTATTTCTGGACCCGAGATCATTGCCAAGTTAAAATCAAGAAGAGACCTCCTGCCAGATGTGGCCGCCAAATACTACAAACACCTCTCTGAGGTAGTAGACATTTCTGGCAGTGACAAGCGCGAGATGTTCTTGGTAGAGCGCCTCAATGAAAATGAGACGCGCGTGACCATGCGCAAAATCAACAAAGAAGGGCAGGTGGCCAAAGTGCTGTACCAACGCACCTTCCTGCACGGCGAAACTGAAGAGGTACGCCTGTACGGCTTAGGCGGTGATGATATCTTTGAACTGACCGGTGCTACCAAGCGGGGCATCATGGTGCGGGTCTTGGCAGGAGAAGGAAATGACTCTATCACTGACAAGTCCACAGTCAAAGGCATGGTGCGCAAAACCAAAGTCTATGACAACACCCAAGAAAAGAACGTCATCAACTACAGCTCAGAGACCGAGGATAAAACCGAAGAGTTTGAAGACGTCAATCTCTATGATAGAGATAATTACAAGATTGCCTACTTCGGGCCTAGGCTGGCCATAGAATACAACGTAGATGACGGTCTGTTCCTGGGTGGCGGCTTCCTGTACCGCAACCACAAGTTCAGGAAGAAACCCTATGCCTCTGAGCATTACCTGCGCGCCAACTATGCCTTTGCCACCGGTGCCTACAATGTGCGCTACAATGGGGAGTTCAAGCAAGTGTTAAATGACGGCCTAGACCTTGGCATCACCGCTGCCTTGTACGGGCCGCAGTACCAGTTCAACTTCTATGGCCTGGGCAATGAGACACAAGAGCAGGGAGATGTAGAGTACCACCGCGTACGCCTGTCCAGGTTACTGATCTCGCCTACCATCAACACTTCCTTGTTCCATTTCATCCATATGGGCATAGGGCCCATGTATGACCAGTACCAAGTACAGTCTACGCCGGGCCGGTTTATAGATGAAGAATACGGGGAAGACGTCTTTAACAAGGACCGGTACACGGGCGTGAGGGGCTTCTTGAATGTGCAGGCCGTTAGTACGCCCAATAACCCGCGCATTGGCATTAAGTGGTTGCATGAGTTCACGTACAATCACCAGCTAGATGAGGAGAAAGTGAATTTTGGACGCTACAGCTCTGAGTTCATCTTCTACATTGGACCAAGGTTACCATTCCAATTGACCTTGGCGGCCAGGCTGGGCGGGGCCCATAACTTCGGGGATTTCCCTTTCTACCAAGCCAATACCTTGGGCGGTCTTTCCAATTTACGAGGCTACAGAAGAACGCGCTTTGCCGGCAGAAGCAGCCTGTACCAAAACACTGAGTTGCGGGTAGAGCTCTTCAAGTTCAACGTGTATTTGTTCCCGGGTAAGTTTGGCTTGATGGGCTTGGTAGACCATGGCCGCGTGTGGGTAGACAATGAAGACTCTAACAAGATACACCGGGGCTTTGGCGGCGGTGTCTGGATTGACGTCTTGAAGCAGGCGGTGGTCAACGCTACGTACTCAGTGGGTGAGGAGGACAAGCTCTTCAACCTCAACTTCGGGTTCCTGTTTTAAAACCTAAGTTGAATCATATGCTACCCTGCAAAGATGAATTTTATGAATGTACTACTAGCCGCGGCATCTTTCTGACGGTACTGCACGTTTGAGAAAGTCTGTATGTAGTAGTCATCCATTGCAAAACCAATCCCCTCACAAAAAGGGTGAAAGCTCTTTTTGTGGTACCCGTTTCTAACTATGAAAAACATTTATTCCTTGGTGGTGAGTATGGCCCTTTTGGGCTTTAGTGAACAGGCAGCAGCGCAAGAGGTACTCACAGACTCTGCACAAGCGGTAAGAGCGCAAACAGACCCAAAGGAACTGGCCAACCCGTCGGTAGTAGGGATGGGCCGAAGCAAAGGCGTGGTTGTGCGTTATGAGATGCTGCCCCGCTTTGGGCTGCGCTCAGAGGGCAAACGGTCAGACATTGGTAACGCCGAGGCAGACGTGCGCCGCAACAACAAGTTTGAAATAAAGGCCTATGCCCCGATCATCAACAGACCGCATTTAAAGATGGTGTTTGGGGTGGGGTATTTTCTGGAGGAGTTCAATTTTAAACAGCCAGAAGGCCTGGAGTATCCGTTGTACAAGCAGCTGCAAGACAAGGATTTACGGTCACTGGATGCCCAGCTCATCACACTCAAGCCGTTCAATGAAAAGAACTTCTTGTTGGTGCGGTTAAAAGGTGAACTGAACGGGGACTACGGCAAGTACAGCAACCTCTCTTTTGATAAGTATTTAAAGACCAGCGTAGAAGCCATCTACGGCTGGAAGAAAAGTCCTTTCTTTGCGTATGGATTTGGGGTGCAACTAGGCTATACCTTCGGCCGACAGTCCATTTACCCCGCCATCCTGTATAACCGCACCTTCAATGATCGCTGGGGCATAGAGTCCATCTTTCCGGCTAACCTAACGGTGCGCCGCAACCTATCAGAGAAGTCCTTGCTATTTGCCGGCTACAAAGTGGAGGGGGCCAGCTATAACATCACCGTGAGCCCGCCGTTCATGCTCAATGAAACCGTGGAACTACGTAAATCTGAGATTAGAGCCAGGCTGAGATGGGAACGGGAAATCTACGACTTCATCTGGTTTGGCATGGAAGGCGGCTACCGCTACAACCACCGCTTTGACGTGTATGACGGCGAAGACGTAAACTCTGACCCCTTGATTAAAAGCCACATCAAAGACGCGGCCTTCTTGCAGTTTGACTTGTTCCTGGTGCCTCCTAAAAGGTTCTTGAAGCAATAAAGGCTTTCGTTTTTGGCCTGGTTTCCAGAAAACAGGGCAAAAACGAAAGTCTACTTACACTACACGTAAAACAGGAATCGGCCCCTTTGCAAAAGCAGAGGGGCCGATTCCTGTTTTAGATAACTCTATTGGCTGAATGCTTAGACTTTAAAGCCTGCGGCCAGGGCTTTTTGCTTTAAGAAGTCATAGATGGCATACTGCGCGCGCACGGTGGTAGTGGGCGTGTCTGAGATGTAGTACTCATTCTGGAACGTGCGGGCCTTCTGGTTGTCTTGTCTTAAGATTTCCAGAATATGGCGAAGTTCTTTGCGGTGCTCTTCTGCGTAAATTGGGAACCCAACCTCAATCCGGCGGCTTAGATTACGGTTCATCCAGTCAGCAGAGGCAATGAAAATCTTTTCTTCGCCGCCGTTGCCAAACACGTAGATGCGGCCATGTTCCAGGTAGCGGTCCACAATGCTGCGCACTTGTATGTTCTCGCTCAGGTTAGGCACGCCCGGAATCAAGCAGCAGATACCACGAATCAACAGCTCAATCTTGACGCCTGCCTGGCTGGCCTCATACAGCTGCCTGATCATATCCTCGTCCTGCAGGGCGTTGATTTTGACAATCATGTAGGCATCTTTCCCTTCCTGGGCCAGACGCATTTCGTTCTGGATCAATTCATAGAATTTGTCCCGCATGTTAAACGGCGCTACCAGCAGGTTGTCAAACTGCTTATCTGGCTGGCGGTCCACGAAGAAATTGAAGACCTTGGTCAAATCTAGCGTAAGGCGTTCATCTGCCGTAAACAGCGCGTGGTCTGTATAAGACTTGGCCGTTTTCTCATTGTAGTTACCGGTGCTCAGATACGCGTAATGCACGGCCCTGCCTTCTTCCTGACGGGTGACCAAGCCAATCTTGCTGTGTACTTTCAGGTCTGGGACGCCATAGATAACGTTGGCGCCGGCCTTCTCCAGTTTTTGGGCCCAGTAAATGTTTGACTCCTCGTCAAAGCGGGCTTTTAATTCTACCACCACCGTCACCAGCTTACCGTTCTCGGCAGCCAGGATAAGCGCCTTGGCTACTTTGGACTTGTCGGCTACGCGGTACATGGTGGCGCCCATGCTAGTGACAGCGGGGTCTACAGCGGCTTCCTCAAAGAACCGAAGGGCGTAGTCAAACTTCTGGTACGGGTAATGCACCAGGTAATCCTTTTGCTTGATGGCCTCCAGCATGCTCTCTGCCTTCTCCAGTTCTGGATGGGGCAGGGGTGTCTGTTCTTCATATTGCAGATGGGCCGGTCCCAGCATAGGGAACCCGAAGAAGTCCCTGAAGTTGTGGTAACGGCTTCCCACCACCAGCTCCTCGGTAGACAGGCCAATATGTTCTAAGAGCACGCTCAGCATGTGCTCTGGCGTCTTGGGATCATAGAGCAGACGGCTGGGGTGGCCCTTCTCGCGCTTCTTCAGGCTTTTCTTGATCTTGGCCATCAGGTTTCCTGAGATTTCTTCCTCTAGGTCCAACTCGGCGTCTCTGGATAATTTTAAGGCGAAGGCTTCTACGGTCTCAAACTCTGGGAACATGGACGCCAAACCAATCCTGATGATGTCATCTAGCATGATGACATAATGATCGCCATTCTCATCAGGCAGTTCTACAAAGCGGCTGCCGTGCTTGTGCGTGGGCAGCTCCATGAGCGCGTACTGCTCTGGGTGCGCCTCATTTATTACTTTGGGCACCAACCGGATCATCAAATACACGGTCTGGTCTTTCAAGAACAGTGGGCTGGGATTGCTACTGAAGATGATGGGTACCAGCAAGGGCTTTACCTTCTTTTTAAAGTAATCCAGGGCAATCTCGCGCTGCTGTTCATTGACCTCCTGCTCCGTGATGAGGCAGATGTGTTCGTTCTTAAGCTCGGGCAGCAACTCATTGCGGTACACCAGGCCAAATTCCTTCTGCTGTCTGGAGACTTCGGCTAGGATCTGGTCTAGTTCCTCGGCGGGGTCCTGTTGCAGTTTTTCGCGGGTTTTCTTTTTGAGTTTGACCAGACGGCGCATGGTGGCCACGCGTACCTTAAAATATTCATCCAGGTTGGAGGAGAAGATGGCCAGAAACTTGAGGCGCTCCAGAACGGGCACCCGTGGGTCTTTGGCTTCTTGCAATACGCGGTAGTTAAAGGCCAGCCAGCTTAGCTCGCGGCTAAGCATGGGTACTTCTGGGCTAGTTTCTGGGGTGGGAACAGGTGATTCAGTATTTTTCTTAGAAACCATTCATGTTTTAATTGCGCGTGGCACCGCTGGCCCGCATTAACGATAGTTTTTGGGGAAGTCAAAGAACAGCAGCTTGGCGTTTTCTGAGGAGATCTGCCCCCAGTAACTACAGTCAAAACTGATGCCCACCACCCCGGCGGTAGGTATGTTGGCAATGCTTTTCTCTGGGACCAGCATATTGGCCAGCTCTGTGAGCGTGGGGTTATGCCCCACCAGCATCACTTGGTCATATTCATCTGGGAACGCCTGCGCGAAGTGCAGCAGAGAACTGGCGTCTATGCGGTATAACTCTTCTTGCACCCCAATCTTCTCTGGGTCATATTCCAGTTCTTTGGCCACCAAGGTAGCCGTAGAAAGCGCGCGCACCGCAGAACTGGAGATCATCAAGTCCAGTTTTACTTTGCGCTCACAGAGTTCTTGTCCAATAAGGGGGGCATCTGTACGGCCGCGTTTGGCCAACGGCCGGTCATGGTCGCTGAGGTCTTCAAACTTCCAGCTGGACTTGGCGTGGCGTAAGAGGTATAGAGTTTTCATGCGGGTTTCACTAAAAGAAAAGCCACAAGAAGTACCACCCACCTGGCGGAGCCTCTGTGGCTTCTCTCTTTACTGATTGCGCCCCTAAATAGTTGTCTCTACCCCTCTGTGTACAAGCTTTTAAGGAACCGCCTTAAATCAACAGCGGGCTCCCTTTTTAAGAGAACCCGCTGCAATGAATGGTAATAGTTGGTGAGGTGCTCACCGTTTTTGGCCTGTTTTCCAGAAAATAGCCCTAAAACGGATTAATACTCCTCTGCCTGCTTACCGGCGTTGGGGTAGCGCTCAAAATGGAGCTTGGCTACTTCTCTGGTCAAGACCTCGCGCAGCTCATCAATGTTGGAACGGTTGGTAGCCGAGATGAAGATGGCCGGTGCGTGCTCCTTGGCCATATAAGTAGACTTAAGATCAGCGATTTCTGGTAGAGCCTCTGGGTTGTCTTCTTTGAGTTCCTGCTCACGCTTCTCTAGGTACAAGTCTGTCTTGTTGAAGACCAGAATCACCGATTTGTCAGCAGACTGTATGTCTTTGAGTGTCTCATTGACCACATTGATATGCTCTTCAAACGAAGGGTGAGACACGTCTACCACGTGCAAAAGTAAATCTGCCTCCCTGATCTCGTCCAAAGTAGACTTGAAACTCTCAATGAGCTTGGTAGGCAGTTTCCGGATGAATCCCACCGTATCTGAGAGCAGAAACGGAATGTTGTCTATCACCACCTTGCGCACGGTGGCATCTACCGTGGCAAACAGTTTGTTCTCGGCAAAGACATCTGACTTGGAGAGCAGGTTCATGATAGTAGACTTGCCCACGTTGGTATAGCCTACCAAAGACACGCGCACCACACCCGTGCGGGACTTGCGCTGCTCATAGTTCTGCTTGTCAAACTTCTCCAGCTTCTCTTTGAGCAAGGCTATCTTCTCGCGCACAATTCGTCTATCCGTTTCAATCTCCGTTTCACCTGGTCCGCGCATGGCCACGCCCCCGCCTTTCTGACGGCTTAAGTGGGTCCACATGTTGGTCAGTCTTGGGAGCATGTAGCGGTACTGGGCCAGTTCTACCTGCGCGCGCGCCGTGGCGGTCTGGGCCCGCAAGGCAAAGATGTCCAGAATGAGTAGGCTTCTATCAATGATTTTCACCTCCAGCTCACGCTCCAGGTTGCGCACCTGAGAGGGGGAAAGCTCATCGTCAAAGATGACCATGTCCACTTTATGCTCTTTCACAAAGGCCACAATTTCTTCCAGCTTTCCTTTGCCCACATAGGTGCGCATATCGGGCTTGTCTAGTTTCTGGATGAAGCGTTTGAGGGTTTTAGCGCCCACGGTCTCCGTCAAGAAGGCCAGCTCGTCCAGGTACTCCTTCGTTTTTTCATCTGTCTGGCGCCATTCCGGCACCGATACCAACACTGCCGTTTCTTGTTCTTTGGCAGTGACGTGGAGTTTCGTATTCTTCATATAGTAGTAATGACCAATGATTAGTGAATAATGACCAGTGAATAATGACCAGTGAATAATGATTAATGAATAGGGATAAATGAATGATAAAATGTAAAAGGATTGCTTGTCATTACTGAGAGCCATCGCTTCGTTTTTGGCCTATTTTCCAGAAAACAGACCAAAAACGCCTTCCATATTATTCATTGGTCACTATTCATTAATCATTGGTCATTATTCATTCTTCAGCATGGTGGTGTATTGGGCCAGCGCCTCTTGTTCCTGTTCGCTCAACTGCGACCCGAACCCGGGCATCAGGCCTCTGCCGTTGGCAATGACTGCCTTTCGGTCTTCTACGCTCAACGTACTTTGCTGTAAATTAGATGCCCCGCTCATGCCTTTCTGTCCGTCCTCGCCGTGGCACGTGGCGCACAGTTGGGTGTAGATGGCCTTGGTGTTCTGCAAATGGGTGCCCTCTAGTTGCGAGAGGATGGGGTTGGCGGCTGTTTGAGGTTTTTGGGGCTGCGCTTCTTGTTCTTGATTTGGAACGGTTGCCTTCACAGTCTGTTCTGGAGACATCTTCATACTCTTGGTTTCGGCTACGCCATAGACATATAAGAAGATGAGAACACCCACGGCCGTCAGTACTTTGTTATGCCGCTTAATACCTACAATGGAGATAGGAATGGCCACTAAGACCAGCACAATTTTTACTAGTAGCCATCTGGGCAGTGGACCATTGAAGTGAAAAGTCAGGTAAGCGCCCGTTACCAGAACCAAGGTCCCGAAGATCATGTCTAACACTTTGGTAGAGGACCTTGCTTTGTTGAGCGTGTCATGCTTGTTTAAGAACAAAAGGACGACTTTGGACAGGAACAACAATAGAAAAAGGATGACTACTAAAACGTGCGTGTGTAAGACAGCGGTGATGGGCATAGGGTGAGAATTGGGCGTGAAGGCAAAGGATGGGCACAAAGTAAACACAATAGCGGTGAACTACCCATACCCAGCCGCAGAATTACGTATAGGGACAGGTTCTCTCAAAACCCTTGTATCTTTGCCCTTTATTCTAGCCTATGCGCATTGCCATCGTCATCAATAAATCCTGGAACATCTACAACTTTAGGCTGAGCCTGGTCAAGGCTTTGCTGGCCGCCGGCCATGAGGTCATTGCCATCGCCCCTGAGGATGCATATTCAGCCAAACTGGTAGCCGAGGGATGTGAATTTGTGCACCTACCCATGGAAAGCAAAGGCACCAACCCGCTCAAAGACCTGCTCCTCATTCAAAACTTCCTGAAGGCCTACAAACAGGTAAAGCCTGATGTGATTCTGCAGTACACCATCAAGCCCAACATCTACGGAAGCATCGCCGCCAAACTGGCCGGTATTCCCACCATCAACAATGTGTCGGGCTTAGGGACGGTGTTTATTGTGCAGAACCTGGTGTCCAAAGTAGCCATGGCGCTGTACAAGTTCTCGTTTCAGTTCCCGGCGAAGGTGTTTTTTCAGAACAATGACGACAAGGCTCTTTTTCTGGAACGCAATCTGGTGCGGGAATCCATCACCGAAGTCCTGCCCGGTTCTGGCATTGACACCCAGCGTTTCCAACCGGTCCCGTTTCAGCGCCAGGAGCCGTTCACCTTCCTGATGGTGTCGCGTGCGCTGTATGAGAAAGGTCTGGTAGAATATGTAGAAGCTAGCAAACTTCTGAAAGTCAAATTCCCTAATGTGCGCATCCAACTCCTGGGTGGCATTGACGAAGAAGGCAACATTGGCATTAAGCGCACCTTGGTAGAGCAGTGGGCAAAAGAAGGGTGGCTGGAGTATCTGGGTACCTCAGATGACGTAGCCGGGGTCATGCGCAACGCCGATTGCGTAGTGCTTCCGTCATACCGTGAAGGCACGCCTCGCACCCTTTTGGAAGCGGCTGCCCTAGGCAAACCCATTGTCACCACCAACGTGCCCGGCTGTAAGGAAACGGTGGTAGACGGCTACAACGGCTATCTCTGTGAAGTGCGCAACGGGGCAGACCTAGCGGAGAAAATGCAACAAATATTTTCGCTCCCCGATACTGCCCTACAGACCATGGGCCAGAACAGCCGTCAATTGGCTCTGGAGAAATTTGATGAGAAATACGTAATTGATCGTTATTTTGCAGCTATAAAAGCCGCTACGAGCAGAATAAATTGATAGTTACTATTTAGAAATGGAATTTAAGAGGCACCAATTAGAAGGAGTTGTAGAAATTTTTCCCAAAGTTTTTGAAGATAGCCGTGGTGTTTTCTTAGAGACATATACTGCTCGCATGTTTAATGAAGTAGGAATCACTGACAATTTTGTACAGGATAACCAGTCTATTTCTAAGATAGGAGTCTTGCGGGGACTTCATTTTCAAAAGCCTCCTTATGCACAAGCAAAGCTGGTAAGTGTCTTCTATGGAAGGGTGTTAGATGTTATTGTAGACATTCGGCAAGACTCTCCCACATATGGCCAACATCTTACATGTGAGCTTACTTCTGAAAAACATAATATTCTATATATACCAGAAGGGTTTGCACACGGCTTTGTAGCGTTGGAGGAAGGAACGGTTTTCCAATACAAGTGTAGCAATTACTACAACAAAGAATCAGAAGGCGGACTGCTTTGGAATGATCCTGCTCTAGGCATAGAGTGGGACATTGAGAACCCGTTAGTGTCTGAGAAGGACGAAATCCTGCCAACATTAGCCCAGATAGAATCTCCATTCTAAGAATACACGCAACAAAAAAGAGAGAGGCCTTTGCTACCGTAGCAAAGGCCTCTCTCTTTTTAAACCGTTTTTAGCCTAATTCTTGCAAAACAGCCCTAAAACGATTCTATAGCAAATCAACCACCGTCTCTAGCCCAATGCCGCGGGAGCCTTTCACCAAGACGTGGCTGTTGCGGATGGGATGGTCTTTGAGCCATATCTCCAGCGCGCTTTTCTCAGCGAAGTACCTAAAGTCTGGGTTCACCTCGGCGGCGTAGCGCATCTCATGCCCGCAAAGGAAAACTTGGCTGAAGTTTTGTTGAGCTAGTTGCTCGCCTAGTAATCTATGCTCGGCTTCACTTTCCTGACCCAGTTCGCGCATGTCCCCTAGGATGACTACTTTCTGGTCGCCTTCCATCTGCGCGAAGTTGGAGACCGACAAGGCCATGGAACTGGGGTTGGCGTTGTAGGCGTCCAATAGAATAGTGTTGGTGTCTTTGCGCACAATCTGCGAGCGGTTGTTAGTAGGCACATAGCCCGCAATGGCGGCATTGATTTGCTCATGGGGCACGCCAAAGTATTGGCCAATGCAGGCGGCGGCGGCCATGTTTTCAAAGTTATACGATCCCATCAAGTGTGTATGGACCGACTCTCCGTTGGCGGCGCGGTAAATTACTTGTGGGGCGGCTTGCAGTAATTCCGCAGAATAGTCATCCTGCGGGCCGTAATAGGTTACTTTCTTTTCTATGCGGCGGCTCATGCGCATCAGGTGCTCATTGGCGGTGTTCACAAACACGGTGCCGTCCACGTTGGCCAGATGCAGGTACAGTTCGCTCTTGGTACGGGCCACGCCCTCCAGACTGCCAAAACCCTCTAAATGCGCCTTGCCAATGTTGGTGATGATGCCGTGCGTGGGCAGGGCGTAGGAGCAGAGTTCGGCGATGTCACCAGGGTGGTTGGCGCCCATCTCTATGATGGCCAACTCATGCTCGGGCTGTATGCTCAATACGGTCAAGGGCACGCCTATGTGGTTGTTGAGGTTTCCCTTGGTGCAGAGTACGTTGTATTTCTGGCTGAGCACCGCATTGATGAGCTCCTTGGTGGTGGTTTTTCCGTTAGAACCCGTAATACCTATGAATGGAATGGAGAGCTGCTGTCTATGGTGCAAAGCCAAGGCCTGCAATGCCTTCAAGGTGTCGGGGACTTGGATGATGTTGGGACCGGTCACAGTTGGGTCTTGTACCACGGCGTAGCGGGCGCCTTTGGCCAAGGCGGGCTCGGCGAAGACGCTGCCTTTAAAGTTGGGTCCGTCCAGAGCAAAGAAGAGCGTGTTGTCTTGCTCGGCGCGCGAATCTGTGCTTACTTTCCGGCACTCCAGGTATTTTTGGTAAAGGGTTTCTACTAGCTCCGCCATATTTTCTGTAGCTTTATTCAAATCAGGGTGAATCACAATGAATCTAGGGTTAAAGGTACTAGGCTTTTTGGTAATTTGTTTGTCTCTGGCCACGCAAAGCAGTCGGGCGCAAACCAGCGCGCGCTTTCAAGAAACGGCTGGCCCAGCGGTAACCGCAAATAGTCAAACGCTTCGTCTGGCCTGGGCCGGAGGATTCAACAGCCCACAGTTCTCCAGCATTGACCTAAACCAGGACGGACAGCAGGATTTGTTTGTCTATGACCGAAGCTCTCAGAAAGTCTCCACGTTTCTGGCGGTGCAGGCCAATGGTCAGTGGCAATTCCAGTTCGCGCCCCAGTACCACTCAGCGTTTCCCAGTGATTTGAAGTTCTTTGCCTTGCTCAAAGATTTCAATTGTGACGGAGCCCCAGATTTGTTCACGGCTTCTAACCAAGGCATAAAAGTATATACCAATACAACGGCACCTTCGGCCAGCGCACCCAGCTTCAACCTCACCCATCCCTTGCTGACCTATGACGGCACCGTGAACCTGACCGTGGACTCAGAAGATCTGCCGGCCATCCAGGACATGGACGATGACGGCGACCTGGATATTTTGATGTGGGAATGGTCTGGCGGCACCAAACTAGAGTATTTTAAGAACATGCAGGTAGAGCAAAGTTTGCCATGCGCGCAATTGAAATTCACGAAAGCCGACTCGCACTGGGGACGGGTAACGCGCTGCGTGGGCGGTGCCTGCAACAATTATAGATTCAACGCTGAGACGTGTCCTTCTATTCACCACGTGGGTGGCTCCAGTGTGCTGGCCTTAGACCTAAATGCAGATGATGTTCCTGATTTGTTGGCCGGTCATGACGACTGCCCAGACTTGGTGAGCTTGATGAACACAGGGACGGTGCAAAACCCTAAAATCACCAGCGCAGAACGCAACCTTCCGCCAGACATTACCGGCAACCAGTTTAGTGTTTTTCCGGCGGCGTATTACCTGGATGTCACCTTTGACGGTCTGCCAGACTTGGTGGTGGCGCCCAACATGACCAGCAACTCGCACCGAAACGTAGACTTGAAAAACTCTGTGTGGGTGTACGCCAACACCGGCACGGCCCAGCATCCAAGGTTCCAGAGCGCTAAGCAGCCCTTTTTGCAAGACCAGATGCTGGACGTAGGCGAAGGCGCCTCGCCGGTGTTAGGGGATTTGGACGGAGACGGAGACGCCGACCTGCTCATTGGTAACACTGCTCTGTTAAAAGATGGAAAATACGCCGCGTCTTTCACCTTTTACAGAAACACTGGCTCTACCTCAGAAGCCATCTTTGAACTGCAAGAAGAAGATTACCTGGGGTTGGCGTTGCAAGGACTACAAAGCCTGAAAGCCCAACTACTAGGCCTCAACCAAGACGGCAAGTTAGACTTGGTATACAGCGCCTTCCATCCTGAGAAGTCTGTGGTGGAGTTCAAATACGTCTTGAACGAAGCTCCTTATGAGCAAGACGCCCAGTTTGATGTAAGCACAGCCGTACCCGTGACGGGCGTCTTGTTCTTTAAAGGAGATGCCCCTTATTACGCAGACATTAACCAGGACGAGGTGTTTGATTTGCTTGTCGGTCGCGCTTCTGGAGCCCTGCATTATTACAAAAACACTGGCACTAATACTATACCGGTTTGGAGCCTGGTTTCTGAAAGCCTGGGGGGAATTGGAGCCAACGTAGAACGCAAACGCTTGCAAGTACTGGTGGCAGATTTAAACCATGACCGGCAGCCAGATTTGTTGACAACAGATGACAGTGGGTTGGTTAGATTGTACCCGTCTTTTCAATCGTATTTAGAGGGCACATTTCCAGTGGAGGAGAACTTGTTGGCGCGCGAAGGCCAAGCCGGCAACCCCTTGCATTTAGGAAGCAACGTTGCTGCGGCCTCTGCTGATCTGTACGCGGGCAGAGACAAAACCCATGAGCTCTTATTTGGTACTCACGCCGGTGGTATACGGTATTTCAGCCCTGTACCGGTGCCTCTGGGAATTGAGGATAATCCAGATCAGGTGCTTGCCGGGGTGCAACTTTACCCAAATCCTGCCCAGGACTTCGCTACGCTGCAATCTTCCAAATCCATCATGTATACACTCTACAGCATAGCAGGAGCAAAAGTAGGACAAGGCAAAGTGAATGCCCACCAAGCCCAGCAGATTAAAACCGCGCACCTTCTCGCAGGCCTTTATCTGGTCAGAGTGACAACTGCCGCCGGCTTATCGGCTACCTTAAAACTGGCGGTGACCAAATAGCATGACGGCGTTTGTGTACCTAAACCTGACGGAAGAAGCGCCGTTTACCTACCAAAAGCCTCTTCTCACCTGGGTGAAGAATCAGTTTCCAGAGGTAGTGACCTTTGACTTGGACGCCGCCTCTGACCCTATGTTGCAGAGCCATGCCCAGCGCCTGCTGCAAGAATCCCGTTTTTGCCTTCTTTTCCTGAAAACAGGCCAAAAACGGACGCTGGGGTCAGAGATGAAACTGTTAGACGTGCTTTTCAGGAAACAAACGGGCGCGGCCGTCGCCAACTGGGGACAGCATCCTGCTCTACAAACCGTTCTGCAAGCTAGGCCTTCCATTGAATTCGCCCAAGGCGCCACTCCAGAGGACCTCTATCCGTTTTTAGCCTCGTTCCTCGGAAACAGCCTAAAAACGAATGATGTGCAGATGTGAAAATGTGGCGATTTGAAAATGGTTTTTCTTCGTCTCCCAATCTGCACATCTGCCAACCATTCATTCTCTCAATCCTTCAACTGAAAAGTGTCTGCGTCCAGATGCCAGGGCAGTTTGGCTCTGGTTTCCTCTAAATGGGCTCTGGACAGGGTGACGGTTGCTACGGCTTCCTGATGCTCGGTGTGGAAAAGGGTGGCGCCCAATAAATCATAGGCGGCGGAGTCCCCGGAATAGTAATGTCCCTTGGCATCGGTGCCCACGCGGTTCACGCCTATGGTATAGGTCAGGTTTTCAATGGCACGTGCTTGGAGCAGGGTAGTCCAGGCGAAGCGGCGGCGGTCTGGCCAGCTGGCAATGTAAATGAGCACGTCATAGGCCACGGGCGTGTTGCGCGCCCATACCGGGAAACGCAAATCGTAGCACACCATGGGGCAGATTTTCCAGCCTTTCACCTCCACAATCAGTCGTTCCTGACCGGCGGTGTACACCTCGGTCTCACCCGCCATCCGGAACAGATGGCGCTTGTCATACTGCGCGTGGGTGCCGTCTGGGCGCATCCAGAGAAGACGGTTGTAGTATTTTCCGAGCTCCTGGATGATGAGGCTGCCCATGACCACGGCATCCGTCTGTTGAGCCATGCGCCGCATCCAAGCCACCGAGTCGCCGATCATTTCCTCGGCCAGCTCTGCCGCCTCCATGCTGAAACCAGTGGTGAACATCTCGGGCAAAATAACCAAATCCGTTTCGGGGAGCTGAGTGATTTTCTTCTCCAGTTTGGCCCGGTTGGCGGCCGCGTCATGCCAGAGTAAATCAGCTTGGATAAGGGAAACGCGCAGGTCAGACACCATTTTCATTAGAAATTAAATAGTAAAAATCATGGATTGGGCAGCGAACAATGGGCGAAAATTTGCGACTTATTCAATGTTTGCCAACCAATGCAAGGTACAACCCGAATAAGAACATTGGAAATTTAGAAAGAGAAGATGCTGAAGATAGCCATAGATATGGATGAGGTCATGGCCGACCCCATCGGCAAGTTTATTGAATTGTACAACCGGGACTGCGAACTGCAACTGACCCTGGAGGCGCTCCATGGCAAGGAAGTGCATGAGGCGGTGCCGGCAGAACATTCGGCTAAGGTTTGGGAGTACATCAACGCCGAAGGATTCTTTAGGGACCTACAGGTAATCCCCGATAGCCAGGAAGTCATCAAGGCCCTGACCCAGAAATACGAGGTCTTCATTGTGAGCGCCGGCATGGAGTTTAGAAACTCACTCATTGACAAGTTTGACTGGCTACAGGACCATTTCCCGTTCATCGGCTGGCAAAACTACGTCCTCTGCGGCGACAAATCCATCATCGGGGCCGACATCATGATTGACGACCGCATCAAGAACCTCCGTACGTTCTCTGGTGAGCGCAAGCTATTGTTCACCTCAACGCATAACGTCCACATCACCGAGTTTGAACGGGTGAACACCTGGAAGGAAGTAGCGGAGAAACTGCTGTAAGTTGTTTTTGGCTTATTTCTAGAAATCAGGCTGAAAATGACTTTTTATAATTGGGGCTTCTTCGTCCCCCTTTGAAGGGGATAGGGGGATGACTTGGTGTAGCTGATTCCTATTTTCTGCTTCTGCCTCCCAACGCCGTTCTTCCCAATTCCTTCTTTCTTACTTTCTACCCGCGTTTGTCACTTTTCTCCTTGATGAGAAAAGTAACCAAAAGAATCAAGAAGAAAAGAAACTCGCTGAACGCTCGGACAGTCTTTTCTTCACAAAGGTGCACCGAGAGAAGCTATCTATTCCATAGCGGACTTACGCCTCAGCCAATCGAACAGTCATTACTTTCTCCCTCGGGCAAAGAGACTTAAATTGACCAGTCTCTTTTCCCTCGGTCAAGGGTAGGCGGATTAGTGGAGGAGACGTTGAAACGCCTTCATCGCCCGGCAGGCGGAAATCCATTGTGACTGATAATTCTCGACTCAGGTTCGAGACTCATAACTGGCACAAACGCTCAGCCGCAGATATTAGCGTTTCTTCTTTTTTAGCGAAGCAGAAGCGCACTAAACGGTGGTCGGTGTGGTCATGGTAAAAGACGGAGATGGGGATGGTGGCCACGCCCACTTCCTGGGTTAGCCATTGGGCGAATTCCACATCTGGCTTGTCAGAAATAGAAGAGTAGCGCGCCAACTGGAAATAGGTGCCGGCGCAGGGAATCAGCTCAAATTTGGACGGCTGCAGCAACTGGGTGAACAGGTCGCGTTTCTGTTGGTAAAAAGCTGGTAGCGTAAGGTAATGTTCCTGGTTGTCTAAGAAAGCGGCCAGCGCATGCTGGAACGGTGTGGCCGTGCTGAAGGTAAGGTACTGGTGCACTTTCCTGAACTCCACGGTAAGTGCGGACGGGGCAATACAGTAGCCCACTTTCCAGCCGGTGGTATGGTACGTCTTCCCGAAGGACGAAATCACAAACGCCCTTTCCGCCAGGGCCGGCACTGACAGAAGGCTTAAATGCGGTTTGCCGTCAAAGACCATGTGCTCGTAGACCTCATCGCTCAGAATCAGGAACGAATGCTTCTCTACCAACCGGGCTAACGCATCCAAATCCTCTTGTTGCCAGACGGCACCCGTTGGGTTGTGCGGCGAATTCAAGAGTAGCAGCTTGGTCTTGGGCGTGAGCTTGTCTTCAATCTGCTGCCAGTCCAGGGCAAAATCTGGATACGTCAGAGACACATACACCGGCACGCCGCCGCTCAACTCAATGGCAGGCACATAGGAGTCGTAGCACGGCTCCACTACCAGCACCTCGTCGCCGGGCTGGACCACGGCGGCAATGGCGGCAAACAGGGCCTCGGTGGCGCCAGACGTGACGGTGACCTCCGTGTCTGGGTTGGGCAGGTAGCCGTACAGCTGCTGCGTTTTCTGACTGATTTTCTGACGCAAAGCAGGTATGCCGGCACTGGGCGCGTACTGGTTGTGGCCTTGGCGCATGGCCTCCGTGACCAGGTCCATCAGTCCGTCGGGGCAGTTAAAGTCCGGGAAGCCTTGGGCCAGGTTGATGGCGTTGTGCTGCAGGGCTAGCTGCGACATGGTGGTGAAGATGGTGGTGCCTACGTGGGGTAGCTTGCTTTGGAGAGAAAGAGCGGTCATGCGGTTTTGGCCTGTTTTCTCAAAAATAAGCAAAAAACGATGCCGTAGCCTATCCTCTCAAGACGGTCTGCACCATTTCCTGCAAGGTGGGAACCATCTCCTGCTCATACCACGGGTGGCGCTTGAACCAGGCAATGTTCCTGGGCGAAGGATGGGCCAAAGGCAGGTACCGGGGCAGGTAGTCTTGCCAGGCTTCCACGGTCTGGGTGAGGGTGGCTTTGGCCCGTTCCTGCAAGAAGGCTTTCTGGGCATAACCGCCAATCAAGAGCGTGAGTTGCACGTTGGGCAACATAGGCAACAACTGCGGATGCCAGTGCTGGAAACACTCTGGCCGCGGCGGTAAATCACCAGACTTCCCGGTGCCCGGAAAGCAGAAACCGGTGGGCACAATGGCGATGTTGGCCTCGTCATAGAATTCCTTTGGCGTGAGGCCCATCCATTGGCGCAGGCGCTTGCCGCTCTGGTCATCCCAGGGAATGCCCGAGGCGTGCACTTTGGTGCCGGGCGCCTGGCCCACTATCATCAACTTTGCGGTGGAGGAGGCTCTTAAAACGGGTCTGGGCCCATGTGGTAAATGCGCGGCACACAGTTGGCAGGCGCGTATCTGGGTGAGGAGGTCTTGCAACATCAAAAGGGCAACAACCAGATCGGCGTTTTTGTGCTACTTTCTGGAAATTAAGCCAAAAACGGACGGGCCTGAAAACAAAGAAGCCAGCACCTATGGGGCGCTGGCTTCTGCTATCTGGTTCTACTCGTTAAAACGTGTGGTCCACTGATTCATCGTCCATGGGGAAGGCTCGGTAGAGCATCCAGGATATGGCGATGGAGGTGATGGTCAAGGCAATGATGATAGGTTTCATCTTCTTGAGGTTTTAACGGTTAATGGCGCGAGGAGTAATTGCCGCTGTTGGGATCATGGCCGCGGTGGCTTTCATCTGACCAGCGCGGGCCATGCTCACGGCCTCTGTCCCGGTAAGAGCGGTACTCATAGTTGTGGTCGCGGTCGCGGTCTGGATGCACGTTACCGGTGTTAAAGCCATGCGTTCCGCGGTTCCAGAGGTTCTGCGCGCCGTGTCTGATGTCATGCCATACTTCGCGTAAGCCTTCACCCATGTCGCCTAAGATGTCACCTTTGTCACGGTCTACGCGGTGGCCCGCGTTGTCTGTGTAGCGGTGCTCCCGGTACCAGTCATGGTTGCCGCTGCCGTAGCGGTAGTCATCATCTTTGTAGCGGCTGCGTCCGCCGGGCCAGTCATTGTACGGGTTGTTCTCTGGCAGCGGCGGCTCTGTGCGCACGCCCCTTGAGTCCATGTAGGCACCACGGTAATAGTTCTCATTAGAGTCATCCATGCGGCGCTGCGGCGGTACGTTCTGGGAATGGATGTTGTCATGCCCTTGGCCATAGGAGTCCTGGATGGCCGAGTAGTTGCCACGGCTGTCACCGTACGGAGAAAAATGCGAGTTGCCCTGACCTTGCGACGACGCTGGATACGACTGCTGGCCTTGGTTCATGCTGCGGCTGTCACCGTAGTTAAGGCTGCTCTGGCTGCGGTACGGGCTGTTCTGGTTGGTGCCGTAATGTCTTTGACGGCTTCCGCCCAGGTCTGCGTTGGAGTTCATGCCATACTGGTCTTCCGGGAAATGGCTTCTGGTCTGGTGGCTGGGCCCGGTGTGGAAGTTGTTTCTAGGATCCCAGTGGCTGCCCTGCGGCTGTTGGCGTTGTTGGTTGTGCTCTTGGTCACGGCGGTACAAGTCACGGCCCAGACGTTGGTTGTCTTGCTCATCCCCCTGGTTGGGGTTTTTATAGGTATTGTCTTGCATGGTAGTAAAGTTTTGGTCGTACATCTGGCGGTTCCCGGAATATGCGGTCACCCACCTCTTGCTACGTTTACGATAGCCCTTGCAGAGAGTTAAGAAGCCTTTGCACTATGCGTCGTTTTTAGCCTCTTTTTCAGAAAAGAAGTGAAAAACAACCGGCAGCCTATAACCTTTCTGCCGGAAGGCAGTATGAGCATGAAGAACTTAAATGAGGGTAGTGTGATATGAAAAGATTTTTGCCTCTAATCAGTATTTTTGTGTTGTTTATCTTGATGCTCTCCGGCTTTGCGCACGCGCAGACAAAGCATTCTTCTGTGCGCATAGAAAACTCGGCCACCTATCAGATTCCTGCCAACACCACCAACGCCATCCAGTAAAAAAGCAAGCAAAGACAGCACGCCTACTGCCTGTCCACCCCATAATAGAGAAGGGCTACTTAGATGATCTAAGTAGCCCTTCTCTATTACAAAATGCGTATGCTATTTTTCTGGGAAATACGTCTCCATGATCTCAAGGATGTGGGCCTCTTGCAGGGGCTTAGAAATATGGCGCTGTACGGCATTGTATTGTTTTAAGCGCTCCAGGTCATAGAAGCTGGCAGAGGACGTAAGCATCATCACCAACACGCAGTTCTTTAATTCCTGCGGAAGGTGTTCATACTCCTCCAGAAACTCAAACCCGTCCATGACCGGCATCTTGATGTCCAGTAGAATCAATTCTGGGTTGGGGTGGCCAGCGTCATGGTTGGTTTGTAGAAACTTGAGGGCTTCCTCTCCGTTGGTGGCCACCTCAATGCGCTCAGCGGCATCCAGATTGTTCAGGAGCCGCTTGTTGAGGTAATTAGTGGTTTCATCATCATCCACCAGTAATATGAGATTAAGCCGTTTCATGGAGTAAAGGTAGGTAAAAACCCCTTACAGGTTCTCTTTAAAATAAATAGTGAAAGTAGTGCCTGTATTGACCTGGCTTTGCACCTCAATGCGCCCTCCGTTTTTCTGCAAAATGCGGTTAACAATATAAAGGCCCAGCCCAGAACCGTCTACATGGTTATGGAAACGCTTAAACATCTGGAACAGTTTTGCACCGTGCTTCTCCAGGTCCATGCCCATGCCATTGTCCTGCACCGTCAACACCAGAAACCCGTCCTCACGAGCTGAGGTAATGGTGACTTCTGGGGTGCGTGTAGAAGAGCGGTACTTGACGGCGTTGCTCACCAGGTTGTAGAGAATACTCTTGAGGTTCACCCGGGAGAACAGGAGGGAAGGCGCCTCTTCAAAATGGGTGATGATACTTGCGCTGTTGCGGTGCAGCAGATCCTGGATGCTTAGTTTCACTTCCTCCACCATCTCTTCCAGGGCTACCTCTTCTTGATGGGAGTCTATGTTCTTCTGCACTTTCACAATCTCTGCCAGGTCATGGATGGTTCCCTGTATCTGGGTGAGAGACTTGTTGAACATGTTTATGAGCAAATTGGCGTCTGGGTCCTGGAACGTGGCGCTCTTGGTGAGTTCCTCAAAAATACGCGCCATGTTGATGATGGGCAGCTTTAAGTCATGCGAGGCCGTGTACACGAAACTGTCTAGGTCCTCATTGATATTCCTGAGTTCCTGGTTGGTCTGCTCCATGAGCGACTCATTGCGTTTCTGGTCCTCAATGTCTGTACAGGTACCAAACCATTTGATAATCTGGCCCTCTGCGTTGCGCTGTGGCAATGCCCTGCCTAAGAACCACCGCCATTCCCCGTCAGAAGCGCGTTTAAAACGGTATTCAATTTCATAGGGTTCGCCGGTGGTCAAGGACAAGTGCCAGCGGGCTTCTGCGCGGGCCTGGTCATCTGGGTGCAGCAGGTTGTTCCACATCTGGGTGCCTTTGCTGTCCTCTACATTATAGCCGGTGTAGTCCACCCACTGCTGGTTAAAGTAGTCATGGAAGCCCAGCGCGTCTGTCGTCCAGACCAATTGTGGCATGGAGTCTGCCAGGAACCGGAAGTTCTTGGTGCTTTCTTCCAGGGCTAACAGCATTTGTTTGTGATCCTCCATGTAGGTGTGCGTACCTACCCACTGCGTGATGGTGCCCTCTGCATCGCGCACGGGCACGCCTTTGATCAGGAACCACCGGTACTGGCCGTCTTCTTTGGACTTCCAGCGGTTTTCCATCTCAAACTCCTGACCCGTCTCCAGTGACTTCAGCCAGTTGGTGATAGTGCGCTCCATATCATCTGGGTGCATGAAATCCTGCCAGCCCCAGCCTTTTAAATTCTCAAAGTTGGTGCCCAGGTAGCCTTCATACCACTTGGGGCTGTAATAGTCCACGTCACCGTTGGGCTTGGTGGTAAAGGTCATGTGGGGCAGGGCCTCTAAGAGGTTGAGGGTGCGCTCATGAGACACCTTTAAATCCTGGGCCAGTTGTTCAGCCTCTTGGCGAATAAGCACCTGCTCCGTTACCTCCACTATCAGGATCATGATGCCTTCCACCAGCTGCTGGTCATCAAAGAGCGGTTGGTAGACAAAGTTGAAGTAGCCCAGCTCTAGCTGCCCGTTGCCAGTACGGTCCAGGAACGCTGAAGACTCGTTCCCGAAATAGGTTTTGCCGGTAGCGTAGACGTTCTCTATGATCTCAAAGTAACCCTGGCTTTTAAGCTCGGGCAAAACAGACTTGAACGGCTTGCCCACCATGTCACGGTGGCCTAGCAACTGCTTGAACTGGGGAGTGGCAAAGTCTATGAGCCAGCTGGATCCCTTGAGCACGGCAAACTGCACCGGCGACTGGGCCAGCATGCGCTGCACGTACTCATCCCGCTCCTTGAGCTTCTGCTGGATGTTTTTCTGCTCCTGTATATCTGTGTTCACCCCAATCCAGGCCAGGATGGTGCCGTTCTCATTGTATACGGGCGTGGCGCGTATGCTAAACCACCGGTACTGCCCGTCTGCGGCTCTCTTGAGCCGGGCCTCATTCACGTACTCTTTGCCCGAGGCGATTGACTGTGTCCAGATGCGGGTGGTGTACGCCAGATCATCTGGGTGCACCACGCCTTCCCAGCTTTGCTCAGGGGACGTGGTGCCGGTGTAGCTGTACCAGGCTTTGTTATAATAGTAGACATAACCATCCGCGTGCCCAACCCACGCAATCTCTGGGATGCTTTCTAGTAAGGTGCGCACGTGCTCCTCACTTGCTTTAAGTTGGGCCGCGTATTCGTTCTTTTCTGTGATGTCCAGCATGGCGCCAATCATGCGCACGGGTTTGCCGGTCTTGTCACGGGCAATGATGCCGCGGTCAAAGATGTCGGCGTAGGTGCCGTCCGCTTTCCTGAACCGGTACTCATCCTGCCAGTTGGTGCCGGTAGCGCTGTCTATGACATGATGGATGCTGTCCACTACGCGGGTAGCATCTTCTGGATGAATACGGCTATACCAGGAGTTGACATCATGTTCTATGTCTTCTTCTTTGTAGCCAAACGTTACTTTAAAGCCTTCATTCCACCAGACATAGTCATTCTCCAGGTTCCAGTCCCAGATTACGTCATTGGTGGCTTTGGCCATGAGCTCAAACCGTTCCAGGTTTTCTTTGGCCAGGCGTTCTGTTTTTTGCTGTTCTTCAATGTCTAAGAGGGTGCCCAGCATGCGGTAGGGGGCGCCTTCCTCGTTATAGAGAATATACCCGTGGTCTACCACATGCGTGTAAGTGCCATCTGCCTTTAAAAAGCGGTATTTGCCGGTCCAGGCTTTTTCTTGCTTCGCTACGGTTTTGTTTAAGCTGGCCCGCAGGCTCTGGTATTCTTCTGGGTGCACTCGCGCATCCCACTGGGCCGGGAGTTCACCTTCTGCTGTAACAGGATAGCCAAAAATCTGCTCAAAGTTCTTGCTCCAAAACAGCCTGCCGGTTTTAATGTCATAGTCCCAGGACACGCCGCCCGAAGCCGCGACCATGGCGTCCATGCTGCCTTTGGTAATCTCCTGCTCGCGCTTATGAAGCTGGCTTTCTGTGACGTCCTCTACCGTATGGATAATGTAGGAGACTTCTTTCTGCGCATCTAAGACGGGCTTGCTTTTAAGGCACCAGTATTTTTCCTCATAGGTGCCGTCCGGCCCCAGCACGTCATGGCGTAAAGGCTTTTGCAGCGTATGGGGCTGCTTGTGCAAAAGCACGTAGTCCAAGGATTGCTGAATAGGGTCTATGGCATTGGCAGAAGGAGCTGCGGGGTTGGCCGGAAAAGCCTCAAACAGGTTTTTACCAATCAGGTGCTCTCTGGTGGAATGGGTGGCGGCCAGGTAGTCATCTGTGGCTTCTAGCACCACCAATTCTGGGGTAAGAATGACGTGTTGCCCCGGTAGCGCCTGTAGAAACGTGTGCAAATCCAAAGCGGGCGAAACTGGGGCTGCGGTACTGGTCATACTCTCAAGAAAATATCGTATTGGCAAGGATAACCCTTGGGCTGCTCTAATTGTTCAATGGATTGGCAGAAGGGCAGGGAAAAGCGTTTTTGGCCTGTTTTGGGGGAAATAGGCCAAAAACGCGTATAGACTATGCTTTCAGTTCTTCAAAAATGGCTTGCGCCGTTGCCAATGTAGAGACATTTTCTACAATTACAATCAACTTGTCCTTGGCTTCTTTTAACCTGGACCGGCGCGAGTGCTGCTGCACGTACTGTAAAATGCGACTAAAGGTTTCAGATTGGAAGAAAGGATCATTGTTCTGGCTAGGAATGTAGCCCTTGAGCGTCTCTTTCTTGATGGTGAGTTTCTCAAAACCAAGGTGACAGGCCTCCCAGCGCATTTTCACGATGGTCACCAGTTGCTCTACTTGCTCTGGCATGGGCCCGAACCGATCCACCATTCCCGCCACCAATTTATTGAGGCTTTCCATGTCTTTGACGCTGTCCAGCTTACTGTACATCTGCAGACGCTCAGAGATGTTGCTGATGTAGTAGTCTGGGATGAGAATCTCCAGGTCCGTTTCAATAGAACATTCCCGGATGGGTTCAATGAGTTTATCCAGGTCCACGTCTTTGAAGAAGAGCTCCTTGAACTCGGTCTCCTTCAACTCTTGCACCGCCTCATCCAGAATCTGATGGTAAGCCTCAAACCCAAGGTCTGTAATGAAACCGCTCTGCTCACCGCCCAGCATGTTTCCCGCGCCGCGTATGTCCAGATCGCGCATAGCAATCTTGAAACCTTCGCCCAAATCTGAGAATTCCTCCAGGGTACTCAAACGCTTGCGAGCGTCTGATGGCAGACCCGACACCGGTGGCGTTAGCAGGTAGCAGTAGGCTTTTTTATTGGAACGACCCACGCGCCCACGCATCTGGTGCAAATCACTCAGGCCAAACATGTGCGCACGGTTGATGATGATGGTGTTGGCGTTAGGTATGTCCAGCCCGCTTTCAATGATGTTAGTAGACACCAGCACGTCATACTCGCCCTCCACGAATCGCATCATGCGTTTCTCTAACTCCTCTGGGTCCATCTGGCCATGGGCGTAGGTCACCTTGACGTCTGGTACCAGTTTCAGAATCAGGTTGGCCATCTCCTCAATGTCCGCTATGCGGTTGTGCACAAAGAAGACCTGGCCTTTGCGCTTCAGCTCAGCGGCGACGGCGTCTCTGATGAGGGTGTCTTCAAAGACGTGCAATTCTGTCTGGACCGGTTGGCGGTTAGGTGGCGGCGTGGCAATTACGCTTAGGTCGCGGGCACCCATCAAAGAGAAGTGCAGCGTACGCGGAATTGGCGTGGCCGTGAGCGTAAGCGTGTCCACATTGATTTTTATCTCTTTGAGGCGGTCCTTGGTTTTTACCCCAAACTTCTGCTCCTCGTCAATGATCAGCAAGCCCAAGTTCTTGAACTTGACGTCCTTGCTGGCTAGTCGGTGCGTGCCAATCAGGATTTCGGTCTTGCCTTCGGCCACGCGGGCCAGGGTTTCCTTAATCTGCTTGGTGGTCTTAAAGCGATTGATATACTCCACATTCACCGGAAAAGCCTCCAGGCGGTCCCGGAACGTCTTATAATGTTGCATGGCTAGGATGGTGGTAGGCACCAAAACGGCCACCTGCTTGCCGTCACAGGCCGCTTTGAAGGCCGCGCGGATGGCAATCTCGGTCTTCCCGAAACCCACGTCCCCGCACACCAGTCTATCCATGGGGTGCGGTTGCTCCATGTCGTTTTTCACGTCTTCAGTGGCTTTGCCCTGGTCTGGAGTATCTTCATAGATAAAGGAAGACTCCAATTCTGCCTGCAAGAAGCCGTCTCTTGAGAACGCATAGCCGGGAGCGGCCTTGCGCTTGGCGTAAAGCCTGATGAGCTCGGCGGCAATGTCTTTGACCTTGCTCTTGACCTTCTTTTTCTTGTTCTCCCATTCTGGGGAGCCCAGCTTGCTCATGCTAGGCGGCGTACCTTCCTTGCCGGTGTATTTAGTGATTTTGTGCAGCGAGTGAATACTCACGTACAGCAAATCATCATCTCTATAGACCAACCTAATGGCTTCCTGCAGCCTGCCGCCTACTTCAACCTTGTCCAACCCGGCAAACCGCCCGATGCCGTAGTCCATGTGCGTGACATAGTCCCCCGACTTTAAGGTTTTGAGTTCTTTAAGCGTAAGCGCTTTTGACTTGGAATAGCCTTCTTTGGTTTTGTGCTTGTAATAGCGCTCAAACAGTTGGTGGTCTGTGTAGGCGACCAATTTTACTTGGTCGTCTACGAAGCCTTCGCGCAGGGCCAGCATCATGTGGTGGAACCGCACGTCATGGTCCAGTTCGTCAAAAATGGTGAGCAAGCGGTCTGCCTGGCGCGGCGACTCAGAGGCGATGACGTTCACGTAGCCGTTGCTCTGGTTCTCATGCAGGTTGGCCGCCAAGCGCTGAAAATCCTTGTTAAAGGAAGGCTGTGGGTGCGCTTGAAACTGGACCACTTCGGCGTTCTTAAAGTTGAAGCGCTTGCCAAACTCCACTAAAGTGAATTTCTCCAGGCCTTTCTTAAACGCTTTTCCGCTTTCAAACAGGTCTGCGGGTTTGGAGACTATCTGCACGCCGGCGCTGTGCTCCAGCATCTCCTGGAACGCCTGCTCAGCTTTCTCATAAGACTCGCTTACCACCTCCACGGTTTGGCGGTAGTCCTTCACCCAGATTTTGCTGTCTTCGGGGATGAAGTCCAAGAACGACTCGCGGGTCTCTTGCAGCAGTTTGGTCTGCACGTTGGGGATGATGCTAATCTGCTTCTTCTGCTCTACAGAAAGCTGGGTGTTGGGGTCAAAGGTCCTGATGGATTCAATCTCATCGCCAAATAACTCCAAGCGGTAGGGTAACTCGTTGGCATACGAGTAGACGTCTATGATGCCGCCGCGCACGGCAAACTGGCCGGCCTCATACACAAAATCGGTGCGCTCAAAGTCATAGCTGTTCAGGACCTCAGTGAGGAAATTGACGTCCAGCTTTTCGCCTACCTTGGCGCCCAGCGTGTTTGCCACCAGGGATTTCTTATTGATGACCTTCTCCGTGAGGGCCTCTGGATACGTCACAATCAAAGCCCCGGCCCCGGCGCGGTCGTTGAGGCGGTTAAGGACCTCGGCTCTTAATAAAATGTTGGCATTCTCGGTGCTGTCAAACTGGTAAGCCCGCTTATATGAGCTGGGGAACAGCAATACCTCTTGGGTGTCTTCTAAGAGGCTAGAAAGGTCACTGTAAAAATAAGCGGCCTCTTCGCGGTCATGCAGGATGAACAGGTGGGTGCGCGGCTGCATGGTTTGCAGGGTAGAAGCCACTACGGCATCCAAACTGCCTACCAGACCTTTCAACTGCACATGGGTAGGCTCTGCCACAGACAAACGCTGGGCCACGGTCTGCACGACGGGGTCCTGGCGGTATAGCTCTAAAAATTGAGTTGCTTTCAAGGGGATATTCTTTCCTGAGATAGTAGGGCAAAGCTAGCCATTCTTGCCGGTTACTGGAAACGCAGCAAACTAGCCAAAGTTGTTTGGGTAAATGAATTAATGAGAGTAGAATCAAAGGTACTCTTGAAGAATTGGGAAGTTGACCTTGACAAACGTCAAAGTGCGTTTTTGGCCTCTTTACCAGAAAAGAGGCCAAAAACGCACTGCTATCAACAATTCTTCTTTACAATCTGCCCATGCCCGGCGTGAACCTATTCCTGATCCTTCAGCTTGCCCTCCATTTTCTGCTTGAACTTCTCCAGTTTAGGCTTGGAGACGGCGCGCATGTAAGGGTTGTCTGGGTTGGTTTTGTAGAAATCCTGGTGGTAGTCTTCGGCTACGTAGAATTCTTTTAGCGGCTCTACCTGCGTGACAATAGGAGCCTGGAAGGCACGGGCGCTGTTGAGTTTGGCAATGTAGGCGTCAATCTGGGCTTTCTCCTCGGGTGTTTTATAGAAGATGGCGGAGCGGTACTGGGTTCCTACATCGGGGCCCTGGCGGTTGAGGGTGGTAGGGTCGTGCGCCGCGAAGAAGGCTTCCAGCAACGTCTGGTAGCTAATCACCTTGGGATCATAGTGAATCTGGACGGCTTCGGCGTGGCCGGTCATGCCCGTAGTCACTTGCTCATAGGTGGGATTCTTGACGGTGCCGCCGGTGTAGCCAGAAACTACCTCGTGCACGCCTTTGAGTTTTTCAGCGGATTCCTCGGTGCACCAAAAACAGCCACCCGCAAACGTGGCCACGGCCAAGCCTTCTTTGTTAATAGGAGCAGAGGCGGTGGTTTTTTTGGTGGAAGTCTGCTTCTTGTTTTGGCTCTGGGCACAGGACGTGAAGCCCAGCAATAGTATAAGAGAGAAGAATAAATGTCTCATAAGTAAAGGCGATTTGGTGCCTATTCTATAACCGGTTGGGGCGGGCAATAGTTTCTAAATATGAGGCAGACGTCCAATCCTTTTCAATCCGTTTTTGGCCTGATTTCCTGGAAACAGGCCAAAAACGAAGTCTTAGTAAGAAGCGTCGTGTTGCTGGTTCTGCTGATAGATTTTCCAGGCGAAGAGTCCCACGCCGGCCGCTATCAAGGCGTAGGTTAGCCAGGTGAGCCAGCCACCAGAATCTCGACGCAACACATCCTCGGCGGTTAAAAAGCTTTTGTTGATTTTGGGCGCTGATAAACTGTAAATGCGTCGGTTGCCTTCGTTCTTCACAGGGTCTTCCTTGGCATTGTATTCCACCCGGAGGCGTTCGCCAATCTTAGCCTGCGCTTTAAAGGCGGCCGTGTCAAAACGTGCTATTTCATGCTTGGGCAACACAAAACGCTCAGTGAGTTCTTGCAACCAGATGCCGTAGTCCAGATCTCCTTTCTCGGTTTTCTTGAAAGAGTAATTGCTAAGGGTGCCTTCAATGGCGGTGAGGTCTTTGGGATTCTGTACCACTTGCGTGCCGTATTGTAAGCCTAATAGTATTAGACCAATCACCAAGAGAATGGTGGCTGGCAAGAACTGCCTTGACACGGTAAGCGGGGTGTTGAGAATGCCAATCTTTTTTCTGGGTGGTCTAGCCATGAATGTTTCTGTTAAATGCCAAAGATAAGAACGCGTTGGACTGTTAGAAAGTGCCTGCGCCCTGCCTATCTCACAATCTCCACCCAGCCTTTGGCGGTGTTGCCGGCGGTGTCTTTGAGAAGGTAAAAATACGTGCCCTCAGAAAGGTTGTCACCGGTCCAGTTCTGCTGATAGTCTTTGTTTTCATAGACTTGTTTGCCCCAGCGGTTGTACACGTTCAAAGACGTGGGCAGGCAGCTAAACCGCTGCACAAACGTGTCATTCACGCCGTCTGCGTTGGGCGTAAAAATGTTAGGCATCATGCCATTGACCACTATGATTTTGCCCAATTCGCGCTGTTCCTGGCAGCCATTGCCATAGAATACCGTGAGCTTGACGGTATAGGTGCCGGGCTGCAGGTAGGTGTGGGTAGGAAGCTTGTCAGTAGACGTGCCGCCGTCCCCAAATTCCCAGAGGTAAGTAGTGGCGCCGGTGGTGGTATTGGCAAAGACCGCATTGAAAGGCGCATACCCCGAGATGGCTGGATCATTCTGGCAGTCATTGGCCAAATCGGCTTGGATAACAGGCACCGGCGAAACGGAAATTTTCTGCGTAGCAGCGGCTACGCAGCCTCCCTGGATGGTATACGTCACCTGCGTGGAGCCGGTAAAGGCGGGAGGCGGCGTGAACACACCTGCGGGCGTAACGTATTTGCCGGTCCAGTTTCCGCCGGCAGGCGTAGCCGTTAACTGAATGGGCGTCACGCTGCCCGGACAGATGACAGGGTCTTTGCCGAGTTGTATTATGGGCGCTGGCAGTACTTGTATAGTCCTGGTCACGGTGCCGCAAAAGCCATTGGCGCCAGTGCTGGTGTACGTGATGATATGGTACCCCACGCCCGCCGTCAAGGGAGAGAAGGTAGACCTTACGGCGCCGTCTACAGTAAACGTGCCGCCCGCCGGGCTCCCTTGCAAGGTGATGGTTTCCCCGTTCAAGCACATACTGGAGGGTATATCCAAGGTGTGAGGCACAGAGGCTGCTACTTTCATGACCATGGTGTTGGTCTTCACGCAGAGGTTAGTCCCCGCAATGGTGGTGGTGTACGTGAGGATGTTGTCTCCGGTGAGGTTGATGTTGGGCGTAAAGTAATATTGCCCTGCCACCAATGAGACGCCCGGCCCAGTCCAGAAACCACCTGCCGGAAGTCCCTGCAACAACACGGGCGCATCTGCAGAGCACACCTGCCGGTCTGCCCCGGCGTTAGCCGAAGTCTGGAAGTCAAACTTAAAGGAGGCGTTGTTGCAGTTGGAGCTTTTGTTCAAGGCGCTGTACGTGTGCGCGCCCGGCGGTACCGGGAAATCACTGTAGCCGCCGCAACCACCGCAGACCGCTTGGTAGACAATGCCGCGGTTGTCAAAGCGGCTGGTGCCGCCGTCAACGTGTTCATTGGCAAATATGCCTCCGTAAAACGTGGCGTAGACCAAATCTTTGGCGTTAGGCGACAATTGCATCAGGTAAAAGTCACTGCCGTCTGTGGTAGGTTGAATGGCATCTGGCGTGGTGGGTAAACCAAACGTTCTACCATTACCATAGCCCGCATTGGTCACGCCGCCCCAACCGCAGATAAAAATGCGTTCGCACTCGTCCACTAAAAACGCAGTGGGTGAAATGTCTATCAAAGCGCCGCCGGTCCCAAAAACTGTGGAGAGCAACGTGGTGTTAAGGTTGTTGTTGAGCTTGTGAATGAACTGCTTGCCGTTGGGTACGGTGTAGACATTGGCCGTGACAGGGTAATTGCCAGCCGTCTGCCCAAACAGATACACGTTCTCTTCAAAGTCTAGCTGTAAAAAATAGCTTTGGTCATAAGAAGACGTGCCTATAAAAGTGCCCGCCAGAATCTTGTCTCCTGCATTGGCAATCTTCACCACAAAGCCGTCTACTGAGCCGCTATTGGTGGGATGCAAGCCAGTGGCCGTGCCGGGTAAGGTAGTGCTGGTGGTGCCGCCTGCCACGTACACGTTTTTATTCTTGTCTAACTGGATGGAATAAGCCGCGTCTGTACCCTCGCCTCCATAAAAATTGGCCCAGAGCAGTTGGCTTAAGTTGGGCGAAAGCTTGCAGATGACCGCGTCATTGGTGCCGCCAAAGTACTGGTTCCGGAAGCCGTTCCTGGCCGGGAAATCGCTGGAGAAGGTGCTGGATGCGATGTACACGTTGCCTTCTGCGTCTGTGATGATGTCGCCGCGGTGCTGGTCTCCGTAGTTTTGCACCAACTCATTGCCATTGGGCCCGAAGGGATTCAGCAAACCGTCATTTTCTGTGCCGCCCAAAAACGTGGAGGCCACCAAGGTGCTGCCGTTGGAGCTTAACGTGGTGATGGCAATGTCTGAGCCTAGCTGGTAGTTGGGGTTGGCGCCGCTGCCCAAGGGTTTAATACGGGGGCCACCGTTAAAGCTCCGGTCAAAGGCGCTGGCAGACGTAGGAAAATCATTGGAGCCCACACTAGAAAGAATCAAGAGCTCATCGTTGGCGTTGACTACCATGCTGTGAGGCACATCGGCTTTGCGGCCACCCAAATACGTAGCGTACAACCTAGCGGCTGGGCCTGAGACTTCTGTGTTGTATTTGATGATGGCAATGTCTACGCTGTCTGCATAGTTCACCTGAAACGCCCCCGGCGACACCGGATAGCCTGTCTTGAACGCAATGCCCCCAGAGTACATGTGGCCCTGGCTGTCATAGGTGGCGGTAAATCCCCAGTTGTCGGCGGTAGAGCCAGTAAAGGAGGAGAAAATCACCACCGGGTCAATCACCAAGGGGAGCTTCTGGTTATAACCCTCCGGGAACTGGAAGGAAACCGTGTTCTCCTTTAACACAAACGCACAGGGTACGTCTTGGCGCTGGCCATTGACTAGTTGATAAGCTACAGGTTTCTGCTCGGTTACATCTCCTACGGTGGTAGAGATCACCAAATTGCCGTCCTGGAGTTTGACCTGCGAAGCGCCGCTATATTTCATCTTTATCTTATTAGCCGAGGCACCCGCCGCCAGATAGAAGTCATATTTAAGCTTTCCGCCTTTTTCATACAAGGCCAGGTCAATGCCTTGGTATAGGTTCTGGTAGTCTACCTTCCTGAATCCCTGGGCCGCTTTTCCCCATCTAGAAGGGTCATTGCCTGTAAAGTAGTTTCGGGTGCCGGGCGTAGGGTCTTGGCCATTAACCTGTGGTCCTGTTTTGGCGCCTTCAAACGTGACCGTGTACGAATGGCCTTTTACTTGTTCCTCCTCGTCAGAAAGAGGTTCAGGTGCTTTTTTAGTGGTCTTTTTTGCCTTGTCGGCATGGCCGTGGCCTAGGGTTTTGGCGTCATAGAGCGTGTACACAAAGCCGGTGTTCTGTAAAAAGAGTCGGCCGCCCGGTACTTCCGCTGAAAACTGTACCTGCTTGGGCCATTGGCCTTTGTTTTCCACAAACTCCAGAGAACGGTTGTCTGTGTTGGGTGCGTCGGGTTGAACGGCAAAGGGAACCGGAGGCGTGGTAGGCGAAGGAGAAGGTGCCCAAGCAAGCGTCTGCCAGAATAAATTGAAAATGGATAGGAGGGAGAACAGTTGCATAGCCAGAATAAGGTCTGGCTAAAATAATCTAATTTGAGGATATTCTTAGAATTTTTTGTCTTCGTTTTTGGCCTGTTTTCTATAAAACAGGCCAAAAACGAAGACCTTATATAACAGGCCTTACCAGCCCATTCTGGTTTTCAAGGTAGTGATGTGCGCCAAATGGTGCCGGCTATGCCAATCGTACATGCCCACCGTCTGGAACAGAAACATCTCGCCGCCTTCTGGGTGCACAAACGTGCGGTGCCACTGCGGGAAGGTCATGGAGCGCAACAGCAACACCCACCGCTGGTGCAGGGCATCTAGCAACTGCAGGGAGCTTTGGATGGGTGCGGTCTGCGCGTCTGGCAGTTGGGCCCAGCCGTTTTCATCATAAGGTTTTATGACGGGGCGCTCCTCGGTTAAAGCCAGCCTGAAACGCGTGTAGCTGTTCATGTGGCTGTCTGGCAGGTGGTGCACCACTTGTCTGATTGTCCAGCCGCCTGGGCGGTAGGGCGTATCTAACTGTTCATCTGTGAGGCCTTCTACAGCGGCGCGCAGCTGGGCCGGCAGGTCAGCGATGACGTCAATGGATTTCTGGGTGAGCGCAGTCTGGTACACAGACGGGTATTCAAACCGACCGACAGGGAAACGGAGTTGTTCAAGAGAAAGGGTAGTTGTTTCCATACACGCAAAGCTTAAGAGTTTATCAAATTTACCAAAATACCACTAGCTCCCCTATGCCCCAAGCTTATATTTATGTGCGTATTTCTACTGATTTTTAGAGGTAGGTGCCTTGGTTGGGAGAAGATTCTGATAACCAATCCACTGCCTTGTTGGTTAAAGTGAAGAGGCCGTTTTTAGGCTCTTTTCCAGAAAACAGGCCAAAAACGATTCCCTAGCCCTATGCCAGAACTACCCGAAGTAGAGACCTACAGAAGATTCATTGAGGAGACCAGCCTGCACCAATCCATTGCCGAAGTAGACGTGCAGGACCCTAGACGCCAGCTGCAGGTAGACTTGGACGAGTTCAGAAAGGCGTTGATAGGGCACGCCTTTACGGGTACGCACCGGCTAGGCAAGCAGCTTTTTCTGTTCACTGATCACGGAGCGGTGGTGACCATGCACTTCGGGATGACCGGTGATGTGGCGTATTATAAGGACGAGGCCGAGACACCCCGTTTTGCCAGAGCGGTATTCATCTTTCAGAATGGGTTCAGGTTTGCGTTCATAGACTCCCGAAAATTTGGCAGGATTGGTTTGACTTCTAGTGTAGAGGCGTTCCAGAGACAGAAGAAACTAGGACCAGATGCCTTGACCATCACCGCAGAGGAGCTTGCCAAAGGGTTGGCCAAGAAGAAAGGAGTACTCAAATCCCTGCTCTTGGACCAGCGCATTACACCCGGCGTAGGCAACTGGATAGCCGATGAGGTTTTGTTTCAGGCCAAACTGCACCCAGAAAGAAGGGCTGATACCCTCACTTCAGAAGAGATAAACCGCTTGGCCGCTGCCATTAGGAGTGTACTAGAAACCGCCGTAAGCGCAGAGGCCATTTACCGCGACTTCCCCGTACATTACCTTATCCACGCGCGTGAATGGGATGAACGTCCTTCGGGCGGAGCCCAAGATGCGCATTTGCACTGCCCGCATTGCCAGACCAAGATTGAGAAGGAGTATGTGGGCGGCCGGGCTACCTACTTCTGCCCGAGGTGCCAGCAACTGTAGTCATCCATTAAGTAACGCCGTGGTACATCAAAAACAAATGAGCTTGTACACGGGCTATTGGGCCTTTGCGCCCTGGGTCTTGAGCCAAGCCAACAACTGCTGTTTCTGCGGCTCTGAGAGGCGGGCGTTGGCGTGGATAAGCGTATAAGAGGACAAAGGCATTTCCCCTTCTGCCACTAACTCATAGCTTTCATCTAATTTGTGCGCGGCTCTTTTGGCGGTATAGTTTCCCCATTCAGAAAAGTTGAGCTCGTCACGTCCTTCATTTATATGCCGCTTCACCCACCAAGAGACCGGAGCTACGTTGGTGTACCAAGGGTAAGTGGTATGGTTGGAATGGCAATCATAGCAAGAAGCTTTGAGTATATGGGCTACTTCTTGCGGTGGGTTTTTGAGCGTGATAAAATCCTGGGCCGGGTCTGCGGGCGGGTTGGTTTTATCTATCCTGATGAATTGGATAAGGACCAGCAGCCCTACAATAGCCCAGAGAATCTTGGTTTTCGTTTTCATGGAGAAAGACATTAACTAACATTAAGTTAAGGAAAAGCAGCACAAATCTTTCTTAGCCAAAATAGAAGCTGTTAGTTTTAGCCTCTTTTCTGGAAAGGAGGCTAAAAACGACGGTGGCGCTGTTTTTAATTCATCTCTTAGAATGGATAGCCAATGGCTAGGTTCAAGACACCGTTCCCAAACAAGCCGCCGCTGGTTGGGCGTTTGGTGTTGATGTAGTTGGGGTCGCGTAGGGGGTAGGCTAGGTCCAGGCGTATCACAAAGAACTGCACGTCTATGCGCATGCCGGCGCCGGCGCCTATGGCCAGCTGGCTCATGAAGTTGCCGCCAAACTCTCCGCCGGGGCGGTCCGGGTCCTCGTCATACAACCACACGTTCCCGGCGTCCAAAAACACTGCGCCTTTTAAGTACGGGTCCATGAGCGGAAACCGGAACTCAGCATTGCCCTCCAACCTAATGTCACCGGTCTGGTCAAAGAAGGAAAAAGTGCGGCTGGGGTCTTCTGGATTGATGTCCTTGCTGGGGTCAAAAACACCGGGGCCAATGCTGCGGGCCGGGAACGCCCTGATGCTGTTAGGGCCGCCAATGCCGTATTGTTTAATGTACGGCAGCACCTTAGAGTTACCATAAGGAATCCCCACACCACCCAATAAGCGCGTAGCCAACACCAGCTTGTCTGTGATGTTAAAGTAATAGCGCGTCTCTAAATCTGTTTTAACATACTGAGAGATGGCTTGCCCGCCCAGCGTGTTAGGGAATTCTGGGTCTGCCGGGCGTTTGTTCTTGGCCCTAAAGAAGAGTCCCCACAAACCACCAGACAAGTCTAAGCCCGGGCTGATGTAGAACTGGTGGGTTCGGTTGGCAATACCTTGGGTGTTGAACACCAAGCGGTAGTTACCGCCCAAGATGAACTGCTGTTCAAAGGAGCGGGCCAGGAACGGTCGGTTTCTGAGGATTTCGGCGAAGGCCTCACTGGTGTCTGCCAACTGGGCAAACTGCACCTGTATGGGGTTGATGACAAACTCGGTGGTGGCAAATTGCTTCCAGGTGTAGCCGTACTCAAAATTGAAGGAGTTCTGCTGGAAGAAATCGCGCCGGTCAATGTACCGGAACCCCAGCCTGAAACTGGTTCTGGGCTGGTACATACTGGAGGAAATCCTAATGCCAAACGGCGAGATGATCCTGGGAATATGCAACTCAGTATCAGCACCAATCTCATAGGACGTCAAGCCCGTCCGGGACGTGTCTCCACTAATTTGTGACTCAAAAGAGCCCACCAGGTTCAACAATAACAGCTCGGCACCCTTAAACGCGTTGCGGTTCCTGAAGCTGACGGTAATGCCCGGCCCGGCAAAGCCGTTGGATTTTTGCACCGTCTGCACCTCTGCCCTGATGGATTTCTTTTTGGCTTGGGTTAACAGGATAGAGGCGTTCAGTAAGCCGCCGCGACCTACAGAATCACGTGGGTCAAAACGTACCTCGGTGAACTTGAACGTGCCCAGGTCCATGAGGCGGTTAATGGTCTGCAAGTGCTTTTTGCGGCTATACAGTTCTCCGTTTTTGATGAAAACTGCATTGAGAATGGAACGGGCCGTGAACGTCTCCTCATCTGGATAATATTTGTACTCCTGGTACTGGACCGGCTTTTCCATTCTAAGCGTGTCGCCCAGGGAGTAATCTGAATACACCGAAACAGACTGGTAGCGGTAGGGAATGAGGGCTTTGGTAGGCGCCGTTTCCTTTACGCGCAGGTAGATGTTAACCTTGTTGTTGAGGGTGCTGTCTACGTGGAAGATGAGGTAGTCTTCGTCAAAAAAGAAAAAGCCCTCTTCTTTCATGATGCCGTCAATGCGCAGGCGCTCGGCAATCATGTTCTGCAGGTCATAGGGTTCTCCGGGTTTCAGCAGGCTTTGCGGCTCAGTTTTCCGGATGGCTATGGCCAGGCTGTCAGTGCCCTGCGGGAACTGAATCTTCTCTATTAGATACTGCTTAACTACCGTGGCCGTGTAGTTGACGCTGGCCATTTTACGCTTGCTGGTGCTGTCTACCTGGTACTCCAAAGACGGCCTGAAATACCCTTTGTTGTAAAGACGGTTGGTCATCTGGCCCTGCACCTTGGTTGGGTCAGCCTCGCTTAAAAGCACCGGTGGCTCACCCAGGCGGGTCTTTATCCATTTGGCAATGCCTTTGTTTTCTTTATTACCGCCAAAGGCATTGTAAATCCAGAGCTTGGGACGAAGGCCAAAAAAAGAACTGTTGGGCTGGGGCCTGATGGCGGCGGCCAGTTCTCCCTCTAAGTCTTTGGTCTTGGTGTCTGGGTTGTCAGACTTGACGGTGATGTTGCCCCCAATATAGAGGTAGTCTCCCTTCGGCACGCTCTTGGTACTACTGCAACCAGAAGCGAACGTGAGTAGGAAAAGAAGCATCCCAACAACTAGGGAAGAAGCAGAGGACTTAGGTAGAGGCGCTATCATTATTTTGCTTTGCCTATGTTTTTGAAAAGGTCGGCGAGGCTGTCATACTCCCGCACAAAGAGCAGGGACAGACCCGTGCGCTGTAACTGGCCGTCTATGAAGCCCTCATAGGCATTCTCTCTGAAGGCTCGTAGGCGCAGACGGCCGTCCTGCGTGATGGTGTATTCTACAGAGACGTTGCCGGCAAAGCCGCTGGTGGTATTGCCCGCCTGGCTCTGACTACTGCCTTCCAGGTTCACGTCTGTACCAAACCGTACCGTTAAACGGTCATTGATGAGCTGTTTCTGCATGGCAATGTTCAAATCTGTGCGGGATTGGGCGTTGCCGGTAGAATAGTCATCATAAGAATTCAAGCCCAGTTCCAAGCCCAAGCCTCCCAGATATTGACCGGTTAAATTGTTGAGCTGGTCTGTGAGGACTTTGCTGGCAGAACCGCGCAAGGTGCTGTTAATACCCCCGCCGCCCGAAGACGCCAACGGATCCTGCGCCATGAACCTGCCCAATACCAAGAGAGAAAAGACCTGTTTGGTGCGCTCAGATTCCTGGGTAGGCTGACTCAACTGTTCCAGACGGGCATCTACCTCGCCGCCAAAGGCGCCTTTGCGTTTCTCATCCAGTTCAATGTTGAAGTTGATGGCCGGTTTCATGAGTTCACCGGTCAGGTTTAGCTTCACATCAAAAGGCAGTTTCTGGCGGTACTGTCCCGAGGTGGACGGGTCAATGCCCGCTACCTGGCTCTGAATCAACTCCAGTGGAGCAGCATCCACATTATATATAGCGGTAATGTCTGAGTCGGCCGTGAATGGGTCACCGGTCCATACCACCGAACTGCCGGGTTCAATCTCAAAGCGGCGTTGTACTAGTTCATAGAGGTTCAACTCATAGGCCCCCTTGGTTACTTCAAAGCGTCCGGTCAAGGTGATGTTTTCTGTGACGTCATAACCCACGTTCAGGATGGAATTCCCCTGGATGGTGAGGTTGTCACCGGCGTTCTGGTCAACTATCACCGTGATTGGCGTGGCATCTGTCACCTCTAGTGTCATGGCTAATTCCACCCCCTGCATAAACGTCTCTGCTACGTCTGCCGTGTCCAAAGCCTTGCGACGGGCTATGTAGCGGTTACGGGTGCTGTCCACGTCAATGAACTTGACAATGCCCTCACGGTCTACCCCAATGGGCTCATCTGGAATGACGTAGGTGAAGTTAGAGTTAGGCGCAATCTTGACGTTGGTGTTGATGACGGGCACGTTCATGTCGCCGGTGATGCGGGTGTCACTGTTGGCAAACACGCGGCCGTAGTACAGCGGATTGTCTGCCGCCGTGCTATTCATGACCATAAAGTTTTCTGTGATGGCCCGCAGATTAAAACGGTACGTCAGGAAGTTTGAGGTAAGAATGGCTCCGTTGATAGTAGCTTCATTGTTGAGAGAATCCAGCAGGGTAAAGTCATTGAACTGGATGCCCTGATTGTTGACGGCTAAACGCTCATCTGGAATACGGTAGGTAGAGTTTAGCATGGCCAGGTTGAATGTAGCATTCCTGAACTGCAAGTCTCCGTTTACGGTAGGCTGGTCAAAGTTTCCTCTAATGGCCACGGCGCCCAGCAGGCCGCCCGTCATGTTTTTAAGCAGTCCGTTGGTGAATGGTTGCACGCTGGCCAGGTTCAATTGGTCCAGGTTCACATCAAAGTTCATGGGCTTGCCTGCCGTGGTGAGGTAATAGCCTTGCACAGTCACGTTGTTGCCATTGCCAGTTAAGCGGCCCGTCAAGTCATAGCGGTTGGCGGTGGTATTTCTGGCTTGGAATTCTACATCGCCTACGGGAGTATTATAGTACTTAAGGCCGGTCAAGTCCAGGTCTGCGGTAAAGCTCATGTTGCCGGCAATGTCATTGAGCGTGGCCTGTCCGTTTAACTGCCCAGAAACCAGGCTGTCTGGCTGCATGGCGGCCCTAGATAAATAACCTAAGTCCAAGTTGGCCAAAGTCACGTTGAGCGGCGAATTAGGATTGGTAGGCGACTGGCTCTGCAAGGTGATGGACTGCGGGCCGTTGGACAGTTGCAAGCCATTGGCCACTACTGCGCCCGAGGCCGTGTAATAGCGCACGTAATTGCCCGGGCTCACCGTCCATTTGTCTTTGTTGAGGATTAAATCTGGACTGATGCTCATTTCCAGGGCGTTGGCTAGTTGCTTGAGTTGCACGCCAATGGCGGTTTCTTCTTCGCCGGCGGCGCTCATGTTAGCCGCGCGTGCGTTGACCAGATTGTCCTGCACATTGCCTGCCACCAAAACATTGTTCGCTTTAAAAGACGTGTCTTGTCTAATAGATTCTGCCCGAACCATGTAGTTCAACTGCTCTGGGTTGGAGTCTACCCGTAGCGTCATAGAATCCAGCCGAACCCCAGAATACCGCACGCGCGGCGCATTGGCCTGAATCTGAAGGTTGGCGGTTTGGCTATTGTAAGAACCCTGCAAGGTGTCCAAGCGCAATCGGGTTAAGCCCGGCACAAAAGCGGTGACTACCCTAGGCTTATGTAAGGCCACGCCAAAGGTAAACTGCTTGGTAGTGGCACTTGGCTTGTAGGGACCGTTGCCTATGTCATAGTATCTACTGATGTGGTTCATTAGCTCAGGTCCAATATCGCCCAACCCAATGTTACCGTCTAGATTAGCGGTGGCTACGTCTGAGATAAGGCGCATTTGCGTCGTGCCCGGCTTTTGGGTTAGGTACAGTTTAAGCGAGTCTAGTTTAAGCGGCTCATTGTTAGACACAATGGTGGCCTGGCGGGCAATGATGCTGCCATTCAGGCTATTGGCATCTGAACCGCTCAGATCTGCGACAATGTCACCGCGCAAGCGCAGGTCTTGCGGTAATAGTTTGAGCGCCTGAAAATCTATGCCTTTGACGTTGGCGTTGAATGCATAGGTAGGCTGGGCGCCGCGCAGGTTGGCCACACCATTGATGTTGAAGACCATGTTGCTGTCCTGCTTGCTCACGGCTTTGATGCCAAAGCGGTTGCGGTTGGCGTCAATGTTCAGGTCAATGCCTTTGTAAGTATAGCCGCCATAGTACAGGCTCTGCACACGTCCGTCAATTTTAGCCACCATGGTTTCTGGGGTCATGCCGGTCCCGTTGATGTTGGCGGTCAGACTGGTAGGACCTAAAGTGGTGTCGCGCATCAGTTTGCCCAAATCAAAATGCAGGAGCTGCACGGTGCCTTTCACGCGTTCCTGGCCTTTCGCGCGGCCGGGTGTCATGTCAATGTCTGCCACGGCATTCCCGAAACTGGTTCTAATGGTAGCGTCCACGTCAAAAGCGGTCATGGAGCCACTGATTCGTCCTTCCACGTCCATGGACGGCGGCAGTTGAATGTTGGCGGGTAAGGTGCCCGCAGGCAATAAGGATTTCACGTCTGCGGCGGTAGTATGCAAACGGTTCACCTGCAGGTTGGCCGTTAGGTTGTCTACGTTGGGCAGTCCCTGGATTCTGCCGCTCACGGCCAGTTGCGTGTTGCGCCATCCGCTCACCCTGAAGTTGCTTAACAAAAGATTATCCATGCGCCCATTGACCTGGCCGCTCACATACATGGTCTCACTCAAATTACCCGCCAGCGGCGGCTGGTTCACCAAGGCCGGTTGCAACAAAGCAATATCCCTAAACCCGATGTGCGTGTCCTGGAAGTTGGCACTGAGCGTGAGCTTGTTCAAGTCATCGGCGGCCGTTTTTAGGGAAGGATAGCCCACTTTGATTCTGTTGGCGATGCGACTATGGCCGGTCTCCAACAGCAGATTGGTGAGCTCGGTCTGCACCGAGTCAAACAGGATACCTGCCTTGAATTGCTTCACCACAAATCCGCTTTGCTCGCGCAGGCTGAGTTGGTCTAGTTGCGCAGTGGTGCGGTTACTGCTAAAGTACAGGTCTTGCAATTGCAGGTTCACATCCTGCGCGCGTATGTGGTTGTAGTCTACGCCTCGGGCCAGTTTGGGTGCTTCTACGTTGTCAAAGGTGGCATCTACCCCCGTGATGTCCAGGTTGTCCAGGGTCACAATCCAGTTCACCCGCTCCCCAGATTTGGAGACGGCTTCTTCAATGGCTTCAATGGCTTCTTTGGGGTTGATGACGCGGTACTCCGTGGGGATGTCTGCGTTCTGGGCGTAGGCGAGCATGCTATTGTGCAGCTCAATGCTGGCCAGGTCAATGCGGGTCTTCTGCAAATCAATGTTCTCTGCCTTGACCACGCCCTTGCCAATGTTGGTGTCTATGTACTGCCTAGACACGCCGTTGCGGTATTTAAAGCGCACGTGGTCCAGGGTCACGGTCTTCATCCCGAACTGCATGGTCAGGGCCTCCTGCTCGCCTTCGGGCGGCACCTTGGTTTGTACCACGTCTACCCAGGTGTTACGTAGCGCAATGTCGCCTATGCGGTAAATCTCTCTCTCCAGGTCCAACTCGTCCATGTCCACCACCAGACTGCCCACGCGGGTTTTCACGTTCTGGCCGTTGACCTCGTCGCGGTAGGTGAGGTAGATGTTCTCCAGGTTGAGTGTACCAATGTCATAAGTAAAGCCGGCGCTGGCGGTGTCTGCCGGCGTGGTGGGGGAGGCGAAGGCTTTTAAGATATAGTCAAAGTTGGTGGCACTGTCTGGCAGGGTGCGGTAGATGTGCGCGGTGGCGTTGCGCAGCTCCAGGGACTTAAGGCCTACTTTTGACTTGAGAATTCCCAGAATGTTGAGGTCGGCGGCTAGGTGTTCTGAGTACCAGAGCGTATCGCCTTTCTGGTCTTCCAGGTAGACGTCTTCCAGCAGAATGTCTTTCCTGAAATCGCTCCGGAACTTGCCAATGCGTACCTCGGTCCCGATTTTCCCTTCCAGGAAATTCTCGGCTTTGCGGGTGGCAAAGTCCTGCACCTTGGGGAATTGCATGGCCACCAGCAGCAGAACTACCAGTAATAACAGGGACCCGATGATCCAAAGGAGCACGGTGAGGGTCTTGAGCGTGTAATGCTTGACAGTATGGGTAGACAACGGCGTATAGCTTGCAGTTTTGATGGACCCTACTTGTACTCCTTAGATATAGCTGTGGTTACATATTTGCGGCGCCGCTATGGGCTTTGTTTTGCGTTTTTGGCTTGTTTTCTGGAAAAGAGGTGAAAAACGACTTTTGGAGGGGAGTGTGATGGGTGGTTGGCAGTTTTAATTCTGCTTGGGGTTGTCTCCCGTTGCCCACACTTTGTTAGTGTGATCACCAATAACCAAGATTGCTTCTCAAGCTGTAGTTCTTTCTTTGGCTCCTTAAGGGCACGCCGTTGGCTATTCCCTTGGCGAGACTGCTTTTCCGGTGCGTACTCACAGTCTTGTTTCATAGGTTCCGGTAAGCGCTCACGGCCGCGGGGCCTCGTCCCGGCCCTTCGCACTGCTGTTGTACTCTGGGCCTGTGGGGCCCTGCCTTCGGCAACGAAACAACAGAGGCGCTCAAGGTCAGGACTGGTTCTGGTTCCAGTTCTGCAATGGCCTGATGGTGGGTTTGTTGCTTGTAGGCAAATTCGGTCACTGTCGCTGCAGAGGCAGGCGTGCTGCGCACGGTTTGCTTGATCTGCTGGCACGTAGGCATGGTTCAATTCTGCGACTTGGACCCATGATGGCGGCAGTTTGCAACTGCCCTGTGGTTTAGTTTGATAGGTGCGCATTCCGTCCCCCTTTGAAGGGGGTAGGGGGATGATAAGAGCGTTGGGATTCGTGAGTGCTGCTTGCTCTAAAGACCTCGTAGCGTCTGGCTAGACCTGCGATCGACTGTTCCATAGGCTAGGCCAGCTCCGTCATTTTATTCTGCTCTTGCAAGAAAAATACGTCCGGTTGCCTTCGTTTTTGGGCTGTTTTCTGGGAAATGGGCCAAAAATGGGAATAGGAGACTCTGTAAAGTTGGAAAATGGTAAGGCTTCCCTTAGTTGGCAGTGCAGCTTTGGTCCATGCGCTGGATTTTGGTGGTGTCGAAGCCTAGGGTTTTGGCTTTGGTGACCAGTTCTTGGTAAATGGTTTCGTCTAGTTGAGGGGTGCGGGCCAGAATCCAAAGGGCTTCACGGGAAGGGCCACCTACCAAGACGTGGGTGTAGTCTTTGTCCAGGGCCAGGATCCAGTAGTCGCCTTTGAAGGGCCAGAAGAACTGAACTTGCAATTTGGCGTTTTGGCTGCCTTCTACTGGGAATGCTTTGGCAGTGGCAATCTTGAGTTCACCGGTAGGGCTGTCTTCGTTGCAAGAATTTTTTACTTCTAGGTAGCCGTCTTTGGGCGTGTACTGGGCGGTGGTGCAGTGGCAGCCTTTTTCAAACCATTGCGGCAAGGCGGCAATCTCATACCAGGTGCCGGCGTAGCGGTTGATGTCTACGGAAACGACGGTGGGGAGGGGAGCATCGGTGCTTCGGCACCCGATGAAGACGGCGCTGGTTCCTATGGCAAGCAGGCAAAACAATAAGACCCAGGTAGATTTAAGCATGGTAGTGATTACAGGTGTTTGCGCATCTGGTAATGCTGGATTTCTCCAAACAAGAGATAGGTTTCTTGCTCCAGGGCAAACCCATTTCGTTTGTAAAAGTTTACGGCGTACTCGCGGGCTTGCACCAACAGGTCTTTGGCGCCCAGTTCGCGGGCTTTTTCCTCTATGGCGTGCAGCAGTTGGCGGCCAATCTGCTTGTTCTGGTACTTGGGGCCCACGGCCAGGAAACGCAGCTGGGCTTCGGTGTCGGTTTCCATGTGTACGCGGGCTACGCCCATCACTTCTCCGGTTTCTTCATTGATGGCCATGAGGTGCGTGGCGGTGTCATCGTCTTCTACGCGCTCACTGCCCAGCGGCTGGTGCCAGGGCATGCGGAGCATCTCATAGCGCAGGCGGTAGTACTGCTCAAACTCATGAAAGGTAGATGGCTGAAGAATTTGCATAAAGCGTTTTTGGGCTCTTTTCCGTAAAATCGCCTAAATCTACTAAGTTTGTTTGGCATTAGGCAATCGTTTGCCGTACTAAGCAATTGTTTTACCATACACCCTAACCCATGGCCTCTTTTGATATTGTAAGCAAAGTTGACCCACAGACCCTGGAAAACGCCATTAACACGGTCAAAAAAGAAATTCAGAACCGCTATGACTTTAAAGACACCAAAGGCAGCGTAGAACTGGACAAGAAAAATAACCTGGTGCAGATCTCTACCGAGAACGACATGCGCCTGCGTCAGATTGAAGACATCATCCTGACCAAGATCGTTAAGCAGAACATTGACTCCACGGCCCTGGACTTCAGCAAGGAGCACTATGCCAGCGGACCCATGGTCAAGAAAGAAGTGAAAGTGCGCGCCGGTCTGGACAAAGAGGACGGCAAGAAGATTGTGAAGCTCATCAAAGACAGCAAGATCAAAGTGACGGCCGCCATCATGGATGACCAGGTGCGCGTGACCGGCAAAAACATTGATGACTTGCAGGCTGTGATTGCCTTGTTGCGCCGCGCCGAACTGGGTATTCCTTTGCAGTTCATCAACATGAAATCATAACAAACGCCTATTCATTCTTACCTCTAAAAGAGAAGACAAGGGTACTGGGGATTATTCTCTATCTTGCTCCTTTATCCATTCCCCTAAGTACATTTACTAACTATGTTTGACCTCAGTATCTTTTCTAACCCAGACGTCTGGCTAAGCTTGCTCACGCTAACCTTTATGGAGGTGGTGCTGGGAATAGATAACATTGTATTTATCTCCATTGTGGTGGGGCGTCTGCCCAAAGACCAGCAAGGCAAAGGCCGTACCATTGGCCTAATGCTGGCCTTGGTGTTCAGGATTATCCTCTTGATGTTCATCAGCGCCATTGTCAACGCTAATCAGCCACTGTTCACTTGGAACCTGTTTTGGATGGATGAGCCGTTTGCGGTTTCCTGGCGGGACATCATTCTGTTTGGCGGTGGTTTGTTTTTGCTGGCCAAGAGTACTACAGAGATTCACAACAAGCTGGAAGGCGAAGAAGAGGGCACCTCTGCCGCTGGTGGCACCAGCAGCATGGGCAAGATCATTATTCAGATCATTCTAGTGGACATTGTCTTCTCCTTTGACTCTATCTTAACCGCGGTGGGCTTGGTTGAGCACGTAAGCGTCATGATCATTGCCGTGATCATCTCCATGGGAATTATGCTGGCCTTTGCCAGATACGTGAGTGACTTTGTGAACGAGCACCCAACCGTGAAAATGCTGGCTCTGTCCTTCCTGATTCTGATTGGGGTGATGCTGGTGGCCGAGGCCTTCCACGTCCACATCCCGAAGGGCTATATCTACTTTGCCATGTTCTTCTCCTTGGTGGTAGAGATGCTGAACATGCGCCTCAGAAAGAAAACCGTTCCTGTGCATTTGCGCCAGAATGAGATCTTGGACAATGACGGAAACCCCGAGACGTTGATGTAAGCAATTAGCGTATACTAGTTTAAAGAGCGGAAACTGTACCCACGGTTTCCGCTCTTTGCGTTTAGGGCGTTTTGGCTTAGTTTTAGGAAAGCAGGCCGAAAACGAGCATCAAGTTTGGATCTGCTGGTGTCTTACAATTATGGAGAATGAATTAAGTATTGCTGCCAAGCTGGGCATTGCCTTTGGGATATTGGTTGTGTTTCTGGTCCCAATTTATTTAATGGTTGAGGGCGCTTGGCGACAAGGCCGACAAGAAGACCAACGCGCTTTTATCCTTCGGTTGCCTGCTGGTCATGTGTTGGTAACTGGTTTCTTGTGCAGTGTGCCTGCTGTTTTGGCTACAGTGCTCTTATGGGTGCCCGTGATGGTGGATCCCTCTTTGTGGTGGGTGAGTATTTGTTTGCTTCCGGTGGCATTCTTCTTAGCCCTTCCTTTGCTACTTTTCATTAACCATTTGGTTCAGACTTTGTCACAAACGGTCTCTCTGGATAAAGACCAGCAACGCCTTGTCATTGAGAAATCTGGCCAGCAATACCAGATATGTCTGGCGCAGGACCAATACAAGGTTGTGCGCTATGAACGAAACAAAGAAACCAGAAGAAGCTTTAGAAGGCCGATGATGGATGATTTTGAGAAAACGGTGCTTATTCAAGGCAACAAGCACTTTGAGTTATCTGAGATGCTTTTGTTCAACTATCCTTCTTTACTGGAGCTGCTTGATCAACACGCAGACATCACCGTGAAAAAGGTGAAATACAGTTTTATTCACTTATAAGTTACTGCAAGACGGTAGGTTTCGCCCTCGTTTTTAGCCTCTTTCCCAGAAAGCAGCCCAAAAACGAGGGTAAATAAAAATCCCCCTGCCAGGGGCAAGGGGATTTCAAACAAACCAAAATGAAAATTTTTATTTACTCTTATCATCGTCAGCGGCCTTCTTGAAGGCGTCATTGTTGTGGAAGTTCCTGAACTCCAGGTCTTCCTGTGAAATGTCACTGAGGACTTTCTTACGTTGAATAGCCTTAGGAAGGTTTTCAGAAATTGTATTAATATCTCCAGAACGGGCTCCAGCCACCGCTAGGGCATAATATCCCATGGCATGGTCCGGAGATTGCTGGGTGTGTCGGGATAAATCTGCCTTGGCCCCGGCGCTGTCGCCACCTAACATCTTGGCAATGCCTCTGTTATAGTAAGCGCCCTCAATGTTGGTGGCCTGGTCAAAGTGACGAATAGCCTCGGCAAACTGACCCATCTGGGCGTAGGCCAAACCTAAGTTGTAATGCGCCTGTTGGCTATTCTTCTGGGCCACGGACTGTTTCAGGTACTGGATGGCCTTTGGGTAGTTTTCCACCACCATGTAGGCGGCGCCCAGGTTGCTCAAGACGGCCCAGTCGGTGCGGTTGAGTTGATAGGCCAGCTCCAACAGCTTGATGCTCTCTGTGTAGGCGCCTTTGTACTTAAAGTCCACGACGGTCTCCTCTGGGTTGTCATACTTGATCTTGTACTTATATTTATAGGCGTTCACGTCCTGCGGCTCTTTCTTGATGTCGTTCTTGAACTTGCTGTCAAAGTCGCCGCCTACGCCTACAATGGCATCATCACCGCCTACAATGGCAATCCCGTCACTGGCGGGGGCATCTGGCTCACGCACTAGTTTCAAGATGGCCAGGTCATTGATGGCACGATAATCCTCGCGGTACACGTCGTAATAGGCCAAAAGCAAAGACATTTTTCCAGTTGGAGCTTTAGTTCGCTGAGCGGCTTCCAGCCATTCTTCTTTGTCCAGAATCTCGCGCAGTTGGTATTTCTCCATCTTACCCGAGATATAAGCCACGGCCACGGAGTCTAGTTGTTTGTCATTAAGGGCGGGGCGCATGGCTTTGTTGGTTTCTACCACTACAATGGACCGGCGCAGCGGTTGTAACAGTTCTTCTACGCGGGTAGACTTTCCGCCTAAAAGCGCCATGACGTTTTTCTCAGTTTCTGCTGCAGGAGTACCAGCGTTGATGGCGTTTATCACTTTCTGCTTGGTGGCGTCTGGAAAATCAGAAGCCATTAAGGTTTCTTTGAAGCCTCTCCAGTCCTCAGCGGTGGTCTCCGTCTTGAAGGTAGCCTTGGCCAAGGCGGTGCCGTAGTTCATTTCCTTTAGCTTGGTGCGCAACCAGTCGGCGGCCTGCTGGGAGCGTTGCTCAGAGAGCTGCACGTTGCGTTTCATGGTGCCCTCCGGTGACGCGAAGCCCCGGATGGTAATGGTACTCTCGGGGTTCTTCTTCAAGAAATCGCCTATGGCTTTCACATCGCGCTGGTAGGCTTCTTTGCTCAATTTGGAGATGTCTACCGGGAAGTTGAACTGGGCCAGCAGTTTAAGCGGCTGTGTGTCTCTGGTGCGGATGGTGTCAACGGTGGCAAACTGGTACTGCGCGTTGTTGACAAACCACAAGCCCGCAGTGGAACAGCATTTGGCCACGTCGTCTACCTCGCCGGCAATGCGGTCGCCGCCAGCTTCATACACATAGGTAAAGTCAATTTCTTTGCCAATCATGTCGGTGATGAAGGGCAGGGTAATGGTCACGTCTGCGTTCACGCCATTCTTCTGCACGTTGGTCACAGGGCCGTACTTGGCCGTGAACTTGTCATACTTGTAGTCGCCTAGTTTGGGGGTGATGGTCAGGGTGCCGCCGTCTTTCAATTTGCGGTGGGCCGGGATGGTGATCTTTGCTTTGAGCCGCACACTGTCGCCGCGCACCTCTAAGGGGTTGGGGGTGACCGTGGCCGTGGCTTTATTGGCGTCTTGGGCCATGGATGGAGCAGTGCTGATAGCAGTCAGGGCCATGGCGAAAGTTAAAATTGTTTTATTCATAGTTCATCGGATTGGTGGAAGAATAGGTTTACTATGAATGTTGTACCCTGTAAAGCTGTAGAATGTTGCTTTTTGATAGATAATTGACTGTTGATGAGGTTTTTGAATAGTATTGAATAATTGTCATGAATTATATTATTGCTATATCTATGCTTTAATTGTAAACGAAGCAGCAACTCTGTGATAGAAGAGATTAGGTTTTTGCGACAGGTAATGTGATAGAAATAGGAAGTTCTTTAAGCAGTCTTTCAGTAGCGATACAGGTTTAAGAGACTTTTATATGGAGTGTAAGTGTTTAGTAAGGTGATGGTTGTGTAAGTGTATTCTGCAAGCAACGGATAGCATTCATCTATGGATTAGTCTATATACTTGAAATGATGAATATCATTTTATGGGAAGAAGGGCCTAAGCAGGCTGAAAATGCTGTTTTTATAACTGACTGATTGGTAGTCAATTAAAATTTCGGGTTTAAACGGAATTATTTCTATTTAGTCTTGCTTTTGTCTACAATTATTTAGTAGATTTGTTTAATTCTTATAAAGCAGTAGAAACTTTCTAATCTGAAAGTGCTCCCCTTCCTCTGGTAAAGAATTTCAAAGGCCCCCATTTCTTGTGTTGTTTAACCCTTTTGCCAACAAGAACATGCAGAAGCTACGAGTTTTGTACCTGCTATTATGTGCCTTGACTTTGTCTTTCAATGCACATGCAACCACTGGTGGAGAAGTTGCCAAGAACCTTGCGCTTTCTAAAGAGAGAGTAAAGGAAATCACCCTGCACATCAAGCAAAACCCATCAGACGCGCAGGCATTTGCCAGCCGCGGGATCGTAAAGATGGAATTAGGCGATGCCTTTGGAGCTATCAAGGATTTTAACACCTCATTACGGTTGGTGCCTCAGCAAGCTGAGGTGCTGCAGAAAAGAGGACAGGCGTTCCTACAGATTGGGGCCTTCAAGGAAGCTGCGCAAGATATCACAGACGCCTTGGCCATTACCTCTACCTATGGGTTGGTATATGACCGCGCGGTGCTCAAGTATCATCAAGATGATTATTTCGGGGCGTTAAAGGATTTGCAGGAAGTGTTGACTGTTTCGCCAATGCATAGCAAGGCCCTGTATAACCGAGCCATCATCTACATGGAGCTTAATAAAACCCAAGAAGCAATTGCAGATTTGGAGTCTTTCCTGAAACTCATTCCAAATGACGCGAATGCGTTGCATGCCTTGGGTTTAGCACAAACTGAGTTAGCCAGACGTGTAGCCAGCAAGTAAGATTTCTGCTCTCCTAAGAAACAAAAAAAGATAAGCCTTGGCGCTACACCTATTTAGCCAACAGCTTACTCAGTACATCCCACACCACTACGCCCACCGTCACCGAAATATTCAAGGAGTGCTTGGTGCCAAATTGCGGAATCTCCAATACGCCATCAGCCGCGGCAATCACTTCTTCCTCCACGCCAAATACCTCATTCCCGAAGACAAAGGCGTATTTCCCTTCTTTTGCCGGATTAAAGTTTGTAAGCATAGTGCTGTCCTGCGCCTGTTCCACCGCCCAGACAGAATAGCCTTCGGCTTTTAGCGCAATTACGGCTTCTAAGGTACTCTCTACGTGTACCCATTCCACCGATTCCGTTGCGCCTAGCGCGGTTTTGTGGATTTCTTTGTTGGGTGGTGTGCCGGTAATCCCGCAGAGGTAGATTTTCTCCACGGCAAAGGCATCGGCGGTTCTAAAGGTAGAGCCCACGTTGTGCAGGCTGCGCACGTTATCCAGTACCAACACCAACGGATTTTTTTGCTTATTTTTGAAGTCCTCCACTGAGTCACGCTGGAGTTCTTCCATGCTTAGCTTGCGCATAGAGAATAGATTTTGGGCTCGCCCCGATTGTTTTTGCAAAGGTAAGCGATAGGAAGCCACCAGCCCGTTTTTAGCCTGTTTTTCTGAAAACAGGCTAAAAACGACCATGAAGGAGGAGGAAAGGCTTGGTGCTTTTGGGTTTGCAGGTGATCCTTCATTCCAAACTTGCACATCAGCACATTTACAATTAGCAGATTATACCGCTTTGGCAAAGACGACAGGAGAGTTCAGCGCTACCCCGCTGATGAAACAATACAATGCCATCAAGGCCAAACACCCCGGCGCGCTCCTGCTTTTCAGGGTGGGGGACTTCTATGAGACGTTCGGTGAGGATGCCATCAAGGCCAGCAAGATTCTGGGCATTATGCTCACCAAGCGCGGCAACGGCTCGGCGTCTGAAACGGCCTTGGCTGGATTTCCGCACCATTCCATGGACACGTACCTGCCCAAGCTGGTACGGGCCGGTGAACGTGTAGCCATCTGTGACCAGCTGGAGGACCCTAAAACCGTCAAAGGCATTGTCAAGCGCGGCGTAACTGAGTTAGTGACGCCCGGCGTGTCGTTCAATGACCAAGTGCTGGACCAAAAGCGGAACAACTATTTGGCGTCCCTGCACTTCGGGAAAAACAATATTGGCATTGCCTTGCTGGACGCCTCTACCGGTGATTTCATGCTGGCCGAGGGAGATGTAGGCTACATGGGCAAGCTGTTGCAGAATTTCAGTCCCGCCGAGGTCTTGTTCTGCAAAGGCAAGAAAGAGGCGTTTTTCCAGCACTTCGGGCAGGATTTCTGCCATTACGGGCTGGACGAGTGGGTGTACAGCTATGATTTTGCGGTGGAGAACCTCACCAAACAGTTCAATACCCAGTCCTTGAAAGGCTTCGGGGTAGAGGGCTTGACGGAGGGCATCACCGCCGCCGGCGCCATTCTGCATTATCTGGCAGAGACGCAGCACCACGATCTGCGCCATATTTCCACACTGGGCCGACTGGAAGAAGACAACTACGTGTGGCTGGACCGATTCACGGTACGCAACCTGGAGTTGATTTATCCTCAACACCCCGAAGGCGTGCCTTTAATCAATGTGCTGGACAACACCGTCACGCCTATGGGCGCCCGCCTGTTGCGTAAGTGGCTGGTCTTGCCTTTGAAAGACGCGGCCCAGATTAAAAGACGCCTGGACACCGTGGAAGGCTTGCAAGCCCGTCCCGAGTTGTTGCAGGATATTTCGCATTACCTCAAGCAGATAAGTGACCTGGAGCGCCTTATCTCCAAAGTAGCCGTGCGCAGGGTGAACCCGCGCGAACTATTGCAACTGGCCCGCGCGCTGGAAGCCACGCTCCCCATAAAAGAATTGTTGGCAGTGAGCGGGGTTCCTGCCCTCCAGAAATTAGCCGAGCAATTGTTGCCGTGTGCCAGCATCAGAGACGAGATTCAGACGATATTAAAAGCCCAAGCGCCTGTATTGACCAACCAAGGCAATTTGGTGAATGACGGCATTGACCCTGAGTTGGATGAACTGCGCGCCATCGCCTTCTCGGGTAAAGATTACCTGCTCCAGATTCAACAGCGCGAAATCCAGAACACCGGTATCTCTTCGCTTAAGATTGCCTATAACAAGGTGTTTGGGTATTACCTGGAGGTAACGCACGCGCACAAAGACAAAGTGCCTGCATCCTGGATAAGAAAGCAGACCTTGGTCAACGCAGAGCGCTACATCACCGAGGAACTGAAAACTTACGAAGAGAAGATTTTGCATGCCGAGGACCGCCTGTTTGTGATTGAACAGCGCATCTTCAATGAGTTGATGCTGAGCACCGCCGAATACGTGCCCCAAATTCAGCAGAACGCCAAGGCACTGGCCGTACTGGACTGCTTGGCTAACTTCGCGCAACTGGCCACGCAGAATGGCTATGTCAAGCCCGAGGTAGACGAAAGCACGGCCCTGAACATCACGCAAGGCCGCCATCCAGTGATTGAGAAGCAATTGCCTCCTGGGGAGCGTTACGTGCCCAATGACATCAAACTGGACAATGACGAACAGCAGATTATAATTGTAACCGGTCCCAACATGGCGGGTAAAAGCGCCTTGTTGCGACAGACGGCCTTGATTGTGCTCATGGCGCAGATTGGCTGTTTTGTGCCGGCAGAGGCCGCGCAGATAGGCGTCATCGACAAAATCTTCACCCGCGTAGGTGCCTCAGACAACTTGAGTCGGGGCGAAAGTACGTTCATGGTGGAGATGACCGAGACGGCCAGCATCCTCAATAACCTCTCTGACCGCAGTCTGGTCTTGATGGATGAGATTGGCCGGGGCACCAGTACCTATGACGGTATTTCCATCGCCTGGGCCATTGTAGAGCACCTGCACAACGCCCCAAAAGGCCGGGCGAAAACGCTGTTTGCCACCCATTACCATGAACTGAACCAGCTTACCGAGGATTTCCCGAGGGTGCGCAACTACAACGTGAGCGTGAAGGAGAGCAACGGCAAGATTCTGTTCATGCGCAAACTGGTGGAAGGAGGTAGTGCCCACAGCTTCGGGATACAGGTGGCCCAAATGGCCGGCATGCCCAACAGCGTGGTGATACGGGCCAATGAAATCATGCACCACCTGGAGCAGGAGAAAATCAGCCATCCACACCAAGACTCCCAGGAGGTGATGAAGAGCCTGCCCAAACAGCCGTACCAGCTCAGCATGTTTGAATTAAACGACCCGCAACTGGTGCGCATCAAGGAGATTTTTGAAAAACTTGACATCAACACCATCACCCCGGTAGAGGCTTTGCTTAAACTGAATGAGCTCAAGATGCTGGTAGACGGCAAGAAGGAGAAAGTTTAGATAGTCGCGAGTTCTGAGTCTAGAGTCGCGAGTCTGGGAATGGATATATTGGCAACGCCCGCTTTTCTATGGAGAGCGGGCGTTGTTGTTTTTGGCTTGTTTTGACCAAAACAGGCTAAAAACAACATAAGAGTTCTTCATGCCCAGAAAAACTTTTAAAAATTTGTGCCTGATTTTCAGAAGGATTACCGCTTGATGAAGATTTTTTTAGGCTTAGTGCTTGACAAAAAAGATTTCTTGCTTACCTTTGTATCACTAATTCAAACGACGGAATTAGAAACAATGCGAAAGTAGCTCAGTTGGTAGAGCGCGACCTTGCCAAGGTCGAGGTCGCGGGTTCGAACCCCGTCTTTCGCTCAGATTAAAGACGTTGCTTCGGTAACGTCTTTTGTTTATCTGCTCATTTTCATTTCTCCTGTAGAGATGAAAGGCCGGGATGGTGGAACTGGTAGACACGCAAGACTTAAAATCTTGTTTCCATTAGGAAGTGCGGGTTCGATTCCCGCTCCTGGTACTTATTATGATGCTTAAGAGCCTGTAAATCAATTATTTACAGGCTCTTTTTCTTTGGTGAATAACAAACATTGCAGGCTTCCTAAAGATGCTTCCCTTTTATAAAACACCTATTGGCCCGATGCAGGTAAACGCAAAGAAATCATAAACTTTCCAGCTTTGCCAAGGTTAACTGAATCTCTGGGATCAGATTGGAAAGCCCTACCTTAAAAAGCCCCTACTTTAATCTCCAAAAAGATGGATGATTAAAGTAAGGGCTGTTGCTTAATTGATTTTTGTAGTACTTAGGTATTCATCTTCCAGTTTAAGAAGATCTTTGGACCTGGATTTGATCCACTTAGCCGGTATGCCAAAGTAAAAGCTAAACGCTTCACAATCTTTGGTTATAAGTGAAAAAGCGCCTATCGAGACACCTTCTGCGATGTTGACCCCCGGGAGAACGATGGATGAAGCACCTATGATGGTATGTTTCCCGATGGTTACATCTTTATGAGTTACATTTGTGAATTCAGAAGGTAAGGTGGGGCCAGTCATGAATTGCCCAGAATAATCATCGTTACTACTATAAATGGCACATCTAGATGAAATCCCAGCAAAATCCCCTATACTAATCTTCCCTTTACCAATCAATGATGTATAACAGGCTATATGCACATTTCTTCCTAAATCCATCCCCCCCTCCCCAGCAGACAAAATACAGAAATCATCGATCCGGGTATAGTCACCTAAACTTATATATGCGGGATTGTAAATAGAGGCCTTGTCAGACACTGATACATTCTTTCCAATGCTTTTAAAGCCTGCCTCTTTTAGTTGTTCCTCAGTTAAGAATGCCATTACTTGTTGAAGTTAAAAAAGCTATTATAGTTGGTCCCTAAGATATCGCTTTCTGTACAAAAACCATTTCCACTTCTACCTTTAATTTGGCGTTGTGAAAATTTCTCTTGCCTGTCGGTTACGGGTTTAGGGCCTAGCAGAAATCTACCCTCCCTGCCATCGGGTGTACCGTTAAGTTGGTTTGATGTCTAAGGAGACATACTTGTTAGGTATAGAGTAACTAATAGAGCCATCAGGCTCAACGCTCATCCGAGCTACAATATTAAATCCTTCCAACTTCTTTTCCTTGGCAGGACAGTAGTAGTGAAAATTGGGGCTATGTGTTTTATTTAACTCAACAACCTTGGATAGGCGGTCAAACTCCTGCTTTCCAACCTCAATTTACGTGCCCTTATTCATCTCTAGAATGAACGCACTCCTAAGCTATTTGTAAAGAATTGCCCTCACTATAATCTCAATGCTAAAGCCTCTATAAAAACAGTTTAAAGTCAGGATAATGGAATTTATCATTTTTAGGGTCTTTACATAGTGCATATTAACCTTTCCACCTCTATATAGCTGATCCGGTCCTATAAGGGGTATGGCGGGGCAGATACCTGCAAGCCCCTAACCTATGTAAGGTCAAATTAGACTTAAATAGGGTAGCGCCTTTGAATCATTTCTTGTGTATTGCTATTCACCGACTATCCAAACGCAATTCAGTATTAATACTGAATTTGTAACCATATTGAAAGTGTAATCTAAAATTTGCAGAAAGCAAGGAATAATGGTATTACCTTTTAGGTCCAAATACACGCTATGATACTTTTTCAAGACCATTTGATTGTTTTATACTATGAACCCAAGACTGATATTTTATCAGTAGACTGGCCTAGTGTAGAAGCTTACAATTTATTGGAAATTGAACGCGCTGTTACTCTGTTGGTGGAATACATCAGGAATTATGATGTAATGAGGTTGCTTATTGACAGGAGCCATTCTAAAATGGCTCCTGAGGTGGACATGACGGCCTACATGGAAATTGTTACAAGGTTTGGAGCCAGTTTGCAGGCAACACGTCTAAAGAAATCCGCTAGTATAGTTATAGTCCACAAAGACAAGGCAAGAGTAATCAGATGAGATAGCTCAGAAGGTATCAAAGAGTCTGAAATTCCAGATACAAAGAAAGACTTTCACCTCCAAAGCTGAGGCGATTAGATGGCTTTCTGGGGAAGATTGAGAAACCAGGTTCTGATACTCATTAAAGTTTTGTTACCAGTTCGTTTCTTATAGCTGTAAAATTGTTTTCAAGTATCTTATTTATAATAAATTAAGAATGAGCCTAAGTGCCTGCTCCTTGTGTTTTAGACCGTTTTCAAACGAATCCCTAATATCTATGCTTCCTGTTTAATATCTAGTTGATAATCAATGGATAAATCTAAAAACCTTTGATAATTATAACAGTAAACTAAAGGAAATCCATTTTCAACCTTAACAGCAAGCGTATGAAAAGAGAAATTTACTTAAGATGTAATTTGCCGGGAGTGCGAGAGGGAAATGTGCAGGAGATGGACGTGCGGCAAATGCTGTACGGTAAATTGACTCTTCTCAAAGAGCCTGGGTTGTCAAACTTGAACCAACTGCAAGACCTGCATTGGGAGCTGGAGGCGCAAACCGACAGGGGGGATTGGCTCCATTTCGATTGGGAAATGGTGGATCCTGCCTCAGTAGGGGAGCCTCAGATGGAATAACAGCAAAAAAGCCTCGGTGATGCCGGGGCTTTTTTGTGGGCATAGTATGAAGTGGTTGTGCACCGCTAAGAAGGCAATGACAGAAAGGTGTTTGCTAGTCTTTTTCTAGCAAGTCGTTTTTGACCTGTTTCCCAGAAAACAAGCGAAAAACGACCCTCTTTTAACTATGTATAAAATTTAAAGCCAGTCGAAAGCTTTCTTCATCCAGTGGACTTTGTCTTGGTAAGGTGGGTAGCGCAGGTTGACCTCGGGCCAGAACGGTTTTTTCAAGACGCTTTTCTGATGGGAGAACGCCTCAAAGCTGGCTTTGCCGTGGTAATTGCCCTGGCCGCTGGTACCCACACCCCCAAACGGCAAATGTGGATTAGCCAAATGCGAAAGGGTGTCATTGATACATGCTCCACCTGAGGACGTTTGCGCCAACACCATTTCATGTGCTGCCGTGTTCTTTGAAAAAAAGTAGAGCGCCAACGGTTTCTCTCTTTGGTTGATTTGGTGCAGCGCTTCTGGTAGGGTTTTAAAAGTAAGGACTGGCAACAGCGGCCCGAAAATCTCTTCCTGCATCACAGGCTGCTCCCACGTGACATCGGTGAGAAGCGTTGGGGCTATGTATCGTTGCTGGGCATCGGTTTGGCCGCCAAAATAAATGGTAGACTGCTGTATCAACTTCTGCAGGCGTTCAAAATGGCGGTTGTTGATGATGCGCGCGTAGTCGGGGCTCTGTTGGGGAGTATCGGTGTAAAATTGAAGGATGGTTTTTTGCAACTGCCCTAATAGCTGGTCTTTGACGCTTTCTTGCACCAACACATAATCTGGCGCTACGCAGGTCTGGCCGGCGTTCAAGAATTTTCCCCAGACTATGCGCTGGGCGGCTACTTGCAGATTGGCAGTTTCATCTACCAGGCAAGGGCTTTTTCCGCCTAATTCTAACGTGACAGGAATTAGCTGCCTTGCCGCGGCTTGGGTCACCAGCTTTCCCACCGCAGTACTGCCGGTGAAGAAAATCTTGTCAAAAGGCAATTCCAATAGCTCTTGGCTTACTTCTGGGCCGCCTTGTGCTACCGTTATATACTCTGGGGGGAAGTGCTTTTCTATCAATTCAGTGATTAGCTGACTGGTGGCGGACGTGAGTTCTGACGGCTTTAAAATGGTGCATCCGCCGGCGGCCATGGAGCCAATAAGCGGCGACAGCGTCAGTTGAAAGGGATAGTTCCAGGCTCCAATTACCAAAGACACGCCATAAGGTTCTGAGTAGATGTAGTCTTTGGACGGGAAGTTCAGAAAGCTGGACTTTACCTTTCGGGGCTTCGCCCACTTGTCTAGATACTTTAACACGAACTTGATTTCTGAGAGCACAATCGCGGTTTCGGTGGCATAGGTCTCAAAGGCCGGTTTATGGAAGTCAGCAGCTAGGGCTTGGTTGATGCTGTCTTGCTCCTGCACAATGGCGTTGGCCAGGCGCTGCAGCATTTCTTTTCTATAACCCACGTCTCTGGTTTGGCCGGTGGCAAAGAAGGCTTTCTGCTGCTGGATGGCTTGAGTGAGCGGTAAGTTGGTGGCAGTCATGTGAGTCTTTTGGCGAAGTACCTCTATACGCAACCAACTTCTAATTGGCAGAGGTTGCTTGCGGCTCTTCTGGTTAAAAGGAAATTGGTCCTAGTGCAAACGTAGAAACCGTTTTTAGCTTATTTTTGCGGAATCAAGCAAAAAACGATTTCCCGAAATTAGATTTTTTTGGCCCACGCGGTCTCTTTTTCTGTTTCAGGTTCGTAAGAATAAAACCGCCTTGGGCAGAGTTGTAGTATTATTTGGAGCGATTTAATTAGAAAAGGCATGGCACCACGCAGCAATTTTGATGATGAATTTGGCTATGATGAAGATGACTTCAACAGCAGTCATTTAGATGATGAGTTTTCTTTTGACGATGATGATGAAGTAGGCGGTACCGGTAGAATTGGGTATGCCGGCGAAGAGGACGAGGAGGTAAACTTGCCATATGAAGGGGAGTTGTTCAATGAGATGCTGAGCAAGCTGCATGGTACCTTGATCATGTTTGGCGAGGATGACCCAGCCATGATGGACCTACAAGCCGAGCTTCTGAAAATGGACACGGATAAAGGCGTGGAGGTAGACGATATGTTCTACCTGGAAGAAGCCAGCCTTATCTCTAAAGTCTTGAAAAAGCATTCTGCTACTTCGCCTAGAATCCAGGAGATATACACCAATTACATGAAGGACATTGTTAGGTTCAGTGATGAGTCTGACGCTGGATATCCGGGAGATTATTACCTGGAAGAACAGGAATAGACAAAGGAGATCAATTCTTCAAACGTATATAAAACAGAAGAGGCGCTCACGTGAGCGCCTCTTCTGTTTTAAGAGTATCTGAATGTTTACTGTTTTACTACCCTTTCAATGACAGTTACCTCAGGAGTGCTTATTTTTAGTAAGTAGGTGCCCACTGCCAAGTTGGACAGGTCAACCTTTTGGGTGCCACCGCCTTGTACTTGGCTGGTTTGTACCAGGCGTCCGTCTAAGCTGTAAACCATGATAGTGACCTTAGTGTTAGAAAGGCTGCTCAAGTCTAAGTTGACAACGCTAGTAGTTGGGTTAGGGTAAGCGTTCAACTTGGTAGTGGACGTGGCCTCGGTTTTGATTTTCACCGCAATCACTTTGCTGTTTTCAGATGAGCCGTCAAGATCCACTTGCTTTAAGCGGTAGTAGACAGTGCCCACTGGGCTAGTAGCATCTAAGAAGCTGTAGTTGAGGAGTAAGCTGCTGTTGCCAGCGCCTTTCACTTCACCTGTTGCTTGGAAGGTCTTGCCATTGCTGCTGCGCTCCACCACAAATTTCGCGTTATTCTTCTCAGTGGCCGTTGACCAGTTTAATTGCACGCCTTTGGTTACTACGTGTCCTTCAAAGCTCACCAGGGTTACTGGCAATGGATTGATAGGCGAGTTGGTTCTGTAGGCGTATTCTCCTTCATTATAGGTTTGCAAGGTAGCGCTACGGCCGCTGTTATCCGTGTCAAACAAATCTACCAAGCCGTCAAAGTCCGTGTCATGGTAGTAGATGCTTTCTTTGATTAGGTACAACGGTTTGTTGTTTTGCATGTTCAACCACGGTGCAGAATCATCTGCTCCTACTACATAGTAGCCTTTGCCGGTAGACGCTTCAAAGAGTCTTCCTCTGTTCTTCATTTCTTCCAGGGCTAGACCGTCCAGGTCTTCGTCAAAGGCTTCAATGTTGTCAGAAAGGTCATCATTGTCACTGTCTAGATCCAAGTAATCTGGAGTGCCGTCCTTGTCAGTGTCTGTTGGCGTGATCATGGTGCCACCGGTAGTTTTGTCAAAACCGTCACTTAGACCGTCAAAATCACTGTCTGTTCCTAGGCCGTTCGCAAAGCCTAAAGTGGTCTGGGCTTCAATGTTGTCTAGGATGCCGTCATTGTCAGAGTCTACATCGGTTTGGTCAGAGAAGCCGTCTCCATCTGAGTCTGGGTTGGCTAAATTAGACACTCCGCTGTTGTTAGAGGTCTGAGCAGCAATTGGCATGCCATTAGCACTTACCGGTCCTGTAAAGTAACCCAACTCTGGGTTGTAGCCCGTTGAGGCCGCCGGAATTTTACCGCCATTGGCTTCTACCGCGTTTGGAATGCCGTCGCCGTCTTTGTCAATGTCATACCCTCTAATCAAGCCATCCAAGTCCCAATCAAACACATCATTGATGTCATCATTGTTCACGTCTCTGAAGGCACCGTAGGTAGCGTGTACAAAGGTTTTGTCTAAGAATCTATAGGTTCCATTGACAATGTCCATTGGATTGTAGCCTGCGTCTATTGGGTCTGCCAGTACGCCGTCATTGTTGTCGTCTAAGTCATTTACATCCAGTACGCCGTCTTTGTCCCAGTCTCCTGAAATAGAGTAGGTGATACTGGTAGTGCTCATGCCACCAAAGGCATCTGTTGTGGCTACATCAAACAAGTAAGTGCCTGGTACTACATTGAATCTATAGTCTACCTCTAGTTCACCATTGTTGGTGAGGCGCATGCCGGCAGGTAAAGATCCGCTTGCAATGGTTGCGTTGGTAATAGCGCCATCTGGGTCTGTTACTAGTGCCACACGGTCACCTGTTTTTAAGTTGAACATGTGTTTGTTATCCAGTAGAACTTGGGCAGTGGCCTCACGGTCTGTAACACTTAAATACACTACAGAAGAGTTGTTGCCATCTTTGGTGTTTCCACCGGAAGGATCATATTCAGCAGAGTAAGCCTTGTAAACAGTGTTGTTCAAAATGCCTATGGTGGTAGGCTCTACTTGCAAGGTAAGAGTGGCAGTGCCATTCACTGGCAGGCTAGGAATAGTCCAGGCTTGGGTGGCCGGATTGATGGACGTTCCTTCACTTGGTACGCCGCTGCCAGCTACCAGTGTTAAACCGGTGGCTAACTCTGCGCCAATGATGACATTGGTAGCCGTGTTAGGTCCTAAGTTGGTTGCCGTCACATTCACCACATATTTGCCCCCTACATAATAAGGTCCGCTTACAATGTTGCTGCTAATCATGATGTCAGCTGAAGCTGATCCCTGAATGGTAGCGGTAGCACTATTGTTTGCCGTGATATTATCGTAGTTGCTTGAAGCGTTCACAGAAGCAGTGGTGCTGTAGCTACCGGCGCTTTGTGGTTTTACAGTTAAGACCAGCGTCTGGGCATTGGCAGCGCCCGGCAGAATGTCTGAACCTAGTGTCCAAAGACCCGTGGCTGCGTCATAGGTTCCTAATGAAGGCTTCGCGCTCACCAATGTAAGTCCGGCTGGGAGTTTGTCTTCAATCACCACTCCAGAGGCTGCATCTGGCCCGTTGTTTTGAACCTTTACCGTGAAGGTGCTTTCCTGGCCATTATAGAAGGTAGCAGAGGCGACAGTATTGGTTACAGCCAACTCGGCCACTGGTAAAATGTTCACCAAGGCAACCGCGGTGTTGTTTTCTGGGTTGTTGTCCGTTTGGCCAAGTTTGCTTACGCCGCCGCCTAGGTTTAACTGACCTGTTTGGTTAGGAATGCCGGTGATGACTAAAGTTTTGGATTCGCCTACTTGCAAAGTGCCAATGTTCCAAATGCCGGTTGAGGTGTCGTAAGAAGTACCGGTAGGAGGGAACAATCCCGTAAAATTGATAGCTCCCGTGCGCGTATCCTGCCCTTGTAATCCAGTGACAACATCTGGCCCATTATTGGTTACTATGATGCGGAAAGTAGCCTCTGTAATATTATGATAGAACTTGCCAGTCGGGTCATTGCTGGTAATGGTGATAGAAGTGGCCACATCCGTAGACTTGTGTACCACTATAGGAGTAGTAGACGTGTTATTGGTAGTGTTGTCATCTACCTGCTCAGCTGTGCCTGTGCGGGTGGCGGTAAAATTGTAGGTTTTGTCACCTGTCACGCCGGTGTCAACTGTTGGGGTGCCTGTTAAGAATAACTGAGTGGAGGCGCCCGCTGCCAATGAAGGGATGTTCCATACGCCGTTGGCATACGTTCCCACTCTGGGATCAGATCCAGTAAGGGTCATTCCGGCAGGGAGTGCCGCGCCAATGGTGATGTTAGTGGCCGCATCTGGACCGGTGTTGGTTACTAATACCCTGAATGGCACTACATCTCCTGTATAATACTCAGTTTTGGGCGCCGAGGTAGCCACCGCAATGTCAGCCGTAATTACGCCAGAGCCAGACTGGATACTTGTTGAGGCGCTGTTGTTTCCTAATACAATGTCTTGTTCTGTATGCGTCTGGGTGGCCGTAGTAGTAATAACAGCACTCTGATTGATTCTGGCCGTGATCTGGAAAGTGGTAGATGCGCCGCTGGCCAAGGTGCCCACTGTCCAAAGGCCAGTTGTGGCATCGTAACTTGTGCTGGTTGAGCTGATAAATGTCAAGGATGCTGGCAGCTTATCTGTTACCACAACATTGGTAGCAGTACTTGGGCCATTGTTCTTCACGCCCACCGTAAAGGTCACAACGTCATTGGTGGCATAGGTAGTGCCGGCAGCGGGAGACACGGTATTGGTCACCCCTAAATCTGCCGTTGGTTTTGCGGTAAAGCTAGAAGAAGCAGTATTGTTGCTTGCTTGAGCATCATACTCCGTATGCGATTGAGTGCTTTGCAGGGTGTAGGTACCAGTGTTGGCTGCTTTAGCAAACACCGTTAGCGTCTGGCTAGCACCTGCAGCAATGCTACCTACCGTCCAAGTGCCTGTATTCTTATCAAAGCTTCCCAAGCTGGCGCTAGATCCGGTAATCTCCATGCCTGCCGGGATTGCGTTGGCTAATACAACATTTGTAGCACTGTTAGGGCCGTTGTTGGTTGCTTTGACGGTGAATGTAACAATCTCGTTTTGGCCAGGGTTGGTATTGGACACAGAGCTGGTAACGGCAACATCTGCCACTGGTGCTACAGTGATGGTGTTAGAGGCGCTGTTATTTCCGCTGTTGGAATCTATCTCAAAGCCTGCACGGTTATCAAGACTGGCAGTAGTCGTCTTAGACTCTAACGTAGAGATTCGGGCTGTGAGCGTAAGGGTCTTTGTTTCGTTGATGGCTAAGGCGCCAACTGTCCAAACTCCGGTAGAAGCATTATAGGCAGATGGGATAGTGCCTTCTAGCGTTAATCCAGCTGGTAGTTTGTCAGTGATAGAAACTCCGGTGGCTGCGTTAGGGCCAATATTGCGAGCCGTTATGGTGTAAGTCACCAAATCCCCGTTGTTGTAAGTGGATTTGTCACTGACGTTTTTCACCTCAATGTCGGCCGCAGGCTGTACGGCAATTGTGGCTGTGGCGCTGTTATTGTTAGTAACGTTGTCTGCTTCTGTATGTGTCTGCGTGGCTGTGGCGGCAATAGAGCCTGTCACCAATGGTTGTGCCGTGATGGTAAGCGTTTTAGAAGCGCCCACCGCCAACGTGCCCACCGTCCAGATGCCTGTGCCTGAATTATAGTTAGTAGCGTCTGAAGAGCTGACAAACGTTAATTTGCTGGCATCCAGCTTATCTGTTACTTGTATGTTGGTGGCAGGGATAGGGCCGTTGTTGGTGACAGTGACGGTATATGTAAAGGGTTGGCCCATTATGTAAGTGCCCGCAGAAGCTACATTGGTAACGGCTACATCTGCGCTACAATCATAATTGAAAGCAGCTGTTTGCGTAGAAGAACCAGTGTAGCCATACGTCCAGGTATTAACGGTTTTCAAATCACCAGCCGTAGTAGAAGCTGAGCCCCAGGCGTGTGCTCCCGTTGTAGATACAACACCATATAACTCAGTTTGCGGCGAAGGAAAGGTGGTGGTAGGTAAGTTGGAGTCGTCCCAGAATAAAAGACCATTGTAGTTTGAGCCCGCAACAGGACGCACATCTTCTACTCTAAAGCCGCCTACGTTGGCTTCGGCATCCCAAACCGGGAAATGGATAGGAGCACTGTTGTTCCTGAAAAAGTAGTCCAAACTTGTACCTTTGGCTACGGCTTGGCCAAGGCCGTTCAAACCGTTCCATTCAACCGTGCGGGCTCCTTTGGAACCAGTAGATTCCAGCAACACGTCAGAAGAACCAGGTTGGTAGCCGGCCACTCCGTTTAAGTTAATTAAGACAATGAAGGTACTGCTCTCTGTCGTGTTTAAGCTGAAGATTGATTTTCCGCCGTTGGTAGCAGTGTTACATACAGAGGCAACGCCTACGGTAAAGGTTGGGGCTGTGGCAGAGGGCCAGATGGACACATCTGGGTTGTTTACAAAGTTGAATAACTCTGGGTAATCTGTTTGGGTCAGTTGACTTTTTCTTCTGTCTGCATTTGAAGAACCTGCAGCCGTGGTAGAGCCATATTTGTTGGTCACAAACCTGAAAAAGTTCTGAGGGGCAATGCCGGCCAACTCAACCTTCTTCACGAAATAGGCATTTGCTTGATCCTCACTTGGAATAAGCGGGAACATGTTAAAGTTCTTAGAGAAAACATTAGTGGTTCCGCCGGCAGAGAATGACCAGAGTTTGCTGCGCATGCGGCCAGGCTTTTCAGCGCCAGCGGCATCTATTACCGTAAAATCCCAAAGATCATAAACAGAGAATCTTTGACCATCCGCCATGTTGGCTTCCCCTACTTGCTCAAATTCTACCCAGTAATCCTGATCAGCACCTGTATCATTCAAAAACCCAAGAGGGTCATAGCCGGTAGTGTTGTAGGCTCTTCCATTAGTGGTGTGTTTGGGTCCTACATTCACTTGAGCTGCAGTGCCAATTACCCCATTTTGAGCATTCAACAACATGTCATTGGTAGAGTTTGTATTGTTGGTCAACGTAGTACGTTGGACAATAACACCCACTTGGTCTGTGCTGCTGGCTGCTCTTCTAATGGTGATGATCAAGTCATCTTGATTGGCGGTTCCTGCTTGGTCATGAATTGCTCTACGCACACCGTAAAACAAGCGCTCACCGCTTTTCACCCTAATCAATAATCTATGATCTGACGAAAAGGTAGCACCGTTGCGGCTAAATCCAGAAGGCTTCAAGAAACTAAGCGATGTGATAGACACCCCACTAGCACTAGGAAAGTTGGCATCATGGGCCAAATAACCAGCTTTGTCATTGTTGGGATCTGTTAATGCTGCCGTAGACAGGTTAGGTGTTAGTTGTTTGGATCCTTCACCGTGCATGGTGAGTGGGAGCAGGAACAAAACAATTAGGGCTAGGAGTACGGGGTGTTTCATGCGTTTTATCTTCTAGTTTTCTCTAAGCTTTTTGTCTTAAAATCAATCCTTATAGGCAAGATTAATTCCTTAGTATTGTAATTTTTATATATCTAAGGTTTCGGGGCTTGTGCTATTTTTATTAAGACAGTCCAAAATTGACTATAAAGTTCCGGTCGCTTAAAATCAATTCGATGAATGAACAGATTCTCACGATGAATAAAACCGCAATGAATATCCGTATTTAAACGGTGGATAAACGCTTAAAATAGAGCATATGAGGTGTTTGACTAATATTGAATGTTTGGAGAGTGTGCTTTATAAGGTTCTTCTTTACTTGTTATAAAATAAAATTTATTTAAATAGTCATATGTGAATATGGATTGTATGATTGCATTGACTGATTATCGATTTTGTCTATGATATATAGAAAGGATTTGGGTCATCTGGTAGGTGAAACAATATTGCTATAATCTTTAAGCGGAAAAGAGCTTCTACCAAAGGTTGCCAGATGGCCTTCAGTTAAGTATAGATTCCAGGCCCATCATTAAGAGACTTTTCAATACTCATTATGGTAGAATCTTGCTTCTGGTCTCCTTAATTGAGATAAGCAAATAAGATTAGGTTGAGGCCCTGTCGTACTCGGTGTATAAGCTTTACTGGACCAAGTGCCATTGAACCAATAGAATTAGGTATCTTGCGTTTTAGCAAGTAAAAGAAGTATGCAGACGGACGAACTCTTATTTCAGGAACGGATTCGGGAGCACCAGCTTAAGATAAAGCAGGTGTTCAGGGAAGTGGGCAAAGTAGTGGTGGGCCAGCAGTACATGGTCAACCGCCTACTCATTGGCTTGTTTACCAATGGCCACATTCTACTGGAAGGAGTGCCAGGTCTGGCTAAGACGCTAACCATCAATACGCTGGCCAAGGTCTTGCACCTCAACTTCTCCCGTATTCAGTTCACGCCAGACTTGCTGCCCTCTGACTTGATTGGCACCATGATCTACAACCAAAGCTCGTCAGCCTTTGAAGTAAAGAAAGGACCCATCTTCGCGAATTTGATTTTAGCGGATGAGGTGAACCGCTCGCCCGCCAAGGTGCAGTCCGCTTTGCTAGAGGCCATGCAGGAGAAGCAGGTGACCATCGGGGATAAAACCTATCGCCTGGACTTGCCCTTCCTGGTGCTGGCCACCCAAAATCCGGTAGAGCAAGAAGGAACTTATCCGTTGCCCGAAGCGCAGGTGGACCGCTTTATGATGAAGGTCTATGTAGACTATCTGACCAAGGCAGATGAACTGGAAGTGATGCGCCGGATGTCCAACCTGTCGTACAGCAGTACGGTCAACACCATCTTAACCAAACAGGACATCTTTGACATCCGGAACGCCATTAACCAGGTGCAGATTTCTGAGACGCTTGAGCGCTATATTATTGAGTTGGTCTTCGCCTCAAGGCGCCCCGCTGATTATGATTTGAACGACTTCGCGCAGTACCTGCAGTTTGGGGTTTCGCCAAGGGCCAGTATTGCCTTGAACCTGGCTGCAAAAGCCACCGCCTTCTTTGATGAACGCGATTACGTGTTGCCAGAAGATATCAAGGAGATTGCCTCAGACGTGCTAAGCCACCGCATCATCCTAAACTATGAAGCAGAGGCAGACAATGTACAGACCAAGGACTTCGTGGAGTCTATCCTGCGGAAAGTGCCTATCAGTTAAAAGAGAAGCTCAAGTCTATCAAATACACTGAAGCCGTTTTTGGCCTACTTTCCAGAAAGTAGGCCAAAAACGGCTTCAGCTTTTAGCGCCTATCCAACTTGTTTCTCTCATGACTACATCTGTAGAGTGGCCTGCTTATAGGTGCCTTTGCTTAGGAAGGAAAACCTTCAAGGTTGCCTATTAAAGATGCTGATTCAAGCTGGATGGCATCAAATCAACTTAGCGAATACGGTCGTTTTTGGCATATTTTCAGTAAAACAGTCCAAAAACGACCGCAAGTTTATGTAGGGCACGGGAAATAAAAAAGCCTGCCAGTAATGGCAGGCCCCTGCCGCATGAGAGACTACTTCATGGGGCAAGTGGCGGTGTCTCCTTGTATCTCACCCTTCAGAGACACCGTCGTATTTTCAATAAGGTTTAGTAGTCTGTGTTCTGAGGGTCCCAGTTCGTCCAGCCGGTGGTCCAGTTAGTGGTCCCGAAAGCGCCTAGATGTGTCACGTTCTCAAAGCCGGTCAAGCCAGTGAAGGAGGCTCCGGTTAAAGCCATTGAGCCCGTGTTAGGCATGTAAGGAGCGGAAGTGCTCAATCCAAGTTCAGCGGTAGTCTTAATACCGTTGTTGTAAGATGAAGCGGAGAACCAGTCACTGGCGTTGAAGGCAGACGTAGAAGAAGAGGCTTTGTTCACGGCTGTATTAGAACCGGCGCCCGCTACTATGTTGTTCATTATTTTGATGCTGTTGTTCTGCGCATAGCCTTCCACTAAACCTCCGTCTAAGGTTATGCCTTTGTTAAATCCTGAGATGATAGAATTTCTAATGGACAGGCTGGTGCCCTTCTTTAGGTGCGCGCCTTGGCCAAACTGAGCACCTGTTGGCAAGTTGGCGCCTGGTCCTATGATGGTCACGTTAGAGAAAATGCCAGTAGTCAAAGGCGTCAAGGTTGAGCCAGAACCGTCATTGTCAGACTCAAAACCGTTGGAAGCACCGCCAGAGGCCACGTCCCATAGGTTAGGGTCACTTACGCCCAAGGCAAACTGCACACGTCCGCTGTACCCGAAGTCGGTGTCAAACATGTCATCGGTGTTTTTGTAGGCCACCAAGTGCGAGGCATTCACGGTGCCCCCGAACCACTCAAAGGCATCGTCCCCGCCAAATGAAACCTGCACGTGGTCTATCTTCGTGCCAGAGCCTACGGCGCCCATGGTCAAGCCGTTCAGTTCTTTGTTGGGCTGTAGCGGATAACCCGCAAACTCAATGCGCACATAGCTGAAAACACCCGAGTTGTCCGCATCATTGGTGCCCCCGTAGTACGCATCCGGACCGCCTTCTACTACAGGCTCAGAGGTTTGGTTCTGCTTGGCTTTACCCAAGATAACCACTCCGCCCCAGTCGCCAGGAGCGCGTTGGCCTTTGGGTTGATTAGAGGTGAACACAATGGGTTTTTCTGTGGTGCCTTGTGCCATAATTTTGGCGCCTCTTTTTACAATCAAGGTACCCTGTGATGATTTCTCTCCTTTAATCAAGGTGCCGGCCTCAATGGTCAAAGTGGCGTTGTTGTCTACATATACAAAGCCCTTGAGGGTGTAAACCGTGTCAGCGTCCAGGGTTCTGTTGGCGGTGATAGTGCCTTGCAATACGCCCTGTCCTTTGGTAACTACCAACGGCGAATCATCATCATCCTCAGTGCAGGCAGTGAACGTGACTACTAGCAACAAATAGAAGAGTAGTCCTAATTTTTTGGCGTCTTTCATAATTCTGGTTTTAAGTAAATAGGGTTGGTAAGTGGTTTTATATAGATTAGAAAGTGTAGCCTAAGCCGATGGTGCTATACATGCCCCGGGTATAACTTCTGGAAGTCAGGTCGGTGCTCTCCACCTTTCCGTCCTGGTCTGTGTCCTCCACAAACTTGAATTTCTGGTTAAGTAGGTCCTGCACGCCTGCTTTCAGCTGTAGTCCGCTTCTGAAGTTTTTGGTCAACGTGAAGTCCAGCACGTGACGGGGCATCTCATAGATGGAGGGGTTCTCATCATTGCCCACGCGGTAAACGCGTTCGCCCAATACATTATAGAGGAGCGAGTACTGCCAGCCGGTCTCGTCGTTCTGGTAGTACAAACCGGTGTTGACGATGTAAGGCGACTGCCCCATGAGCGGGCGTTTGCGCTCGGCCTGCGTGGCCATATCGCCTAGGTTGACTTCGCTGTGAATCACAGAGGCGTTCAACACCAGTGAGTGACCCTGGATGAAGCTATTGGAGGACAGCTCCTGGAAGGATTTTCGAGCTTCCACCTCTACGCCTAGGCTGTTGGCAAAGTCTCCGTTAGAGAAGGTGAGGTTACGGCCGGCGCCGGTTTCTATGCGGGTTTCAATAGGGTCAATGAAATGCTTGTAAAAGACACCCACTGACAGCAACTCATTGGGAGTAGGGTAGAACTCATAGCGCATGTCAAGGTTATGAACCGTGGCGGTTTTTAAATTAGGATTCCCGCGCACCGAGGCGTTTTCATTGAAGTCATAGAAGCTGAAGCGGGCCTGCTCTCTAAACTCCGGTCTGTTCACCGTCATGCCATAGGCCAGGCGCACCAATGACCGAAGGCTGAAATTGTAGGCGGTGTTGAGGGAAGGCAGAATATACAGCTTGCGTTGGTCTACATTAGAGGGACCAGCCTGGTCTGCCGTTTTTACCTCACGTATGTTGTATTCAGCGCGAACTCCCCCGTAGAAATTTACCCTCTCAAAAAACCTCTTGGACAAGGCCACATACCCAGCACCTAGCGTGTTGGAGGCGTCGTATCTATCGGCAATGGAGGTGCTCTCGTCAAAAAGAAGCCCGGTAGAGGTATTGAGGTTCTCAGGCGCGAAGATTTGGTCTAAAGGCAAGTTCAAGATGGCATCCTCGGTACGTTCGCCATTGATGCCGGTGTTCCGCTTGTAGGTTAAGGTGCGGGCGGTAAAGCCACGGTCCTTGCGCTCTAAATAAAATCCAGCTTTAAACTTAGGTGCTGTCTCCAGGTCTGCAGAGTCGGTGGCTTGGAACAGATGCTGGAACTGACCTTCGGCGATGAATGCGGTCTCATCCAAGTTAGAGTAGAACCGGCCGGCGTCATAGGGCGTGGAGTTGGTAGAAATCTGCACTTTGTATGGGCCTTCAGAACCGGCATCGCGTTGCGTTCTTACCCTTCTCAAGTCTGGCTCCTGGCGGTTCAAGAAGTTGAAGCCCGTGGTCCAGGTGTAGGTGTTGAGTTGATTGTCTGTGGTGTGCGTTCCTTGCAACTGACCGGTATAGATAGTGCGGGTTTCATAGCGTAGGGCATAGTTTCGTTCCTCTTGCGTGGTACCCGTTTCCATGTTCAGTCCTTCGCGCACGGTGGCCTCATTGATGCCAATCTGGTTGAACAGGTTCCTGAACTCAATTTTGTTGTTTTCATTGAGCCTAAGCGAGAAGTTCTGCAAAGCCCCCAGGCGCACCGTGTTGCTGGAAACATCATCTTGATAAGCCCAATTGGTCTCCACGGCCTCACTGTCTCTGGCCTCTTGGTAATCCCAGCGCGAGATGTTCTGATGCAAACGTGAATTTGAATAGGTTAAAGCAGATATGCTAGACAACCTAAAATCCGCTAAATCCATCACCCTGTTCAAGCCTAGGTTAAAGCGCAGGTCTGGCGTGGCCGTTGTTTTGGTTGGCGTCCAGACATTCCGTAAACCCAATTGCTGACCGTACTGCGCTTTGGTGGCATAGTCCAAGGCCTGGAATCTATTGGTAGACGGTAGGCCACTAGGCAGGCTTCTGTCTTTGCTGCCCAAGCCCCACATATCTAAGTTGCTGGCTTTGTCTGTGTAGAAATCCTGGAAGGTGGTGCCCTGTCTAAAAGACGTCGCGAAGTTGAAGCTGGTGCTGTTCTCGCTCACGGTGTTCTTGGTGCTGACTTTGATAGCCCCACCAGCAAAATCACCGGGTAATTCGGGGGCCGGCGACTTATAGACCAGAATCCTGTCTATGACGCTGGTGGGCAGTACATCAAAGGAAAAGGCTCTTACGTCCACTTCAGAGCTGGGTGTAAGCGCATTGTTTAGCAAAACAGAATTGTAGCGCTCGCTCAAGCCTCTTACTATAATAAAGCGGTTGTCTTGGATGGTGACTCCTGGGATTCTCTTCACGGCCTCGGCGGCGTCCCGGTCCTGGGCCTTCACAATCTGCTCACTGGACATGCCGCTCACCACTACTTCACTCTGCTTTAAGTCTTTGATAAGGGAGATGTCGGTGTTGGTCTGGCGCTCGGCTACTACCGTTACTTCTTGCAGGCTTTTGGAGTCTTCAGTTAGATTGAGGTTGAGAGAAGCAGTCTGGCCGGCCGTGATGGTGACGTTGCCCTGCGTGAAAGGCGTGTACGAAACATAGGTGGCGGTGATGCTATAAGTGCCGGGTTTTAAGGGGAGGGTGAAATTGCCTTCATAGTCAGTGGGCGTGGCCATGCTGGAACCCGTCACGGAAACCACGGCGCCAATCAGGGCTTCGCCGGTCTTGCCGTCTTTTACTTTTCCGGTGAGGGTGCCTTGTTGCCCGTAGGCCATCCAAGCGGTGTTGATAAGGAGGAGGGTGAGTAGAAAAGTTCTCATAGCATCTTGATGATTAGTCTCGATGCAAAACTAGAGAGAGCCCTTTACCTGAAGATTAAGGCCAAATTATGCTATTGTTAAAAGCAAGGGTAGAATGTTATGGGACTGTTAAGCGATGGGTGAGGTATAGATGAATTTGGAAACGAAATCCGTTTTTGGCCTGATTTCCCGAAAGTAACCGAAAAACGGACTCGTCCCGCTGTGATTAATGATAGAAATCATCTTGTGCCATGGTTTTGTGTTGTACCTTTGCGCCAAAGAAGAAAAGCGTGCTCCTGAAAGAGGTTATCTACTTGATGCAAAAGGATTTTGTGCTGGAATGGCGACAGAAGTATGCGTTCAACGGCATGCTCCTGTACGTGGGCAGTACGGTATTCATTTGCTACCTCAGTTTCAGTTTGCAGTTTGGAGGCTTGCAGGTGCCGGTTTGGAATGCCCTGTATTGGGTCATTCTGCTGTTCACCGCAGTCAATGCCATTGCCAAGGGCTTTGCCCAGGAGAGTAGGGGACGCCTGCTCTATTATTATAGCATTGTGAGTCCGCAAGGCGTGATTCTGGCCAAGATTCTGTATAACACGGCCTTGATGCTGGTGCTGGCGCTCTTGTGCTTTGTCTTCTATGCCGTGGTGATTGGCAACCCAGTGCAGGACATCACCATGTTTCTGGCGGCCATTGTGCTGGGCGCGGTGGGGTTTGCCACGTCGCTGACCATGATTTCGGGCATTGCGGCCAAGGCCTCTAACACGGGTACTTTGATGGCGGTGCTCAGTTTTCCGGTGATGGTGCCCATGCTGCTCATGTTGATTAGAATGTCTAAGAACGCCATTGACGGGCTGGACCGCTCCTTGAGTTTGGATGAGGCCCTGACCGTTCTGGCGATAAATATGATTGTTGTCACTGTTTCTTACATCCTGTTCCCGTATTTGTGGCGCAGTTAAGCAACGGTTTAAACTAGAAGAATGAAACTATCCTGGTGGAAATGGCTGACCATAGCCTTGCTCCTGTTTACCGTGGTGGGAGGGATGCTCTCTGAGGTGCCCAGATTGGCCATCTTGAATGAGACCATCCGCAACCTGTTCTTTCACGTGCCTATGTGGTTCGGGATGATCCTGATTCTGCTTATTTCAGTGGTCTATTCCATAAAGTATCTGCGCACGCCGTCGCTTAAGAATGATGTGATGGCGGTAGAAGCGGCTAAGGTGGGCATTCTGTTTGGCGTGCTGGGTATTGTGACCGGCATGGAATGGGCGCGCTTCACCTGGGGCGAGTTCTGGAGCAATGACCCGAAGCAGAACGCCTCGGCCATTGGTCTTTTGATTTACTTCGCCTACTTGATTCTGCGCGGATCTTTCCAAGATTATCAGCAACGGGCTAGAATTGGCGCGGTGTACAACATCTTTGCCTTTGCGGCCTTGATTCCTTTGCTTTTCATCCTTCCAAGACTCACAGATTCTTTACACCCCGGCAACGGCGGAAACCCTGGCTTTAACTCTTATGACCTAGACGCTCGGTTAAGGTTAGTGTTTTACCCGGCTGTGTTAGGTTGGACCCTGTTAGGTATTTGGATGGTGACCGTAAAAGCCCGTCTTGAACTTTTGAAGCAACGCATATATGAAACTATATAAATGGACCTTGATGCTACTCTTCTTTTGGGTAGCCGCCTCAGCAACGCCAGCCTTGGCGCAAAACCAAGCCGAAACTACCACTACTACCGCCGCCGCTTCCGGGCCCGAAATGGCCGATGTGATGCGTCAGGACGGCAAGATTTACATTGTGGTGGCCGTGTTGGTGACCATCCTGTTAGGATTGCTTATCTACTTGATTTCTCTGGATAGAAAAGTAACCAAGCTAGAGCGCGAGCTAAGGCAATAAAATCGTTTTTGGCCTGTTTTTGTAAAAAGAGGCCAAAAAAGGCAACCTTTTTTTAGGGCTGTTTTAAAAGTGCCGCCCCTGCGGATTTAATTTATAGTAAGTAGTGTTAGGTAAGCGGAAAACCCCGCTCAAGCTCTTGCAACCATGAAAAGAATACACATTTTCGGAATCTTGATTATCGCTGCGGCCATCACCATCATCATGTCCACAGCATCAGACGCCAGCGTGTACGTGCCTTTCTCTGAGGCCCAGGCCCGCGCTCAAGACGGTGATGACACCAAAGTGCACGTGGTAGGACGCCTGAAGAAAGACGCCAAAGGCCACATTGTAGGCATGCAGTATGATCCTATGATTGACCCCAACTACTTCTCCTTCGTGCTGGTAGATACCAATCGGGTAGAGCAGCAAGTGGTGTATTACAATCCTAAACCGCAGGACTTTGACCGTTCTGAGCAGGTGGTCATCACCGGTAACATGCAGGGCAAGACCTTTGTGGCCGACAAGATTCTCTTGAAGTGTCCTTCTAAATACACAGAAAACGAAGTTAAGGCTGAAGGCAAAACCGCCAGACTTTAGTTAAAAGTTGAGAGTTAAAAGTTAAGAGTGGATTTCACTCAGGCTTAGCTCTCAAATTTGAAGATTATAATTTAGTGATAGGGAAGGGTGATGTTAGTCTCAATAGACTTTTAACTCTTAACTTTTAATTCTTAACTAACCATCATGGTTAACACTCTTATTGGTGATGTTGGGCATATCAGTGTGATTGTCGCGTTTGTGGCCGCATTGGTGTCTTCTTTTGCTTACTTCTTCGCTTCCCGGCTGAATAGCCTAGAGGCTGATCAAGAATCCTGGCGCAAGCTGGCCCGAGGTGCTTTCTTCGTGCACTCTTTGGCCGTGGTGGGGATTATCTTCGCCCTGTTCAACATCATCTACGCGCACCGCTACGAGTACCATTACGCCTGGAGCCACTCCAGCAACCACCTGCCGGTGCATTACATGATTTCCTGCTTCTGGGAAGGTCAGGAAGGCTCGTTCCTTCTCTGGATTTTCTGGCATGCGGTCTTGGGTCTTATTCTAATCAAATATTCTAAGAAGTGGGAAAGCCCGGTGATGGCCGTTTTCTCCTTCGTGCAGATTTTCTTGACGTCCATGATTCTGGGCGTGGTCATTGGCGACTTTAAACTAGGCAGCTCACCGTTTATCTTAATGCGGGACTTCATGACGGATGCTCCGGTGTTCCAGATGGACCCTAATTTTGTACCTAAAGACGGTACTGGTCTAAACCCATTGTTGCAGAACTACTGGATGGTGATTCACCCGCCGGTCTTGTTCCTGGGCTTTGCCGCTACCTTGGTGCCGTTTGCCTTCGCCATTGCCGGTCTCTGGAAGAAGGAATTCTCTTCCTGGACTAAACCTGCCTTGCCTTGGGCTTTATTTGCCGCGGGTATCTTGGGTCTTGGGATCATGATGGGTGCCTACTGGGCCTATGAGACCTTGAACTTTGGCGGGTATTGGAACTGGGATCCGGTAGAAAATGCCGTCTACATTCCGTGGTTAGTACTAGTAGGGGCTATCCATACCTTGATTGCCTACCGCAAGAGCAGAACTGCTTTGCGCGCTACCTTCATTTTGTTTATCACGTCCTTCCTGCTAATCCTGTACGCTACCTTCTTAACGCGTAGTGGTATCTTGGGGAACGCCTCCGTGCACTCCTTTACTGACTTAGGCTTGTCAGGGCAGTTGTTTACCTATTTGGCGGCGTTCCTGGTGCTGTCTATCGCCTTATTGATTTACCGCTGGAAGTTCATTCCTGCTACTGAGAAAGAGATTGCCACTTATAATGGCGAATTCTGGGTATTCATTGGGGCTGCGGTCCTTTGCTTGGGCGCGTTCCAGGTATTGGTGACCACGTCTATCCCGGTGTACAATTCTTTCATGGGCTTCATTGGCGTGAAAACCAACGCGGCCTTACCTGCAGACCAGATTGCGCACTACACCAAGTTCCAGTTATGGATGGGCGTGGGCATCGCGCTCCTGTCTGGCACGGGGCAACTATTATGGTGGCGCAAGCAGAACCTAGGCGAGAAAATCTCTGACGTGTTTGCGGTGCCGTTCATCTTCACGGCCTTGTTCACGGCGCTTATCCTGCTTTTGAGTAAGCGGGGAGACATGGGCATCGCGGAGAAAATCAACAACCCCGTGTACATTGTGGTCTTGATTGCCGGTTTGTATGCCTTCTTCAGTAACCTGCGTGTGTTGTTTGTACTGCTCAAGTCTAGAGTAGCTATTGCCGGTGGCGCGGTGGCGCACATTGGGGTAGCCCTGATGCTGTTGGGTATATTATTCTCGGCGGGCTATTCTAACATCATCTCTAAGAACATGTCTGGAATGGTGTACGCTCGTGAGTTTGGCGATGACATTAACCGCGACAACGTCCTGCTGTGGCGCAATGATGCCAATGACATGGGGCCTTACAAAGTAACCTACAAAGGCCAGTACCTGGAGGTAGATAACATCCCAGAGCATGTGAACAAGCAGATGCTCTTCAGGCTGGCCGATGAGTACAAAGCCGTAGCCCGCGGTCCTTTGAAAGACGGCGACAAGGTGATTTACAACGCCGGTGATACCGTGGATCTGGTGTCTCCAGAGAATACCTATTACCAGGTAGAATACAAGCACCGCGAGTCAGGCGAAGTCTTTACGCTGTACCCACGGGCTCAGGTGAACCCAGAGATGGGCTTGCTGGCCTCGCCAGACATCAAGATGATGCCGGGCAAAGACTTGTACACCCACGTCTCTACCATTCCAGACCCCAATGAGGAGAAGGAGTGGGGCGAACTGAAGGAGTTTGAAGTGAAGATTGGCGACACCATCTTCGTGAACGACTACGTGGCCGTGTTGAACGGTATTGAGCCAGCCAAAGACACCTTGCTGTTGCAGTTGAAGCCGGGCGACATTGCCGTGCAGGCAGACATGCAGGTGATGGGCGAACGCCGTACGTACCACGCGCACCCAATCTACGCTATTAGAAACAAGAGCCAGGTAGGACAGGTGCCAGAAGAGATTGAAGACCTAGGCATGCGTCTGTTCTTGTTGAGCATCAACCCAGAGAAGGGTAAAATTACCATCGGTGTGAATACCACACAGAAGGACTATATCATCTTGAAGGCTATGGAGAAGCCGTTCATAAGCATTCTCTGGATTGGTACCATCATCATGACGATCGGGTTTATCATGGCCATTGTGCGTCACTACAATGATGGCAAAACCAAAGGTGGCAAAACAGCAGTTGGTAAAAAGGCCATCACCACTCGTGAAAAGCAGATAGCCTAAGCGGTTTTTATAAAATTATGCAAGAGGGAGAGCAGGCAACTGTTCTCCCTCTTTCTATTTACAAATCCTGTTTTTGCCGAGTTTTCAGAAAAAGAGGCTATTTTCCGCCATGCAACCAGACTCTAATCCGCTTTCAAGTTCTTCTAGCCAATTGACCAAAGTAGCCATCATAGGCGCAGGCAACGTAAGCACGCACTTAGCTACTGGGTTGAAAGCGGCGGGCGTAGAGGTAGTTTGGGTGTACAGTCGCACAGAAAGGCATGCGCAAGAGTTGGCGCAACAAGTCCAAAGTCAAGCCATCACCAATGTTGATTTTACCGTAGCGCCGCTGGCGGATATCTATCTGCTTTCCATTCCAGACCAGGCTTTGGATCAGTTGGCGAGAGAAGCGGTTTTTCCAGCCAATGTCTTGGTGGTGCATACCTCGGGGGCTCAGCCTTTGCAGGTGCTTTCGTCTATTTCTGGAGTAAGGAGAGGCGTCTTCTATCCCTTGCAGACATTCAGCAAAGAAAAGGCCGTGGATTGGCAGACAATTCCCATTTGTGTAGAAGCGGAAAGACCAGAAGACGAGAGAATTTTAAAGGAACTGGGCAAACTGTTAAGCAATCAGGTTGTAATCCTGCAGGGAGAGGCGCGCAAGAAATTGCACGTGGCCGCCGTCTTCGCGTGTAACTTCACCAACCACTTGTGGGGCATAGCGCAGGAATTGTTGCAGAAGGCGCAATTGCCTACGCATTTGCTGGAGCCGCTCATGCAGGAGACACTGGAGAAGGCCAGGCAGTTTCCGCCGTTCATGGTGCAGACCGGACCGGCGCAACGCAATGACAAGAATACCATTCAGGCGCATCTGCAATTGTTGGCCGGCAATCCGCAGTACCAGCAGGTGTACCAGACCCTTACCCGAAGCATTCAAACCACCGCCTCCGAAAATGGCCTGATTTCCGGAAAACAGGCCAAAAACGACTGATTGCCTTTCTGATACCGAAGACAAAACTCGTCTGGTTTTGATAGGGGCCGCAGGTTGCCTACCTTTGCACCCTTAATGAACATTGCCCCAGAATGAAAGTCGTCAATATTACTTATAAGTTCGAAGACGGGAAACCAGATGAAACTCATCTGGGAGCCGAAGGAGAGTCTGTGCTGGATGTAGCCCTTAACAACGGCGTACAACTACAGCACAATTGTGGAGGCGTCTGTGGGTGCAGTACTTGCCATGTCTACATTGAAAGCGGGATGGATGACCTCCCCGAAATCACCGACAAGGAAGAAGACTTCATTGACCGCGCCGTGAACCCGCGCCTTAACTCCAGACTGGCCTGCCAGTGCGTGGTGCAAGGCGGCCAGGACCTGGTAGTCACCATCCCCAAGCAAGATTTCCTTGGACACTAGTTTTAATGAATAGTGATTAATGACCAATGAATAATATCAGATGAAGACACATCATGAGTATTGCTGTTTTTAACATTTCTGATTATTTCATTTCTTATTAATCATTAGTCACTGGTCATTAATCATTACTATTAATCATTAGAAATTATGAATAAATCATATGAACCGCCTATCAACTGGGCCGACCATGAAGACATTGCCATGGCGCTTTATGAGAAGTTTGGCGATGAGTTTGGTGAAAGCAAAATCTACCGCATCCGGTTCACGGACTTGCTGGAGTGGATTTTAACGCTGCCTAACTTTGAAGGCACCCGCGAACAGGCCAACGAGGGCCACCTGGAGCAGATTCAGGCCGCCTGGGTGTATGAGTGGAGAGACAATCAATAGACTGTTGTAGCCAGATTTGCCATGCAAGCGCTTCCAGACTTCCGGAACATTTCCACCTTCATTTTTGACGTAGACGGCGTTCTCACGGACGGCACGCTCATGTGCTTTTCTACGGGAGAGCAGGCGCGGTCTTTCAACATCAAAGACGGGTATGCCATTAAGCATGCGCTTAAGAAGGGTTATAGAGTGGCCATTATCTCTGGCCGCAACGAGCCTGGCGTGCGCAAGCGTCTGGAGCAACTGGACATCAAGGACATTTACCTGGGCGTGGAGAACAAGCTGGACACCTGCCAGAACTACCTCTACTACTATGGCATTGAGCCAGAGACGGTGGTGTTCATGGGAGATGACATGCCAGACCTGGAAGTTATGGAATACTGTGGGATTTCGGCGTGCCCGGCAGACGCGGCCATTGACATCTGTGACATAAGCCAGTACGTGGCCGCCGCCGAAGGAGGAAAAGGCGCTGCTAGAGAATTGATTGAGATGGTGATGAAGCTACAGAAGCGCTGGTAGAGGGATTTTTTCCACTAACGTGCTTGGTTTTCAAATTATTGTAAAGAAAGTTGGCTTTTTTGAAAGAAATCATATATTTACAATATCATTCATTCTTTCAATTTTTAATTTCTTATGAAAACAGGAACGGTAAAATTCTTCAACGAGTCTAAAGGCTACGGCTTTATCACCGAAGAAGGCACCAATGAGGATTTCTTCGTACACGTGACAGGCCTCAACGGAATCCAAATCCAACAGCATGACAAAGTGGAATTCGACACCAAAGAAGGTAAAAAAGGCATTAACGCGGTAAACGTGAAGAAACTCTAATTACCGCTTTCGCATACCCATTTTGTGAACTCTTCTAAAAGCCCCTGGTCTAGGGGCTTTTTTCATTTGTGGCCCCTTTGCCGTACCTTGCCCGCCTATCTGGGTTTATCTGCGCTGTGAAGAGTCTCCTGTCCCTTATTCGGTTTCCTAATCTGGTCATCATGCTACTCACGCAGGTACTGGTGCGCCTGTGTCTGGTGTTTCCGGAGCGTAGTCTGGCTAAGTCCTTCACCTGGCCGTTTGGCATTCTGTTGTTGGCCACGTTCTGCATTGGGGCATCTGGCTACATCATCAATGATTACTATGACCTCAAGATAGATCGCATCAACAAGCCTGAGCGCATCATAGTAGGCAAAGGCCTCACCCGCCGCAAAGCCATGATGTTGCACCTGTACCTGTCGTTGGTCAGTGTGGTTTTGGGGACATTGTTGGGCTGGCGCATCGGCTTGGTGTACCTGGGCACGGGACTGCTGTTGTGGGGCTATTCGGCGCAGTTGAAGAAGCGTATGCTGGTGGGTAATATAACGGTAGCCTTGCTGGCGGCAGCCATGGTGCTGGTGGTGCCCTTGCAGGCGGGACAACCGTCGCTGGCGGCCTGGGCCTACGGCATCTTCGCGTTTTTGATGACCTTGATCAGGGAGATTGTCAAAGACATGGAAGACGTGCAGGGTGATGCCTCCTTTAGATGCGAGACCTTGCCCATTGTCCTGGGTCTGCCCAAAACCAAGTGGGTGTTGTACTTTCTACTACTTTGCTTCTGGGCGTTCACGGGCTTTGTGATAGCGCATGAGTGGGAGTCCAAGCTGTTGGTGGTGTACCTGTTCATTGGCGTGGTGCTGCCGTCTTTGGTGCTATTTCGGCAACTATTCTACGCTGACCGCAAGCGCGACTTTGCCCAGTTGAGCTGGCTCTGCAAAGGCATCATGGTGACGGGCATTTTGTCCATGCTGGTGTGGCACTAGCGTTTTTGACCTGATTTCCGGAAAACAGGCCAAAAACGAAGGCAAACTGCGTATCTTTACATATGGTGCTTTCTTCTGCAAAGTTCTGGATGAGTTTTCTCTGTGCCTGGGTGTTAACCTTCGCGGCGCAGGCGCAAAGCTCTACTCTGCCCCTAGGTTCCTGGCGTTTGCACGTGCCTAACAACCGCGCCAAGGCCCTCACCGAAACTCCCAACTCCATCTATGTCGCCACGGAAGATGGCTTCTTCAGATTAATCAAGGAAGACAATTCACTGCAAGTACTTACCCGCACCGATGGCTTCAGTGACGTAAACTTGGCCAGTGTGCGCTATGACTCGGCCTCTACTACGTTGGTGGTGGCCTATGAGAACACCAACCTGGACTTGGTGCAGGACGGCAAGATTAAGAACATCACCGATTTGCTGCGAAAACAACTTGCCGGCGTCAAAACCATTCATCATCTCTACACGCACCAGAAGAAAGCGTATCTGTCCACATCTTTCGGGTTGGTTGTTGTGGATTTGGTCAAACTGGAAGTAAAAGACACCTACTCCAACCTAGGCCCGCATGGCGAAGCGGTGCAGGTCTACAGTTCCACCATTCTCAAAGACAGTTTGTTCATCACCTCCTCTATGGGCGTCATGGCAGCCTCTCTCCAAAACGCTAACCTGCTAGACTACAGAGCCTGGCGAAGATTTGCCATTGCCCAAGGATTGCCTGCTCAGGCCACCGACAACACGAGAACAATTTCAGCCTTTCAAGGCAGGGTGTATGTGGGCGTGAATGGCAGCGGGCTGTACCAATACCAAAACAATACCTGGCAGAGGGCGCCTTTCTCTACCCCAGACAATCAGTTTGCGGCCATTGAAACCAACGGCGTGAGGCTGGTGCTGGCCAGCGGCCCCAACGTAGTAGAAGCCAATGCCAACGGCCAAGCCACTAACTATACTAATCAATTTATAACCTCCGCGCGCATGGCTATTCCGGCCAAGGACGGAAGCATCTGGGTAGCAGACTACGTGAATGGATTAGTCCAACTAAAGAATAACACGGCAAAAACCATCGCGCCTAATGGTCCGGCCTTTGTGGATGTGTTCAGTTTGTACGCTGAAAATAATACCCTTACGGCTCTGGGCGGTGGCTTTAACCAATCCTACTTGCAGGCTGGCTCTAGCGCAGGCTTCTACCAATACCAGGACGGGCAGTGGACTAGTTACAACCGGTTCAGCGGCGGGCAATTCCCGAGTAATGTACGCGACTTGGTAGCCGCGGTGCGAAACCCGGTGACCGGTAAGTTCTACCTGGCCAGCTATGGCGGCGGTCTTTTGGAATGGGATGGTCTTGATAAGGTGACGCTCTACAATGAGACCAACAGTCCGCTTAGAAGTGCCATCCCAAGCAATCAGGATTTTGTGCGCATCACCAGTCTTGCGGTGGACCCGCAAGGCCATTTGTGGGTAGTGAACCGGAATCAACAAGCCAATGCGGCTGGTCTGTTTGAGCTACTGCCAGACGGTACCTGGAAATCACATCCGTTTAATTTTCAGTTCAGCAACGCGCTGGACAAGATTGTGATTGACAACGAGGGCTATAAATGGCTTACGGTGAGTACCAATGCCCCGGGCGCGGGATTGGTGGTTTACAATGACTTGGACAAAACCTACCGTTACCTAGGCGGGGCCGGCGAAGGTGGTTTGCCCAGCCCGCAGGTTTACAGCCTGGCCGTTGACAACAAAGGCGAAATATGGGTAGGAACCGGATCTGGGGTGGCCGTTTACAGCAGCGGCGCCGATGTATTTTCAACGGATGATCTAAGCGCCTATCTACCCATCTATGAGCGGCGCCCGTTGCTGCAGGGACAGGTGGTGCGCAGCATTGCCGTGGACGGTGGCAACCGCAAATGGATGGGCACCGACAACGGCGTGTGGCTCTTCAATGAAACCGGCGAGGAGCTGATCTCTAACTTCACCACCAAGAACAGTCCATTGCCTTCAGACAAGATCAGGGACATTGCCATCAACCACTTAACCGGCGAAGTCTTCATTGGCACCGAGGCCGGCGTTGCGGCATACAGAGGCGCTGCCACCAAAACAGAAAAAGTGAGCAAAGACTGTCTGCAGGTGTTCCCCAATCCGGTGCGGGCAGGGTACACAGGCTCTATTGGCATATCAGGTTTGCCCAACAACGGCTGGGTGAAGATTACAGACACTAGCGGCAAGTTGGTGTATGAAGGAAAGTCCAACGGCGGTACCTTCCCCTGGAACGGCCGCGACTACAAGGGCAACAAGGCCAAACCGGGTGTGTATGTAGTGCTGGCCGGTTCTGATGATGGCGTTGAGACCTGTTCCATCAAAATAGCCGTACAATAGCTGTTGTCATAAAAGGCAGCTTTACCGCAGGCTTTCGTTTTTGACCTGTTTTCTGGATAATAGCCTGAAAACGCCAAGCTTTGAAGCTATGGCGTTCAACCACAAGTTCAGTTTTGAAATTATAGCACATTTGGCATGCTGATAAAGACCCGGGGTATTGTTTTAAACTTCATCAAGTTCAAGGAGTCCTCCATTATTGTGCGCATTTACACCGAGGAGCTGGGCCTGCAGAGCTACATAGTCAACAGCGTGCGCAAAAAGGGGAGTGCGTCTAGGATTGCCCTGTTCCAGCCCTTCACGCTGCTGGATATGGTGGTGTACCCTTCGGCCAAAGGCGGTTTGACGCGCATCTCTGAGTACAAGTGCAGCCATCCGTTCTCATCTGTACCTTATGACATCAGGAAGAGCAGCATCTTGATGTTCTTGTCTGAGATGGTGGCCCGTACCGTGAAAGAAGAAGAGGAAAACCGCTCGTTGTTTGAATTTCTGCACGATGCCATCATTGCCTTTGACGAGGCGCCGGCGGGCTTTGAGAATTTCCACTTGGCGTTTCTGCTGCAGTTGGCGGGGTATCTGGGTTTCGGGGTTTCCTCTGCCGATGAGCTTATCAGTCAGATTGCGTTTGAAACCGGAGGCTCTGCGGTATTGGGCAACAGCGTGATGCAACTGCAGCGTTTAGAGCCGTACCTCACTGAACTTCTGAAAAACGGCGTGGCTGCGCATATCCTCAACGGCCGTGCCCGACGCGAACTACTCCAGCTATTGGTCCAGTACTTTCAACTGCACGTAGCCAACTTGGGAGAGATAAAATCATTGGCGGTGCTTTCTGAGGTTTTGAGCGTGGAGTAAAAGCGTTCTGGTCTCACGTAAACGTCGTTTTGCCCTAATTTTCAAGAAATAGCCCAAAACCGGAGAAGCATCTGCTTTTGCTTAGGATAGGGCATAAAAAAAGGCCACCTGCAACAGGTGGCCTTTTCTATAAAAGGGTATGATCAGAAGTTGATCAACTCCATCTCAAACATGATAGGCGTGTTGGGAGGAATAGATCCACTGCCGTAACGACCATAGGCCAATTGCGAAGGAATGATTAAAAGGCCTTGTTCGCCTTTGCTCATCAAAAGCACACCTTCTTCCCAGCCTTTGATCACTTTGTTCTGGCCCAACACAAATTTGAAAGTCTGCGCACGGTCATAAGAAGAGTCAAACTTTCGGCTGTCTTCTACGATTTTTCCTACGTAGTGCATTTCTACCTGCTGGCCTTTTACTGGCTTTACGCCGTTGCCTTTGGTTTTTTGTACATAGTATAAACCAGACGCAGTGCGCGTATAATCTGTAATATCATAATATGCCAGATAATCCTTGATCAATTTGTCGTCAAACTCTGCCTGTGCGGCGGCATCAAAGTTGTCATAGGGGTTTATATTGTCATCCTTACAACCCATTGAGGCTGTAAGCAGACACAGAGACAACACTAATTGCCACAGCACGCTTTTTCTTACCAACTGTTGCATCTTGTTAAGAATTATAGACCTGGACCGGCAGGACCCGCTGGGTTCACCGGCGTGTCTTTGATGTCTACCAATTCAATGTCAAAACGAAGGATAGAGTTAGCCGGCATGTCTGCGCCGCGGGCCATGGCACCGTAACCCATTGGCGAAGGAATCAACAAGATGCCTTTGCTGCCTTTGTTAAACTGCTGTAAGCCTTCTTCCCAGCCTTTGATCACCTGGCCTTGGCCTAATGGGAATTCAATTGGCTTGCCACCGTTAGACTTGGCAGAAGAGTCAAACTCTTTACCGTTTAACAAGGTGCCTTTGTATTGTACGCTCACAGTTTTACCGGCAGTAGCGTTTGCGCCTGTGCCTGGCTGAGAGATTACATAATACACACCGTTGGCCGTTTTCTGAGCCGTCAAGTTGTTCTTCTTGATGTACTCCTGAATCAACTTGTCGTCAATAGGGGCTTGCTTTAAGGCTTTCTCTTCCATTGCCTTCTGCTGGCGCTCCATCATTTTAGGATAGTCAGCCATAGCCTCTTGCTCAGTCTGCAGGTTCACTGCCTTCACGAAGAAGGTCAAAAAGCTTCCTTTTTTGATGAACGGAGGAAGTGGGGCTTTGAAGGTCTTGGCAAACAAAGTGTCTGCGTTGATTTTGAACACGGCGCTGTCGCCTTTGTCTAGCAACAAGAATGCTTCTTCAATGCTGCCTTTGTTAGGCGTCTCTACCAGTTTAATCTGGATAGGCATGGCGTTGTCTTTGGTACTGAACAGCAAAGAGTCTTTCTCTGTGCGGTATTCCATCTCAAAGGTCATCACTTTGCCCATTTTGGTAGAATCTACCTTGGCGGCATCTTTTACCTCATAGCCACCGTCTTTGCCAGCCGTGTATAGTTTGTATTCTAGGCCAGAGGCGGTTTTCTGAAATGAGTCATTGCCCAAGTTCTTGCACGACGGGGCAAAAAGGGTTATTGCCAAGGCTGGCAACAAGTAGATTGATTTTTTTAACATCGGTTTTAAAGTAGTGTAAATCTAATTTGGTTGATTACTTGGCTAATTGGTCTGCATACTGGGGCAGCAGGCTCTTGAACTTCTCCACGGTTTCCGCCAGGGAAAGATAAGAAATTCCGCCCGAAGCATTTTTATGTCCGCCCCCGCTAAAGTGACTTCTGGCAAACTCGTTCACAGAAATGTCGCCCACCGACCGGAAGGAGATCTTCACGGCCTCTGTGCGGTCAATGAACAGAGCGGCAAAACGCACGCCTTCAATGGAAAGCGCAAAGTTCACTAACCCTTCTGTGTCACCGGTCTGGGAGTTGTATTGCTTTAGTTCTTCTGAGGTAACGGCAATAAAGGCGGTGTTGTATTCCCGCACCACCGTCAGTTTGTCTTTGAGCACGTATCCCAAAAAGCGCAGGCGGCTCTCTGAGTAGCTGTCATAGATGTTGCGGTGAATCTTACAGATGTCTACGCCTTTGTGCAACAGATCCGCAATAATCAAGTGCACGTTGCGGGTAGTACTGGCGTGTCTGAAGGAACCCGTGTCGGTCATGATGCCGGCGTACAAACACTCCCCAATGGCGGTATCTATCAGTTCTTCATCGCCTAAATCTCTAATCACTTCATAGACCAGTTCTGCGGTGGCCGCTGCGCTGGTGTTGGAGAACATGATCTCGGCGAAGGGCTCTGGCTCCAGGTGATGGTCAATCAAGACCTTGGTGCCTTTGGCCTCACGTATGTAGCCGCCCAGCTCATTGATGCGGCTCAAGGCGCTAAAGTCCAGACAGAACAGCACCTCGGCGTCTTTGATGATGGCCTGGGCCTGGGCGTCTGTGCGGTGGCTGTAAATAAGGACCTCGTCGTTGCCGCTCATCCAGTTAAGGAAGGAGGGGTAGTCTGTGGGGGTGATCACCGTTACCTGGTGGCCCTTTTTCTTTAGATACCCTGCCAGCCCCAGTGAAGATCCTAACGCGTCCGCATCCGGTTTATGGTGCGTGGTGATCATGATCTTCTTAGGCGATTGCAAAAGCTCTCGTAGCTCGTTGATTTGTTGCATTGTATACGCTCCACCCGCGTCAGAAAAAATGCGGGTATAAGATGCAAAATTCAGAAGAATAAAAGTACAAACCAAATAAAAGCCCAAGGGAAACAAAGGCCTCATTTGGGGTATTTATCAGGCAGAACAAAGACTTTTACCAAATTGTGCTAATTTTGCGTCTCAATTAGTCAATCACTGTTAAATAATAAGAAAAATGGCTGGAAACGTAACGTTCACCATGATTAAACCAGATGCCGTGCAGGACAACCACATTGGCGGTATCACTAAAATGATGGAAGAGGCTGGCTTTAGAGTTGTAGCCATGAAAAAGACGCGCCTGACTGAGGAGCGTGCCGGTAAGTTCTACGAGGTGCACAAGGAGCGTCCGTTCTATGGTGACCTGGTAAAATACATGAGCTCTGGCCCTATCGTGGCCATGATCTTAGAGAAAGACAACGCCGTGTTGGATTTCCGTACCTTAATTGGCGCCACCAACCCAGCCCAGGCTGAGAACGGTACCATCAGAAAGCAATACGCTAAGTCTGTTGAGGCCAACGCCGTACACGGTTCTGATTCTGATGAGAACGCCCAGATTGAAGGAGACTTCTTCTTCTCTGCTGACGAGCGTTTCTAGTCTGTTTTCTAGAAAATACCCCAAAAAAGCCTGACGCTCACGTGTCAGGCTTTTTTTGTGCCTGCCGTTTTTGGGCTGGTTTAGCGAAAACAGACTGAAAACGGAATGGTTGATTATCTTTAGGCTATCTATTCCATATTTATATCCCATCATGAATCTTCGTTTTGTGTGGGTACTGATCTTCTTTCTCATTCTGGGGAATAGGAGCATGGCCCAAGAAATAAATCCGCAGGTGGTACCGGTCACTATGTTTTATGACCAAAACTGGCAGGTGACTGTCAAAGAGAAGGCGTCTTTTATACGAGTGGGTAGCTTGGACACCGTTCGGCTGAAATTCATGGGCAAGGTCACTGATTTTTACGCCAACGGCACACCGCTACTGCAGGTGAATTACTTAGAGACGGGCAAAGACGGAGCCTTCCAAACCAGTTACTCCAACAAGAAATTAGAGCAGCGCGGCATTTTCCTGAAAGACAAGCCCGTGGGTACATGGGAATACTATTACGCCTCGGGCAAGCCTTGGCAGACCGTTGAATACCTGGAGAATGGAGACTTTAAGGTTCTAGCTTTCTATGATACTACCGGGCAACAACTAGTGAAGGATGGCACGGGCCCTTGGTACTCCAAGATGCGGGCTCAGATAAAAGGCATAGACTTTACAGTAAACATTACCGGTAACTGGAAAGAAGGCAAGAGAATTGGTCAATGGAAGGCTACTCAGAAAAACGGTAAGTCGGTGTTTGAGGAACTGTTTGAAGCTGGCGTACTAAAAGAAGGAAAGCTTTTTGACGTATTTACTGGCCGGCCCTCCAGCAATTACATAGAAAAGGAGAATCCCAAGATAGGGACGTTTGACTTTGTCTACCATGCCGAAGCCCTTAACCCAAGTCCTTCCTTTCTAACGAAAGAGCGAGCTGTTAGGTACATTTTACGGAAAGAGCATCTTCTACCTGCTATCTTAGAGTCTATCACTTATACAGAAAATGTGGAGAAGATGCCGGAATTTCCAGGAGGAATGGCAGCCTTGTACAAATTCATACGTGACAACTTTAGGGTTCCTGCAGATGTCTCTAGAAGGCGAGAAAGTATGGATGGCACCGTAGTACTCTCTATGACAGTAGGATCCGAAGGCAAAGTAGCTAACATTAAAGTAGAAAGGTCCTTCACTCCTAGCATTGACCAAGAAGTGATCCGCATATTCAAGATTATGCCCACTTGGTACCCAGGTATACAGAATGGCAGGGCTGTGAGCGTTAAGTATACTATTCCTTATAGGGTATCTATCAAATACTAAGACACCTGCTGTAAGCTTATTCTGGTAAGTAGTACCTGTTCTATTTGTTTTTGGGCTGGTTTAGCGAAAAGAGGGCAAAAACGCAAGAGGGGAGATGACTATTGATTTTGTAACTTTGGTTAGGTTCCAAATGCGTTTTTATGAAAAGATATTTTCCCCTGCTAGTATTGGTGCTTTTGCCGTTTTGGGTGCAAGCACAGACTTCCTCCACGTACCACCAAGAAATCTTAAAGCACCGCGCCCAAGAGGACAGCGTGTTCAAGCACGGTGAGAAATCCCCGCTCACGCCAGAGGACAAATCCACGTTCGCAGCCCTAGAGTATTATCCAATCAATGAAGCCTACCGCGTCAAGGCCAAGTTTGTGCGCACTGCCAATGAAGGCGTCTTTAAAATGCCCACCACCGGCCCGCGCACGCCAGAATACGTCAAATACGGCGAACTTCACTTTAACCTGAACGGTCAGAAGCTGCAACTGAACGCCTACCAGAACCAGGACCTCATGAAGCAGGTGCAGTACGCCAACTACCTGTTCATTCCGTTCACAGACGCTACCACCGGGCAAGAAACATATGCCACCGGCCGGTACATGGACTTTGCCATTCCCATGGGCACAGACAGCGTCTGGGTAGATTTTAACAAAGCCTATAATCCGTATTGCGCCTACAGTGACGGCTATTCCTGCCCTATTCCACCCAAGGAGAATAAGTTGGCCGTGCGCATAGAGGCCGGGGTGAAGGACTATAAGAAGTATGGAGAGAGAATGGCCGTCAGCAAAAAAATGGCCGTCTACCCGGGCGGCGACCAGGTGCTGGAAGACTTCCTGTACAGAAACCTGGTGATTCCGGTGGCGGTTAGAAAAGCACATGTCTCGGGCAACGTCGTGTTTTCCTTCGTGGTCAAGCCAGATGGCTCCTTGACAAATTTTGAGATTGTGAAGTCCGTACGAAGTGATGTAGACAGCGCCGTGCTCAAGGCAGCCAGAAAAATGCCTAAATGGGAGCCGCTGGAATCTAATGAGGAAATAAAGATGACCTTGTCTTTGCAAGTGCCCAGAGGAAAGCCTCACCAACAGGATCTGACCAAGGCGGCTTACTGAGATAATAAACTTCTTACGTAGAAGGCAAAGCGACAAAGCTTGACATCACTCTTTTGACGCTTATTTTAAAGCTTGTGCAAGATGGGTAGTGCCGTTTTCGGCCTGTTTTACAGAAAACAGGCCGAAAACGTTTTTAAGGAAATGACAAAGATGTTAAGCATCCTTGCTAAACTGCCCGCCAGAATTGTCAAACGCCATCATTAAAATGTAGCCCGTCATGGCGCCTGTGGCCGTCCCCAGAATCACAACAGATCCCGCTACCATGATAAGGGGCAGTTGAATCCCGTAGTAGTCTTGGGTGGCCAAAACGCCTGCATAGTCAGGGTCAAGGAAGATGGCATTGATCAGGATGAAGGCTGCAAAGAGGGCTGAGCCAATCAACCCCACCAGAAACCCGATGGCCAGACCGGGTAGGTAGGGCGTCTGCCTATTGCGGTTTTCATAGTTTTTCTTGAGTGACCTAATGGCCAGCACCACCGCTCCTATGATAAAGATATTACTGCCAAAGCGCACCAATTCACTGTCTTGCAGGTCAAGCAGGTTAATGACAATGAAATAGATAATCATGGCCAAGGCCGAAAGCACACCGTAGCGGACACCAATTCTTTGGGTGGGGGCAGTTGATCTATTTGCTGTCGTTTCCATAGCAATTGGATTAGGGTTGACAAAGTAGTTTAATTCGTGTCCATAGATTTTAGACTATTCTCTGGATACGTAAAAAAATAAAACTTAGTCTACCTGAAACGTCTGGCCAAAAACCTGCCAAAAACCAAACTTACTACCCGGTCACCCATCACCAATGGCGACTTTTTTACTGAAAAAAGGCCGGCAATGATTGCCCGAGTGTATGCGTGGTGATAAAACAATCCCCGTGTAATCTTGCAAAGGCAAGGGTTTTGTGTCTCCTTTACAAAATAGGTTGTCCATAAAAAAGGCCTTCTGCTTATCAGGAGGCCTTTTCGCTTTAAAGCATTTCTTCTTTACTGCACTTTAATGCTAGTCAAAAGACGGGTAAAGGTATTGTGCATCTTAAGGTTGTCCTCTCCAAACCCAGCTACAATATATGCCTTGCCTTTCTGGTCAGTGAAGCCGTAGCCTTTTACTATCATCTTGTCTGTACCTCTGGTGAACGTGGCAGTGGCCAGCAGAGCGCTTTTCTCTTGGTTCAATTCCATGAACTCAATCTGGAAATCAGTGCCTTGCAGCTGGGTAACGGCATTCTGAATGGCGCCTTGTAAACTACCTTGAATACTGACCTGGGTGGTTTTGGCGTGCATGTACATGCTGTAAATCATGTAATCGCCACCGTTGCCCATGTGGGCCTCCATGGAGTGGAACATGGCCTTCTGCTCTGGGGCCACCGGAATCTCCATTTTCTGCAAGGCCATGGGATCCAGCAAGGAGAGTCCATGAAAAGAGGTCTGCACCCACGGCTTAGGGGCATCAGTGGGCGTTGTCTGCGCAAAAGAAGAGGTAAAAGTACTTACCAGAAGCGCCAACAAGACAAAGGCTTTTAAAAACCGCATGAGTAAGGAGAAAAGGTAGAAGAAAAGATAACCTTCCGTTTTTGGCCTGTTTTACCCAAAACAAGCCAAAAACGGAGGCAAGGGTTTAAACATCGTCCTCGTCGTCCTGCGGATGCTCGCCAAAGACGCGCAATACCCAGCGAGGCAGGAAGAAAGAACCTAGAATCAGGTACAGGTAATACGTCACCACGCGGTACAGCAAAACAATCACCGTGGTGAATCGGCCCAAGAACTGCCCGAAGAACGTAGGGAACGCCACCTCAGCAATACCCGCACCGCCCGGCGTCACGGCTACTAGCAAGACAATTTTGTAGACCATGTTTCTAGAGAAGATGAGCACGTGGTCATGGAAGCCTATGTCTGTGAAAGCAGCAATGAGGCAGTTAATGACAAAGTAGCGGGCAGTCCAGACAAAGGCGGTGCTCAGGGCGGCGTTCATCCAGTAACTGAACGTGCTGCCCTTCAAATGCTGCGAAGCCCATACCAGTTCATTGCCGTGCTTGTAGGCGCCCGGTCTCCAGCGACGCGTCCATTTAAACGAGGTAGCGCGTAAGAAAAGGCGTTTCACGGCCTTCGGGTTGATGAGCAGGCCATAGGCCATCAAGAACGCATAGAAGGCAATGAGCAGGTAACTGATGACAAAGGCAATCTCTAAACTCTGCGTCACGGAGAATTCCATGGCAGAAACCTGCGGGAAGATGTCACCGGCGGTAATCAAGAACACCAGCGGCACGGCCACAATAAAGTACAGGTTGTCCAGCATGGCCGTCACCATCACATAGGCCAAAGACTTACCCAAGCTTAGGCCTTCCTTGTTCAAAATAAAAGCAGCCACGGTTGACCCGCCTACTACAGAGGGCATCACGCAAGAGGCAAACTCCCAGAGCATGATCACGTCCACGCTCTTGCGCCAGCTCAAGAACTTCTCCGTCACGTACCTGATGCGGTAAATGTACCCGAAGTCCCGCACCACCAGCACCAGAAACGTCATAAAGAGCCAGAACGGCTTGGCGTTGTAGAGCGGCGTTAAGTCCATCTGGGCGCTGTCCCGGTAGAACATGTACCCAATCACGCTCAAGCCAATCACCACCGGAATGAGAATGCGCTGCGGCGTGAAGTAGGAGAGAAGTTTCTTTCTATTCAGATCCATTGGTTTCAGAGACGGTCAGGTGCTGGGTATCAGAAAAGGGCACGATGCGGAAATTATTAAAGCCATCGCCAATCTCCAAGCCAATCTCATTGAGCTGGAGCAAATCTAAAATCGCCAGAAAGTTAAAGATAAGGCCAATCTTGTCGGGGAAGGCCTCCAGTATGTCTGTGAACTGCACCGCGCCCTGGGCGCTCACCCGGTGCTTGATGTAGTTGCGTTGCTGGTCTATGGTATAGGGGTAGGTATAGACGGTGTGCTTGGGCCGGTTTTGTTCTTCCTCGTAGCGTTGCATGGCCTTGTGGAAAGACTGCATGAGGTGGTAGAGGTTGAGGTCCTTGAGCTCGTACTCCAGCTGGTGCTTGGCGGCAATCTTGCCCAGTTCCTCGTCGGTGTTGCCGCGGCGCTCTTGTTGCAGGCGCACATCCTCCAACAAGCTTAAGTCGCCTAAGACTTCTTTGTAGCGCTTGTATTCCAAGAGGTGCTGGACCAGTTCCTGGCGCGGGTCAATCTCATTGCCCTGCTCGTCTTTCTCAAAACGGGGCAACAGCATCTTGGCCTTGATGCGCATGAGCGTGGCGGCGGTGAGGATGAACTCACTGGCCACTTCCATGTTCATGGTCTCCAGCTGGCGTATGTAGCCTACAAAGTCATTGGTGATCTGCGAGATGGGAATATCATGAATGTCCAGCTCATCGCGCTCAATAAAGAAGAGCAATAAGTCAAAGGGACCCTCAAAAAGCGATAATTTTATCTCGAAACTCACGAATTCTGTTCTGCTACGTCTTACGGTGGAAGCTCGGTTAGAAGCAGATTCAGGCGAAAGGCGTTTTAGGTGCCAGCGCCGTTTTTGGGCTCTTTTCTGGGAAACAGGTCAAAAACGAGTCTGCATCGTATAGAAAAGCCCTTGCTTCTAAGGCTTCAAGACATAAAATTAGGCAAAAAAAAGAAGACGAAGCAGAAAACCAGAGACTGCCTAATTCTGGCTACCTTGCTTTCCCTAAAAACCAGCCCTGCCCAGATTGACCTCCACGCCCACTTTTTCATCAGCCAAAGAGTCCAGAAACCAGAAATGGGTTTGGTTGACTATAGTGGTATTGCACCTGGCAGGCTTTCTCTGGCAACTGAACCACCAAGCCTATCTCCTCACCGATTCTCAGCAATACCTGAACGTAGCCCAGAACCTGCGGGAGCACGGAGAAATCTATAGTGCGGTGTGGCAAGCACCATTTATTCTGGAAGGCTTTACGCTTCGGCCGCCGGTCTACCCGTTGTTTATCTTGCTTTGGCAACTAGTAACCACTAGCGTTTGGGGCGTTTTACTGGCGCAGGCGTTCCTTAGTCTATTTACTTTGTACACGGTGCAGAAGCTGTGGCAGGCTAGTTATTTACAGTGCCGCTACCCAATAGTGTTGTTGTTGGCCTTGGTCCTGTATCCTGCACAAATCATCTATGCCAACATGGTCATGTCTGAGATCTTGGTGCAGGCCTTGGTGTTGGGTTGCTTTGTTTGCCTTCTGCATTTCCGCAGGAGGGGTAATTTGTACTACTTTTTAATGGCCAGCCTCTTTTTGACAGCGGCCATGCTCACCAAGCCCTTGTTCTATCCGTTCACCTTTCTGTTTCTAGCTTGGGGGATTTTTGAGGGCATAAGGCGAAAGAAAGCGCTTTTGTACCTGTATGCGGTACTGCCCCTGGCGCTGGCCTTCGCATACCAAAATTACAATGAGCACAGGACGGGATACTTCCATTTCTCCAGCATCCAGGAGATCAACCTGCGCCAGTTCAATGCGTTTGGCGTTTGGGAAAAGGAGCATGGTTACGGTTATGCCGACAGCGCCTTGACTGCCTTAGAAACCAATGCCGACCAACAACCATCCTTTGCCGAACGGCAGAAATTCATCAGAAAAGCCAGCGTAAATGTTCTATTGGAGTCACCTGTGACGTATGCGCAAAATCACCTAATGGGCATGGTGCATTTCTTTCTGGACCCGGGTCGGTATGATCTGGTGCATTATTTTGGGGTAGATATCAAGAAAGGGCCGGGGCTGAGCAATTACCTGCAAGCTGAAGGTTACAGTGGTTTATTCACATATTTCAAAGGCTACAATTTCTTCTTCCTGCTGGCGTTGGTGCTTCTGGTGCTGGCCAATTTGTTGAAGGTACTCACCTTGGTGCTTTTTGCGATGAACAAGCAGGTGCCTGTCTTTGAAAAGATGCTCCTATTGGGCGTGATTTTGCTAGTAGCAGGGCTGACGGGGCCGGTGGGCGCGTCCAGGTACACGGTGCCGGTTTTCCCTTTGATGTTGTACACGCTTCCTTTTGCGTTACAAGCAAGCAGGCTTTTTATTCAAAAACGTCTATTTTTCGTAGAGGAGAAATAAGCAACGCGAGCGGCTTGGCAAGAGGGATAAGAATTTTTGCTATTTTTACATTTTTTGGGGAAACCAGAACATTTGGCCACCTCATTGGTTAAGATTTTGCTAAGTAGAAAGACATATGATCATTGAACCCGGAGAATTACTGTCCAAGATAGACTCGCCCGCTGACCTGCGGAAGCTGTCTGAGGACCAGTTGTTACAGGTCTGCCAGGAACTGCGACAGTTCATCATTGACAATGTGTCTATCTACGGAGGCCACTTTGGCGCCAGCCTGGGCGTGGTGGAAATGACCGTGGCCCTGCATTACGTGTTCAACACCCCCTATGACCAACTGGTCTGGGACGTGGGGCACCAGGCCTACGGCCACAAAATCCTGACCGGCCGAAGAGACAACTTCCACACCAACCGTAAACTCAACGGCATCTCGGGTTTCCCGAAACGCAAGGAGAGCGAATACGATGCTTTTGGCGTGGGGCACTCCAGTACGTCTATTTCGGCAGCACTGGGCATGGCGGTGGCCTCCCAGATTAAGAAAGAGTTTGACCGTCACCACATTGCCGTGATCGGGGATGGCTCCATGACGGCCGGTATGGCCTTTGAAGCCCTCAACCACGGCGGCGCCACTGACGCCGACCTGCTGGTAATTCTAAACGATAACTGCATGAGCATTGACCCCAACGTGGGCGCGCTCAAAGAATATTTAACAGACATCACCACGTCTCGCACCTACAACAAAGTGCGCGACGAGCTTTGGAACATCCTGGGCAAAATCAGCAAGTTTGGCCCGAACGCCCAGCAGATTGCCTCTAAGGTGGAAAGCGGAATCAAGGCCACTCTCCTCAAGCAGAGCAACCTATTTGAAAGCCTCAAGTTCCGGTACTTCGGTCCCATTGACGGGCACGATGTCAATCATCTGGCCAGCGTCTTGCAAGACCTGAAGAAGATTCCCGGACCTAAGATTCTACATTGCGTGACCGTCAAAGGCAAGGGCTTTGCCTTGGCGGAGAAAGAGCAGACCAAATGGCACGCGCCGGGTCTGTTTGACAAAGTCACCGGTGAAATTTACAAAGTACACCACACCACGCCCCAGCCCCCTAAGTACCAGGATGTATTTGGACACACGCTGTTGGAAATGGCTGAGCAGAACCCCAAAATCATGGGCGTGACCCCGGCTATGCCAAGTGGTTCTTCTATGAACATCATGATGGCGGCCATGCCAGACCGCGCCATTGACGTGGGCATTGCGGAGCAACACGCCGTGACGTTCTCGGCGGGTTTAGCCACGCAAGGCATGGTGCCGTTCTGTAACATCTATTCCAGCTTCATGCAGCGCGGTTATGACCAGGTGGTGCATGATGTGTGTTTGCAGAACCTGCACGTGGTCTTCACGCTAGACAGAGCCGGTTTTGCCGGGGCAGACGGTCAGACGCACCACGGTTCTTATGACATCGCCTTCATGCGCTGTTTGCCTAACATGGTGGTGTCCTCTCCAATGAATGAGCAAGAGTTGCGTAACCTCATGTTCACGGCTAGCCAAGACGGCATGGGGCCTTTTACCATAAGATACCCACGCGGCGAAGGCGTGATGCCCGAATGGCGCACCCCACTGGAGCTGATTGAGGTTGGCAAAGGCCGCACCGTTCAGGAAGGCGAGGAGGTGGCAGTTTTGACCATCGGGCACATTGGCAATTACGTGGTAGACGTTTGCAAGAACCTGAAACTGGACGGTCTGCGCCCAGGGCATTATGATATGCGCTTCTGTAAGCCTTTGGACGAAAAACTCCTGCACCACATCTTCCAGAAGTACGATAAAGTAGTGACGGTAGAGGATGGCTGCTTGCAAGGCGGCTTTGGCAGTGCCATCTTAGAGTTCATGGCCGACCACGGCTACAACGCGCAAGTGAAGCGTCTGGGCATTCCAGACACCATTGTAGAGCACGGCTCTCAGCTAGAGTTACACCGCCTGTGCGGTTTTGACCCAGAAGGTATTGAGCGCGCCGTTAGAGAGTTGATGGAAGTGACGGTAAGAGTGTAATTCGAAAAAAATGGATGAAGGGAGTCCTCTCAGGTTATCTAACCTGGGAGGACTTTCCGTTTTTGGCCTGTTTTCACCAGAGCAAGCCAAAAACGACGACCAGGAATTATGAGTATCTTTAGCCCATGACAAGCCCTGCCCACGAATCCCTGCCCACCTTGCCCTTCAAAGAGAAGCTCATTATCATTGGCCGGTCATTGCTGTTGGTGGTGGTTATTTATACAGTCATTGACTTGTATGAACCTGTCAAGAAGCTATTGTCTGGCCAAGGCATCACCTGGAAGGAAACCGTTTCTCACTTAGAGGTGCTGGAGAAGTGGCCCATTGTGGCCATCATCACCGCTTTAATGGCGAACAGCAGCATCAAGAAGAAGACCAAAGCCTTGCAGGAACCACAAACACAACCGCAGGAAACCACGGGGCAGGGGAGGGAAGGCAAATAAACCTCTTCGTTTTTAGCCACTTTTCCGTAAAACAGGTCAAAATCAGAATTTCCTATGGCATCTAATCTTCTTTCCTATACCCAAACCGGCTCCGGTCCCACCTTGGTCTTTCTGCACGGCTTCTGCGAAAGCAAGGAGCTCTGGACAGATTTCGTAAAGCCGCTGCTCCATGAATTTCAAATAATCACCCTAGACTTGCCTGGCCACGGAGAAAGCGGATTCCCAACAGAATATTCCATGGAAGCGCAGGCGCGTCAAGTTCATGAGACGCTGGCCTCGCTCAACGTAGAGAAATGCCTGCTGGTAGGTCATTCCATGGGCGGCTACGTGAGTCTGGCGGTCGCGGAGCTGTTCCCGGAGCTGTTGTACGGGCTTTGCCTGTTCCACTCCAGCGCCTTGGCAGATACTGAGGAGAAGAAAGACAGCCGCAACAAAACCGTGGAGTTCATCCAGAAGCATGGCGTGGACAAGTTCATGGAAACCTTCGTGGCTCCCCTGTTTGCCGAAAGCAATCGGGTTTCCTGCCAGCCGGCCATTGAGAAGATGCAGGCCATTGGGAAAGCCACGTCGCCGGAAACCATCCTAGGCTGTCTGCAGGCCATGCGCGACAGAAAAGACCGCACTGAGGTTCTTAAAACCACGCCCATTCCCGTGTTCTTCATGGCGGGCAAAGAAGACCCAGCCGTGCCATTGGAGGCCACTCTGCAACAGTGTCACCTGCCAGAGAACAGCATGACCTACTTCCTGGGCCACGTGGGGCATATGGGCATGTTTGAGAACACGGCACTCACCCGTCAGGCTTTGCTCAAGTTCGCCGAGACGCTTTCGCCGGCCAATGCGCAGAAGTACCGGGCCAAGAATTCATTTTAAGCCTGCAGAGGTTAGGAATTGAAGACAAGCGGGTTAAAGTAATATAGCAGTTCCGCTATTTATTTGTAATATTAAGCTTTCTTTTAAGCTCCTAGCCCTTGTCGGTTTTCTTGTATGAATGACGCCCATTACCACCTGCTGCTAAATCACCTGCCTATTCTTGGTTCTTTGTTTGGAGCGCTGCTTTTAGCTTCTGGGTTTGCCACCAGAAGTGTGTCGGTGTTGAAAGCTGGAATGACTACTATTTTAATTTCCTCTCTGCTCACGGTGCCGGCCTATTTTACTGGTGAGCCAGCAGAAGAAATGGTAGAGCGTTTTGCTGGCGTGCGCCATGATGACATTGAGGCCCATGAAGAGGCCGCTGAGTTTGCCCTCTGGGCAATGGGCGCCGCCGGAGCTGCCGCTGTCATGGGGTTGATGACTACATCAGTCCGGGGCTCCCGCTCGCAGAAACCAAGAACCTGGGCCGTCATCACGCTTATTGTGTCTGTATTGGCCTTTGGTGTCATGGCGCTGGCGGGCATCACCGGCGGGCAGATACGGCACAGTGAGCTGCACAAAGAGAAACTGATTGCGCCCGCTCCCGCAGAGAAGAAGTAGCGTAAACTAGTACTATCCAAAGCCGTTTTTGGCCTGATTTCCTAAAAACAGGCCAAAAACGGCTTTTCTTTTAGAAAGCGCTGGCGCTTATTTTATTAACTGACGCTTTTGCTCTATTTTCAGGAATCCAACACCAACCTAACCAACAAAAGACAGACGTCTTCGCACAAGGCATGATGCTACGCAAACCACTCTTCCCGTTGATGATGCTAGGCCTTTTGAGCCTACCGGCCATCGCCCAGAAAAACAAAGAAAAACAGCCACCGTTCACCCCCGCCAAAGAGCGCCTGGAAGGCTACCAGCAGCGCCTGAAACTGCAGCAGAACTCCATTGCCGGCAACATCGCGTTCCGCAACGTAGGCCCTACGGTGATGAGCGGCCGCGTGGTGGACTTGGACGTGTCGCCCACAGACCCAACCAATTTCTACGTGGCCTATGCCTCTGGAGGGTTATGGCACACCACCAACAACGGCATCTCCTTTGAGCCTTTGTTTGACCGCGAGGCCGTGATGACCATCGGGGACATTGCCGTGGACTGGAAAAACAACATCCTCTGGATAGGCACCGGCGAAAGCAACTCCAGCCGCTCGTCTTACTCGGGCGTGGGTATTTATAAATCAACCGACGGAGGCAAGACCTGGCAACACAAAGGCTTGCCAGAGACCCACCACATTGGCCGTATCATCTTAAACCCTACTGACCCGAACATGGCCTGGGTAGCGGCGGTGGGCCATTTGTACTCGCCTAACCAAGAGCGCGGCATCTTCAAGACCACCGACGGTGGCAGCACCTGGAAGCACGTCCTGAAAGGCGGCAACGCCAACACGGGCGCCGTGGACATGGTCATTGACCCAAGCAACCCTAATACTTTGTACGCCAGCTTGTGGCAGCGCGAGCGCCGCGCCTGGAACTTCGTGGAGAGCGGAAGCGGTTCTGGCGTGTACAAAAGCACCAACGGCGGTGAGACCTGGCAGAAGATGGAAGGCGGTCTGCCTGCCGGCGAAGGCGTGGGCCGTATTGGCTTGAGCATTTTCCCGGGCAACCCGAAGATTATTTACGCCAGCGTTGACAACCAGGAACTTCGCAAGGACGTGAAGCCGGCCGTGGCCAGCAACACCAACAAGTTGCGCAAAGAGCAGTTCAAGGACTTCACCAAAGAAGACTTCCTGAAGCTGGATGACGCTACCATCAACACCTTTTTAGACGACAACAACTTCCCAAGAACCTACACCGCCCGCTCCGTGAAGGAGATGGTGCGCACGGATAAGATTAGACCGGTGGCCTTGTCAGATTTCTTGGTAGACGCCAACTCTGTCATGATTGAGACGCCGGTGACGGGCGCGCAGGTGTACCGCTCAGATGATGCAGGACTTACCTGGAAGAAAACCCATGACGGCTACATTGACGACCTGTACTATACCTACGGCTACTATTTCGGGGTCATTAGAGTGTCGCCTATCAACCCGAATCATGTGTACATTCTGGGGGTGCCTTTGCTCAAGTCTGAGGACGCGGGTAAAACCTGGAAGAACATTGAAGGCGACAACGTGCACTCAGACCACCAGGATTTGTGGGTGAGCCCTTCTAAGCCCGGCCATTTGGTGAGCGGGAACGATGGCGGTGTGAACATTACCTATGATGATGGCAAGACTTGGTTCAAAGCCAATTCGCAGGCGTTGGGGCAGTTTTACTCAGTGGCGGTGGACATGGCCACGCCTTACAACGTGTACGGCGGCTTGCAGGACAACGGCGTTTGGGGCGGACCAAGCACCTACACTGCCAGCGCTGCCTGGACAGAGAACGGCCGCTACCCGTACCAGCGTTTGGGCGGCGGAGACGGCATGATGGTGCAGGTAGACTTCAGGGACAACAACACCGTATACACCGGCTCACAGTACGGCGCGTACTTCAGGCTGAACAAGGCAACCGGTCAGCGTCTGCCTATCCAGCCCAAGCACCAACTGGGCGAGCGTCCGTTGCGCTTCAACTGGGAAAGCCCTATTCTGTTGTCGCGTCATAACCAGGATGTGCTGTACTTCGGGTCCAACAAGTTCCACCGCTCTCTGAACAAAGGAGAGAACATGGAGGCCCTGTCGGGTGATTTGACCAACGGCGGAAGAGCGGGTGACGTGGGCTACGGAACCTTGACCGTGATTGAGGAGTCGCCGAAGCGCTTCGGGTTGCTATACACGGGCTCTGATGACGGCTTGATTCATGTGAGCCGCGACGGCGGTTATTCTTGGACCAAGATTTCGGATAAGCTGCCGAAGAACATGTGGATTAGCGCTATCTCAGCGTCTAATGAAAACGAGGGTACGGTGTACGCCACCTTGAACGGCTACCGTTGGGATGATTTCACGCCGTACTTATACGTGTCTACTGACTACGGTAAGAACTGGAAGCAACTAGGCAAAAACCTGCCGAAGGAGCCTTTGAACGTAGTCAAAGAAGATCCTAAAAACCCGAACCTATTGTTTGTAGGCTCTGACAACGGCCTGTACATGTCACTTGACAAAGGACAGACGTTCCAGGCCTTGGGCGGCGATGATTTGCCATCCGTGTCGGTGCATGATTTGGCCATCCATCCAAGAGAGAATGACCTGGTGGTGGGTACGCACGGTCGCTCGCTGTACATTGGTAACATTGCGCACTTGCAGCAGTTGACGCCAGAAGTGCAAGGCAAGGCAGTACATATGTTCCCACTCACCGCGCCGCAGTACTCTGACCGTTGGGGAGAGAAATTCGGGACGTACGGGGACACCTTCACGCCTAATTTGACCGTGCCGTTCTACGTGAACAACGCCGGCACCACCACCATCAGAATCAAAACCGACAAAGGCCAGGTGCTGAAACAGGTAACCGACCAGAGCGAGAAGGGTTTGAACTACGTGGGTTATGATTTGACCGTGGAGCCAGCCAACCAAACCGCCTATGAGCAAGCCTTGAACGAAGGCCGCAAAGGCGGCGAGGCCGTGAAAGTGACGCCAGCCTCCAACAAGAGCCTGTACCTGAAGCCGGGCAAATACACCGTAGAGGTAGAAGCCAACGGCTCTAAGACCACGCAGGAGTTTGTGATTAAAGCCCCTGAGCGCAGAGGCAGAGAATAGATTTTGACAAACCCGTTTTCAGGCCATTTCCTTGAAAAACAGGCTAAAAACGAAAAAGGAGGCCATCACAGCCTCCTTTTTTTGTGTTAACTGAAATGCTCTGTGACTAAGTGCATGGCGTCTGCCTGCGTCAAGGGTTTGGACAGAAAACCCACCACGTCTGGGAACTCCTTTAGCTTCTCCAGGTCATAAAAGCTGGCTGAGGATGACAGCGTGAACACCTTCTTGGCTTTGTGGTGGTCGGGGAGTTCCTGGTACTGGGCTAGAAAGTCAAAGCCGTCCATCACCGACATTTTGATGTCTACCAGAATCAGGTCCAGGGGCAGGGTGGCGTTGGCGTGGGCCTCGCCGGTCAGGTAGTTCAGGGCTTCCTCGCCGTTGAGCACCACGTCAATCTGCTCGGCAATCTCGGCTTTGTTCAAGACGCGCTGGTTCATATAGTTGGTAATCTCGTCGTCGTCAATCAACAAGACTCTGTTGAGTTTCTTCATGGGCACTTGGGTTGTGGGGCGCTGGCAGGCCGTTCTAAGCAACTGTAAAGATAGCGTCTTTCCTATATTGTAGGTCCATCCTTTACAATTGGTCTGTTTTTATGACGCGTTGGCGGGCGGCGTTTGTATTTGCCGGCCCACGCGTTTATCTGGTACGTGCCCTGCCTTGGGAAAGTGACAAAACCAGTCAGATTGGTTTCCTGCCTCGGCTTACTGCGTATATAGGGAATATGAGATGTACTAAGCGTTTTCGGCCTGATTTTCAGAAAACAGGTGAAAATCAAAAAAGTGGAAACAAAACAGGCGCGGGCTTTCTAAACATCCGTCAAAAACCGGTATCTTCCAGAATCCATTCCACTCACGTTTACCCAAGTGATTAGCGTACCTATTAAAATGAACTCAAAGCAGGCCATGAAGTTGAAGTTGGGAGGGGCCGTTGCCCTAGCCTTTCTCTGGGGAGCCACCCTTACCAGTTGTAATTCTAAAGCCGCCGCCGAGGAGACGGCCCGTCAAGACCAGAAGATTGCCGCCGCGGCCGCTGCAGATTCGGCTAAGGCCGTAGCAGACTCATTGGCCGCCAAAGCCAAGGCCGACTCTCTGGATTTGGCCACTAAGGCCATCCTGCCGCACAAACGCATCATTGCCTACTACGGTAACCCCATGTCTAAGCGCATGGGTATCTTAGGCGAATTGCCTCCTAAGCAGATGCTCAAGAAATTGGACGAGGAAGTGAAAACCTGGACAAAGGTTGACCCGGCCACGCCCGTTCAGCCCGCTTTGCACGTGATTGTGGTAACGGCCCAGGGCCAGCCTGGTAAAGGCGGTAAATACCGTCTTCGCATGAGCGACCACGTAGCTGATTCTGTCATCTCTTGGGCCAAGCAGCGCAATGCCATTGTGTTCTTGGACATCCAGATTGGCCAAAGCACCCTGCAAGAAGAGATTCCTAGGCTGGAGAAATGGCTGAAACTGCCGCAGGTGCACTTGGGCATTGACCCTGAGTTTGCCATGAAGAACGGCGCCGTGCCGGGTAGACGCGTGGGGACAATTGATGCCTCAGAAATCAACTACGCCACTGGTGTCCTGGCAGACATTGCCAAGCGCTACAATCTGCCTCCTAAGATTTTGGTGGTGCACCGCTTCACACAGCGCATGGTCACCAACTACAAACAAATCAGACTGCGTCCAAATGTGCAGTTTGTGATGCACATGGACGGCTGGGGTGACCGCATCTTGAAGAAGAGCACCTACAACGACTATATCAAGAAAGAGCCTGTGCAATACACTGGTTTCAAAATCTTCTATAAGAACGACACCAAGAAGGCCGGCTGGAAACTCTACGATCCCAAAGACCTGCTCAAGCTGACGCCGGTTCCGTTGTACATCCAGTATCAATAAGGAGAACCCTCTTATAATTTGAAAGCCGTTTTCGTCCTGTTTTCCAGAAAGCAGGCCGAAAACGGCTTTCTTCATTTAGCAGGCGCATATGCAAAGTAAAAACGGGGTTTGGCATTCTATCTGTGAAGGCGTAGTTTGCAGGAAATAGATAGAAAGGTACGTGGCCAAAGCAACCTATCTCCCTTAGCGGGTATCTATAAAGCAAAGACCCCATTGCTATGAAACACCTGTACACCCTGTGCCTTCTTGTCTTAGTTGCCTTCTCCTCTTGTGAACTGGAAGAAATAAAGCGTACCTGTGACGTGGTTAAGCCCACAGAGAACATCAAATGGCTGAAAGTGCGGGTCCAGGAATTAGAACGTTCTAACCGTTGCCAGGTGGTGCAACAAGGCACCTACAACGGGCACAGCGTCTTCGTAATTGGAAGCTGTGAGCCCGGCATCAACTCCATTAACTCCGTCTATGACTGCGAAGGCAACCTCCTCTGCTTCAACGGCGATGAAACCTGCCCAGATTTTGATAGGGAAGTAAAGGATTTGAGGGTGATTTGGCAGGATGCGAATTAGTGAGGTACAAAGTTTCGCGCTTTTTCTAAAATATGATTGTGTTGCTGAATCAAATCGAAGCGTTTCTAAATAACCAGCCTGAGTTAGTTGTCAGGCGCATTGATGAAAGCATTCTACAGGTTCAAAGTGAAAAAGCATCATCGCCAAGATTTATAGATTTATCATTTGAGACTGAACCTCGAATAGGTATTTCAATGGTGGTAGATTATTTCCCGAATGCTACAAGCCTAGATACTGCCTGGAAATTTCTTGACCTGCTAAGCAGTCCAATCGAGAGGAAAGAATATTTTAAAGGGAAGGCTAGATACAAAGTTGATTATCGTGTAATAAAAGAAACCGGCTTTAAAGAGTTATTTGGAACTGGCATGACTTGGTTATATCCTTTCTGGAAAAAGGATACAACTCATGTTGTAACTGAAAAGGAATTCATCTCTAGAGCGAATGCTTTAAAGGAGTTTAAAAGTTTGAAAAGTAACTTCTGAATCTACTGACATCTCTAAGGCTTAATGATATCTGTCTAATTATTAAGAAAATTGGAAAGCGCTAACAGCAGAATAATCAGACGGCTAAGTTCTTGCTTAGACGATTACTTAAGTCAAAAAATTGGCGTCTATAACTTCACGGAGTACTTGAAAAATTCAGTTGAAGCATTAGAAGGCATATCTTATGATGCTATTCAGATTGGGCGAGATTTTGAAAATAAATTTGAAGTGGCAAGTTTCAGCGATGTTGACCCAAGTATTGAAAGTGTTGAGAAAGTGACTAGTGATTTTCGTGATTGGCTTGAAAGTTTGAGAGGAAAATATCCCAGAACGGAAACACTATAAAAAGAGAAAGGCTACCATTTGGTAGCCTTTCTCTTTTTATAAAAAGTGGTAATTACACCAGCTTGTTCTCTACTAAGTATTCCGCGATTTGAACCGCGTTGGTAGCGGCGCCTTTTCTCAGGTTGTCCGCTACAATCCACATATTGAGGGTTTTTGGCTGAGACTCATCTCTGCGGATGCGGCCTACAAACACTTCGTCTTTGCCGTGGGCGGTGAGAGGCATTGGGTATTGAAGGTTGGCAACGTCATCTACCACCACCACACCCGGGGTTTCCTGCAAGATGCGGTACACTTCCTCTAAGGTGAAATCGCGCTCAAACTCTACATTCACTGACTCTGAGTGACCGCCAATTACAGGAATGCGCACCGTCGTAGCGGTGATTTGGATGGAATCATCGCCCATGATTTTCTTAGTCTCGTTGACCATCTTCATTTCTTCCTTAGTGTAGCCGTTCTCCGTGAAGACGTCAATCTGCGGAATCACGTTCAGGTCAATAGGGTAGGCGTAAGCTTTCTCGCCTTCTTGGCCGTTGCGCTCGTTCATGAGTTGGTCTACCGCTTTCTTGCCAGTTCCGGTCACAGACTGGTAGGTGCTTACTACAATGCGTTTGATTTTAAGCGCTTTGTGCAGGTGATTCAAGGCCACTACCATCTGGATGGTAGAGCAGTTAGGGTTGGCGATGATCTTGTCAGCGGCAGTCAGTTCAGAAGCGTTAATTTCGGGTACTACCAGCTTTTTGGTAGGATCCATACGCCAGGCAGATGAGTTATCAACCACGGTGGTACCGGCTTCGGCGAACTTAGGCGCCATTTCCTTGCTCACGCCACCGCCGGCAGAGAAGATGGCAATGGCTGGTTTCTGCGCAATGGCATCATCCATACTAATGACGGTGTACTCCTTGCCCTGGAAAGACATCTTCTGGCCCACAGAACGCTCTGAGGCCACTAACAACAACTCATCAACCGGAAATTGGCGCTCGGCCAACACCTTCAGCATTTCGCCACCCACTAGGCCGGTGGCGCCTACTACAGCTACTTTCATGTAAGGTGAACTTATAAAAATGAATGTCGGTCATGGGCTTTGGCTTTTATGTTGAGGCCGCACGCCTGAGTAGATTTCCGTTTTTGCCTTGTTTTCTGAGAATCAGGCAGAAAACGGAAATTTCTCTGCCGCAAAGAAACCAACTTTTACGCACTTTTAAAGTATGGTCATTCTATGCGGCAACTCTTTCTTTTGATAATGCTATGGTTTGCCCTTTGCGGCACGGCTAGCGCCCAGCTTCGGGAGACATTTGCAGACGGTGATTTTACCCAAAATCCTGCTTGGACCGGTGACGTGGCCTCTTTTCAGGTGAACGCCGCCCAGCAACTGCAAAGCAAAGGTCCCGCCGTGACGGGCACCACCCTGCAACTCATGACGCCCAATACGCTGGCCGTTGGCGTGCAATGGGAGTTCTACCTGCAACTGAACTTTGCCACCTCCTCAGGCAATTACGCCGAAGTCCACCTCACTTCAGACAACCAAGATTTGAAAGGCGCTCACCAAGGCTATTTCGTGCGCATTGGCGGCACTGAGGACGAGGTAAGCCTCTACCGTAAAGACGGCGGCACCGCCGTGCGCATCATCAATGGTCCAGATAAGACCGTGGCCACTTCCAACAACTTGCTTAGAGTGCGCGTGACCAGAACCGAGGCCTCTGTCTGGAACCTGGAAGTGGACATGGGGGCCACCGGCCAGAACTATGTAAGTCAAGGCACGGCGCAAGACGCCCGCTACACCACGTCGGTCTACACCGGCGTGCGCTTCACCTACAGCCAGGCCAACGCCCAAAAGTTTTACTTCGATGACTTCTCCATCAAAGACATTGGCCTGCCCACCCTCACTGAGACCAAAGTGCTTGGACCGAGGTCTCTGGAAGTGAAATTCTCAGAGCCTGTCACCGAAACCTCAGTGCAGAACTTGCAGAACTATCTGCTCAATGGTAATCGGAATCCCAATTCTGTTGAAATAGTAGACCCCAGTACCATCCGGCTTACTTTCGCCTCAGATTTTGCCACAGGAGCCAACACCCTCCAGATGGCGGAGATTGTGGACGTTCAAGGCAACACCGCCCGTAATTTGCAGACCACCTTTGACTACGTGCCCATTGCCCAACCCGGCGACGTGCGCATCACGGAGATTTATGCTGACCTGAACCCACTGCAGGACCTGCCTGCCGCAGAGTTCTTCGAGGTTCATAACCAAAGCGACAAGACCTTTAACCTGCAGAACTGGAAATACTCAGACGCGACCACCAATACGGCCATTTTTCCATCCTACCTACTCAAGCCCGGTGCCTATGTGATTGTAACCGCCGCCGCAGATACGGCTTTGTACAAGCCCTTCGGGGAAGTGGTAGGTTTGTCCAGCTTTCCGTCTTTAAATGACGCGGGAGATGAGGTAGAGCTTTACAACGCGCAAGGACAGTTGCTGGACAAAGTAACATACACCAACGCATGGTACCGCGATGCTCAGAAGAAGGAGGGAGGCTGGACCTTGGAACTGGTGGATGCGAACACCGCCTGCACGGGCGCTGTCGCCTGGAAAGCCTCTGAATATCCAAGCGGCGGAACTCCGGGTAAGGTAAACTCTGTGCAAGGGAAGGATGCGTCGGGTCCTATTTTAGTGCAAGCTGTGACGACCAGCCCAGATAAAGTAAAACTCACCTTTGACGAACCTCTGGACAGTCTGGCGGCGGCTTTTTCCTTGTACAGGATTTCGCCCGAAGTGGTAGTTTCAAAAGTGCAAGTATTGCCCTCAGGATTTTCTGAGGTGGAATTGACCTTGCAGGCGCCGTTACGGGAGAATGTAAAGTATACCGTCACCGTGCAGGGTGTGAGAGATTGCGCAGGGAATGTAAGCGCGAGTCAGCAGATGGTGACGCTAGTCTTGCCAGCCGAAGCACAGAAAGGTGATGTGGTCATCAATGAGATTTTGTTCAACCCCGGCACCGGCGGCGTGGACTTTGTGGAACTGGTCAACCGCACCGATAAGTACCTGAACCTGCAGAACTGGCAAGTGGCCAATCGCGAGAAGGGCGAAATCACCAATGCCAAGACCATTTCCGCGCAACCTCTTCTACTAGCGCCCAATGCCTATTGGGTACTCACGGCAGATGCCAAGATTCTTCGGGAGCAATATCCCAACGGCAAACCCGACACCTTCCATCAACTTACCTCGCTGCCCTCTTTCAACGATGATGCCGGGAATGTGGTCTTGCTGCTACCGGATAAAACTGTCATGGATGAAGTAGCCTACAGCGCAGACCAGCATTTCAAATTGATAAAGGATCCAGAGGGCATTTCCCTGGAAAGGATGCAGCTCGCCGGGCCATCGGTGGCGGCTAATTTCCATTCGGCGGCCACGGCCGTGAAGGCGACTCCGGGCTATCTGAATTCCCAAGCCCAAACCGCCGCTACGCCGCAAAGCAAGAAACTTACGCTAGAGCCCAAGGTGTTCACACCAGACGGTGATGGGGTGGACGATGTGCTGTTGATGCAATTCTCAGACTTAAGAACCGGAACCGTAGCCCAGGTAACCATCTACGACGGCTCTGGAAGACCAGTGCGGAAACTGGCTAACAACTCCTTGGCTGGCAGTGAGAACCTGGTTCAGTGGGACGGGCTCACGGACAAAGGCACCAAAGCGGCCATCGGGTATTATATAGTGTTGGTGGAGCTGTTCAACCTGAACGGCGAGAAGGAAATTATCAAAGAGACTACCGTGGTAGGCGGTCGTTTTTAGGCTGTTTTCTAGAAATCAGGCCAAAAACGGCTTCGCGTATCCTCACTTTTGGCAAGCCCGGCGTTTTTCTGAATCTTTGCAGAAAATTGGCTCTGCACGGGGCCTTATCTGTTTGTACTTGTGGAGATTCTGTACCTGTGTCTGTTCGCGTTTCTGGCGGGCTTGATTGATTCTGTAGTGGGCGGCGGCGGACTTATTCAGTTACCGGCGCTGTTCGTGTTCCTTCCTTCGGCGCCTATCCCGGCCTTGTTTGGCACGGGCAAGCTGTCCAGCATTGCCGGTACCTCGGTATCTCTCTGGCGCTTTTCCCGCAACGTAGAAATCAACTGGAAAGCGGTTCTGCCGGCGGCAGCGGCGGCGTTTGTCTTCTCGTTCCTGGGTGCCCGCGTGGTGAGCCATTTTGACAAGGAGATGCTCAGGCCTTTGATTCTGGTTTTGTTGATTGCCGTGGCTCTGTATACCTTCTTCCGGAAGGATTTTGGCGCCATCCACGCACCGCGACTGGCGCCGGCCAAGGAGGTCTGGTACGGCATGGGCGTGGGGCTGGTAATTGGGTTCTATGACGGGTTTTTCGGGCCTGGGACGGGCAGTTTCCTGATGTTTGTGTTTGTGGGTTTGTTCGGGTTTAACTTTCTGGCGGCCTCGGCGTCAGCCAAAGTAGTAAACGTAGCTACTAATTTATCTGCTTTGTTGTACTTTGGGTATAAAGGTTTTATCTTGTTCCACATTGGAATACCAATGGCTATCAGCAGCGTGCTAGGTTCTGTAGTGGGTACCAAGATTGCGTTGGCCAAAGGCAGTGGGTTTGTGCGGAAGCTTTTCTTAGTGGTAGTGACGGGCATCATTCTTAAATTTGCCTACGACACGTTTTACGCTTAGCCGTTTTTAGCCTGTTTTCCAGGAAATACGTCAAAACCAGTACCCAATACTAGGCAATCCCCCATCGCCTGTTTTAGAATACCTCTTTACTATAAGTTTAGCGCAGCAGGAAGTCCCTGGTTGCCAATTGATTTTTCAGACTTTAATCTACTTGTATGTTGAAAAGATCTCTACAAAGACTTTCATTCTGGGCATTGCCTGCCCTGGCTTTTCTTTTAGTTGCTCCTGCCGCCCAAGCCCAGGACGAGGTGGGGGAATTCATTAGAGCTGGTAAAGAAGACGCTACCAAGCTTGTGAAAGCGTACGCAGAGCCTGCTGGTATTGCCTTGGGCCATAACCTGAGCAGCGGCTGGTTTAACTCAGGCCAAGCCATGAAGCCAGGTCGTTTTGACATCCGTATCTATGCCTCGGCTGTGTTTGCGCCAGATAACGCCAAGACGTTTGATATTTCAAAACTGGGCCTAAAGCAGATACGCACCTCTACCGGTGCTACTTTTGACCCTAACCGCCCGGTATTGGTGCCCACCGTTTTCGGGGAAGACACTGAAGGACCAGAGCTGACCGTGTACACCCGCAATCCTTTGACCAACCAAGAAGAAGAGGTGGTGTCTTTCAACTCACCTCCTGGGACCGGGTATGACGTATTGCCTTTCCCGATGGCACAGGTGAGCGTTGGCTTGGTAAAAGACACAGAGATTGCCGTACGGTTTGTACCTAAAACCAAAGCCGACGATTTTGAAGGAAGCCTTTGGGGTGTGGGCGTGAAGCATGGCATCAAGCAATGGATTCCGGGGTTGGCTTCTATCCCGGGTTTTGACGTGACAGTGTTTGGGGGCTATACCTCCCTTACCAGCTCTTATGGTCTAGACGTACCTTTGACAGCAGATAACATGCAATACGCGACCCCGCAGCAGCAAAGTTCTACCTATTATGATGGCCAGGCACTGGAGTTGAAGACCAAGGCTTGGTCGGCTAGCTTGATTGCCTCAAAGACGTTCAGTGTAATTACGGGCTATGCCGGCGTGCGGTACAGCAACGTGGAGACTGATTTAAACGCGGTGGGCAAGTATCCCGTGGTGGCGTATAGAACTACTGTTCCCTACAGCAAATACGTGGATGACGTAGTAAACCCAATCATAGTGAACATGAAAGACGCGCAGGTAGGCGCTACGGCCGGTCTTAGGTTAAAATTGGCTTTCTTCTCTCTCTACGGTGAGTACACCTTGGCCAAATACTCTACCGCCATGGCCGGTATCGGTTTAGGCTGGAATTAAGAATTCTTCGTTTTTGGCTTATTTTCTCAGAAACAGGTCAAAAACGACTTTATATTCAAAAGCGCCTCTTCTAAGCAATTAGGGGAGGCGCTTTTGTTATTCTGTATTTAAGGCCTCCATATGTGCTATAATAATTAATGTCTTCATGTCTGCCCTTAGCCTTAAATAATTGAGATGTTGAGTAGATAGAAGTATGAAACATTTGAGTTAGTGCGCTAGATTTTATTATAAATGAACACACTAAACGGCCATAAAGACTTAAAAGCTGGGGGAAGCATATTTTCAAAGGATACAGTACCGCACCATGTTATTTAAAACCAAAATAATGTAATGTTCAGATTGTAATAAAGTTGCGGATATATAGCGTTTGCCTATATTTGGTAGATAAACCAATCTGTACACCCTAAACACAACCAAATGAAAAAAACTTTACTCTTAAGTTTTGTTTTTGTGCTGGCGCTAATAACACAGGCGTGGGCTCAGAACAGAACTGTCACGGGACGAGTGACTGATGCACAAACAGGAGACGGTATGCCTGGTGTAACTGTTCAACTCAAAGGAACCACAAATGCTTCACCAACCGATGGAGATGGTAGATATGAAATTAGCGTTCCATCTACTGGTGGTACCTTAGTATTTACCTTCATTGGTTATTCTAACCAAGAAGTAAACATTGGAACCAGATCTACAGTTGATGTAAGACTTGCGGCTGACCAGCAAGCCTTAAACGAAATTGTAGTTGTAGGTTATGGAACTCAGCTTAAAAAAGATGTGACTAGCTCCATTTCTCAGGTGAAAGGTGAAGCCATAGCCAACTTGGCTACGCCAAGCTTTGACCAACAATTGTCTGGCCGCGCGGCTGGGGTGGTGGTTCAACAGCCATCTGGTATCTTGGGCGCTCCTCCAACCATTAGAATTAGAGGGGTAAACTCCATCTCTGGAAGTAACTCACCTTTAATAGTTATTGACGGTGTGCCAGCTTCTTCTGGAAACGTTGGTGCTTTTACTAGTGTGAACGCCTTAGCAGACATTAACCCAAATGACATCGAGTCTTTTGAAATCTTGAAAGACGGAGCTGCTACAGCTATCTATGGGTCACGTGCTTCTAATGGGGTAATCCTTATTACTACCAAGCAAGGAAAGCAAGGTCAACTTAAATTCAACTATGATGGCTGGACTGGTTGGTCTGAGGCAACTGAACTGCATGACCTGCTTAATGCAGAGCAGTTTGTTGAAATCCAGAACGAGAAATACAGAAACGCAGGTTCTGCTGAGCCAGCTAAGTTTGATGGTACCAATACCAACTGGAATGACTATGTATATAGAAGAGCATTTCAGCAGAGTCATACTATTTCTGCAAGTGCTGGAACAGAAAGAACTAAATACTATGTGTCTTTAGGATACAGTGATCAAGAAGGTATTGCTGTAGCAAACAGCCTAAACCGTTACTCCTTAAGAGCTAACTTAAATCAGAAGGTTAGCAATAAAATTATTTGGGATGTACAGACTGGCTTGACTCACCAAGAAAACTTAGGTCCGCTCATTGGTACAAACAGTCTGTCTGGTAACACGTTCGCGGTAATCCGTATGTTGCCTAACGTACCTGTGTACAATCCAAATGATCCAACAGGATACAATGTGGACGCTACCACGCGTAGCTCATTGGGCAGAGGGCCTAACACTATTACCATTGCCAATGGTATTCCTAACCAGATGTTTGTATTGGAGAATAATACCCGCGCTGGTAAAACCTATCGTTTTGTTGGTAATACTTCTTTGAGCGCCAACATCATTGATAAACTGACTTTCAAAACCCTGATTGGAGCGGACTTCAGCATTGTGGATGACTTCAGCTTTCAGGATCCACGTCATGGTGACGGTCTTTCTTCTGGTGGTTCACTTACTCAAGCATATAGCCCTTTCTATACTTGGAACTGGCAGAACATTCTATCTTACAACACTTCTTTCAATGAGGCCCACAATGTGGATGCAACATTGGTAGCAGAATATACTAAGAGTAGATCTTCTTTCTTCCAGGCTTCAGGTACTACCATATCTGATAGATTCTTTAATGAGAACATTCAGACTGGAACGCTTACTACCCAGCAGATTTTTGGTGACTTAGAAGAGAATGGTTTGGCGTCTTATCTGGGACGTGTGAATTACAACTTCAAAAGCAAATACTACCTTGGAGTATCTCTTAGAGCAGATGGATTATCTAAACTATCTCCTGACAACCGTTGGGGTTATTTCCCAGGAGTATCTGCTGCCTATAGAATCTCAGAAGAAGATTTCTTTAAAAATTCTGGCGTTGTAGACATCATAAGTGATCTTAGAATTAGAGGTAGCTACGCAGAAGTAGGAAATAGTGGAATTGTAAGTGGTAACTACGGTTATTTGGGAAGCTTTGGCTCGGTTCAATATGGTGGTGAAAGTGGTATTGCTTTCAGTAACACAGGTAATCCTAACCTGAAATGGGAAACACAGAAAATCTCTGATGTTGGATTGGACCTTGGATTCTTCAATGGTCGCTTAAATTTTGAGTTTGCTTACTGGAAGAAAGACAATGATGACATTGTGTTAGGTGCTCCAACACCTCCATCATTGGGCGTGCCAGGTAACCTTATCTACAGAAACATTGGTAGAATGGTAAATGACGGATTGGAATTCTCTGTTAACGGGAATGTAATTGAAACTTCTGCCTTTACCTGGAACTCTAGTGTGAACTTCTCTACTCAAAGAAATGAGGTTAAAGAACTAGTAGAGGGTCAAGACATCATTGGTGCCTACAACATAATCAGAGTAGGAGAATCATTTAATTCTATTTATGGTTACATGTATGAAGGCGTAAATATGTCTAATGGTAACCCAATCTATAAGAAAGCCAATGGTTCTTTGGTTCAGGGCGACATTAACGGAAACGCTTATAAAGTATATGACCCAGCTAACCCAACAGACGTGTCTAAGGCTGCTTCTTTAAGCGCTAGTGATAAAGTTGTTCTTGGTGGTGCATTGCCTACTTGGTTTGGCGGCTTTGACAACAACTTTAAGTATGCCGGCTTTGACATGAATGTGTTCTTCCGTTTCTCTGGCGGGAATAAAATCATGAACCGTACCCGTCAGGACCTGTTAACCATGTTGTTTGAAAACAACGGTACTGAGATTTTGGGAAGATGGCAAAGTGTGGACAAGCCTGGAGATGGTCAAACACCTAAGTTGAGACAAGGCAGACAGCTTATCATCAATACTGAGAATGAGGCATCTTCTAGGTTTGTTGAAAGCGGTGACTTCTTGAAATTGAGTAATGTAAGCTTGGGCTATACTATTCCAAAAACCTTCACTGAGAAATATAAAATTGAGAGAGTACGCATATTTGCTCAATTGCAAAACGCAGTGACTATTTCTGGTTATAAAGGTTTAGATCCAGAAATGTCTTCTTCTATTGGGGTAGATTATAATACCAACCCTCAGCAGAGAGTGTTGTCTTTTGGTGTTAACCTAGGCTTCTAATTTTTAGATTTAAATATTCAAAATGAAAAATCATACCATAAAACGGGCTATAAAGGTCGCGCTGGTTGCGCCTTTCTTCACATTAGCCTTTACTTTAACCTCTTGTGAGAAAGAGGTAATTGAGTTAGAAGCGCCAGACAGGTATACAGAGGTAGGTGCTTTTGAATCTCCAGCAAGAATTCAACTTACCATGAACGGTGTCTATGATGCTGCGCAAAGCGGGTTTTATGCTGGTGGTGCTGTAAGGGGGTACCCATTTGGTGCTGCAAGTGTAGAGCAAGGGGATAACAGAGGGGAAGATATGATGAACATGGAAGCTTTTTACCAAGCTACCTATGAGAACTTATATAATGCCACCACTGCTAACAACCAATATATGTGGGAAACTCTTTATTCTCTCATAAACAAGGCGAATGTTGCCATTGAGGGAATACAGGGTGCTTCTACTGCGGGCATCATCTCTGCACAATTGGCAGATGAGTATATTGCTGAGTGTAAGTTTTTGAGAGCATTAGCCTTGCATGAGTTAGTCACACATTTTGCAAGACCCTATAACCATACTGGAGATGCTTCTCACCTAGGAGTTCCAATTAGATTGACTGCTGTAAATACCCCAGCGCGTGTAGATGAGGCCAAAGCGCAAGGCCGTAATACTGTTAAGGAGGTGTATGATCAGATCCTTACTGATTTAAATGCTGCAGAAACAGCTTTGCCAGCTTCTAGAACTACTTTTCAGATTACAAAAGCTACGAAAGGAGCTGCTATTGCCCTTAAAACAAGAATTCTTCTACACAAGGGTGATAACGCAGGTGTGATCACTGAGGCTACCAAAATAGTGAGTGCCACTGCTCCCTTCACAAGCCCTATAGGTGGTTACAAACTTACTGTTGAACCTACAGGACCATTTGGCGCAGGCAATAAGAATAACACAGAGTCAATTTTCTCTATTCTTAACTCAGGTACAGATAATGCAAGTACCAATGGTGCATTGCCTCAGATGTATGGTTCTGCTCCCAATAGAGCGCTTGTGGCTATCAGCCCTGTTATATGGAATCAAACGTTTTGGCCTGTTAATGACAAGAGAAGAACCGCTCTTACAGATGTTAGTAGCAACAACTACCGATACACGACCAAGTATAATGGTGATAAAGTAACTTGGGGAGATAATACACCAGTTATTAGATATGCAGAGGTGTTGTTGAACTATGCAGAAGCATTGGCTCGTACTGGCTCTTCTGATAGGGCTATTGAATTATTAAATGCTGTAAGAGGTAGATCAACCACTCAAGTGTACACAGCTGCTGAATTAAGTTCTCCACAGGCACTCATTCAAGCTATAATCAATGAGCGTAGAATTGAGTTCTTAGCAGAAGGCTTGAGATGGAAGGACATCCATAGACTGGCAGTAGAAGGGATTTATGTATATAAAGGCATCCCTTCTAAGGTGACAAAAGGGAATTCAACAGCTGCTGACTATGTTGCTGCTAGCGGAACTGTAAGAGCTGGAGCCTTTGCTGTGCCTGCTGTGCCTTATGATGATTTTAGATTCATTTGGCCAATCCCTGCTTCTGAAACTTCTTCTAATCCAGTTTTAGCTAAGCAACAGAACCCTAACTACTAACTTGCTGTAAATGTATTATTGTTCAGACATTAAGCAGTAATTTTTTTAGTGCTTAATGTCTGAATACTTATTGACTTAATTTTAAGTAAAAAGCCCTTGGCCTAAATTTAGGCCAAGGGCTTTTTACTTAAAATTGTTAGCTACTTAACTACATTGATATTTTTCTAATTCTAAATTGCCTTAAACGGATAATGTAAAAAATAGGTTGATGATTTTGCTAAATATTTCATGTTAAGGATTTGTTAAAGTTGAGTTGGTGGTTATATTTGGTTAACAAAGAATAATCTCTACAAACAAACCAAAAAACCACATGAAGAAAGCTTTACTTTTCAGCTTCGTTTTTGTGTTAGCGCTTGTCACCCAAGCGTGGGCTCAAAATCGGACTGTGACAGGACGAGTGACTGATGCACAAACAGGAGAGGGAATGCCTGGTGTAACAGTTCAGCTCAAAGGAACCACAACCGCATCTCCGACAGATGTAAATGGTGGTTATGAAATTAGTGTACCATCTAACGGTGGTACCTTGGTGTTTACGTTTATTGGTTATGCAAAGCAAGAAATTGCCGTAAGTACCCAGTCATCTGTAAATGTGAAATTAGGGTCTGACGCTGCGCAAATGTCAGAAATTGTAATTACTGGTTATGGTGTGCAGCCTAAGATTGAGACAACAGGTTCAACCGCTCGTGTAAGTGGAGCAACCATTGAGAATTTGCCGGTACAAAGCTTTGACAGGGCTTTGCAGGGGCGTGCTGCTGGTGTTCAAGTAACTGCTACAAGTGGTCAGCCAGGCGGAGCGCTTAACGTGCGTGTTCGTGGTCAAGGCTCTATTAATGCTGGAAATGATCCATTGTATATTATCGATGGGGTTCAAGTAGCCAATGGAGGTACTTCTGGTGCATCTTCATCAAATGCTTTATCTTCTATTAACCCAAATGACATTGAGTCAATTGAGGTATTAAAAGATGCGGCAGCAGCTTCTATTTATGGTGCGCAAGCAGCTAATGGCGTTGTTTTGATTACAACCAAACGTGGTAAGTCAGGCAAAACCAAGGTTACTTTCTCTGCGCAAGAGGGTACTGTAGACCGTATTAAGAAATTAGAGACTTTATCTGCAGCAGATTATTCAGACCTGCGTTATGAGGCATTCTTTAATAGATATGGTGGTACTGTTCCAACAAACCCGGCACAGCCAACCCGGTCATATGTTTATAGCTTGTATGGAGATCCAGCTACTGTAGAAACTACAGATTGGCAAGATTTAGTTTATCAGACAGGTAGACTAAGAACGTATGACCTTTCTGCTTCTGGTGGTGATGAGAAAACGAGGTTTTTGTTCTCTGGTTCTTATAACAAGCAAGAAGGACAAATTAAGAAATCTGACTTTGAAAGAGGAACTGCAAGACTAAATATTGACCATAAGGCAACAGATAAGCTTTCTTTCTTAGCCAATATCAGCTTATCTACTATTACTCAAAATGGAAACATTGCTGACGGCGCGTTTATCAACAGCCCTCAGTTTTCTGCACCATTGATTCTTCCTTATCAAAAAGTGTATAAAGAAGATGGTACTTACAATGCTCCACTAGTAGGTGCATTCTCTTATAACCTAGTACAACTATTGGATTATCAATACAGAAAGGCTGTCACTAACCAGACTGTAAGTAGCTTTGCTGCTGTTTACAAGGTAAATCCTTCTTTATACTGGAAGTCATTTGTAGGTGTTGATTTCGCTGATAACCAAGATGATTTCTATTCAGATCCTAGAGTTCCTCAGTTTGCAACTACAGGTGGTTCTGCAACTAACACCAACCGCAGAACTTTGAACTGGAATACTAGCCATACCATGTCTTACAACAAATCGATTGCTGAAATCCATAATATTTCAGGATTAGTTGGAGCTGAGTATCGTCAAGAAGTAAGAGAAACACAACAAGCTACAGGACAGAACTTCCCTAACGGGCTTTTCCGTACGCTGGCCTCTGCCTCTACTCCAATCACCACAACAGGTACTTATACTACTTATAGGACCGCTGGTATTTTTGCCAATGCTAAGTATGATTTGAGCAATAAATACTTTGCAAGTGCCACAGTGCGTTATGATGGTTCTTCTAAATTCGGTAAAAACAATCGTTATGGCTTGTTCTATTCAGGTTCAGTAGCATGGGCAATGAATGAAGAAAGCTTCTTGTCTGATGTTGCCGTTTTAGATAACCTTAAACTTAGATTAAGCTACGGTGTAACTGGTAACTCTCAGATTGATAACTTTGCCTCTAGAGCCTTATTTGGCGGTGGTGGACAATACAATGGAAACCCAGGTATCCGTCCTTCACAATTAGGTAATGATGATCTTACGTGGGAAGAAGCTAAAACAATCAACTTCGGTTTAGATTATGGTTTCTTTGGCAACCGTGTAACTGGATCTGTTGACGTATTTAGACGTAATAACGAGCGCCTGTTACTTGCAAAACAACTTCCTACAGATAGTGGATTTGGTTCCATCTTCCAAAACGTTGGTGTTGTAAGAAATGAGGGTCTTGAAATTGAGGTGGGAACAGTTAATGTTGATGCAGGTGGATTCAAATGGTCTACCAATTTCAACATCACATTCCAACGCAATAAGATTGTTGAGTTACAAGATGGCTTGAAAAATATTGGTACAGGTCTCCGCGTAGGCGAGCCAATTGACATCTTGTGGTACCCAGAGTTTGCTGGTGTAAACCCTGCAGATGGACGTCCAATGTACTATGATACCCTTGGTAACATTACATACAATGTAAGAGCTAGAGACTCTAAGGTAATTGGACAATACCTTCCTAAATCTTTTGGTGGGTTAACCAACTCTTTCAGCTTTAAAGGTTTGACACTAGATGTATTCTTCCAAGGTTCATTTGGAAGCAAAACGCTGAACAATAACGCCTATTTTATGTCTAACTCTGCCTCTACTGGTTACAACCAAACAAGAGATCAGCTAGACAGATGGATTAAGCCTGGTCAAATCACTGATGTGCCAAGACCATATGAAGGTGGAGCTGAGCCTGGAACAACTGGTGTGTTTGCATTCTCAAGCAAGCAAGTTGAAGACAACTCTTATATCCGTTTAAAGCAGGTTTCTTTAAGCTACAACCTGCCAGAGACATTAATATCTAGAGTTGGTCTTTCTAATGCACGGGTATTTGTACAAGGACTTAACCTGTTGACTTTCACTGGTTATTCTGGATTGGATCCAGAGCTTTTATATAATGAAATAGGAACATACCCTCAAGCCAAACAGCTTTCAGGTGGAGTTTCAGTTAGCTTCTAATTTTTATATTTAAAGATAATGTTACAGAAACGCATAATGTTAGCGTTACTAGGAGGAGCTATGCTTTCCTTTAGCGCGTGCGACGACCTTTTAGATACTGAGCCACGTCAATCAGTTAGTTCTGAAGTGGCCTTGACAGATATAACCGGAGTTAGAGCAGTTTTAAATTCTGTATATGACCGGTTACAGGTTAATACATATTATGGTGCCCAGATGATGTTGGCGCCAGATGTAATGGCTGATAACCTTAGACAGACTACTCCTAACTCAAACCGTTATACCTTCTTTCAAAACAATACCCAAGGGTTAGCAATATGGGGAACAGCCTATGCTGCAATCAATGAAGTAAATTTTGTGATCAAAGGTATTGAGACAGCTACCACTACTGAAGCTGAGAAAAGTCAAATAAGAGGTGAGGCACATTTTTTAAGAGCCCTGCTCTACTTTGATTTAGCTAGAATATATGGTTATGAGCCTGGCAAAGAAGTTAGCGGATGGAATCTTTCAGCTGTTTTGAGACTTACTCCAACGGCATCTTTAGCAGATGCTGATATGCGTGAAAGAAGCACTAACGTTGCCGTTTATACTCAAATAGAATCTGATTTAGGAGTTGCTATTAAAAATCTTGTAGCTCCATCTACTTCAGCTGCCCATTTTAGAGGAAACAAGGCTGCAGCAGAGGCTTTAATGTCAAGAGTTTCCCTGTACCAAGGGAAATGGCAACAAGCTCTTGATAACGCTAAGGCGGCTTTGGCTACTAAAGGGTTCACAACGGCTGCAGGAGGAGGGGTAACGGCTACCTCTGTTGGAACTAGCGGTTTGACTTCTAAGGCTAACTATGTGAATGCCTTTAAAACGCAACCAAATCCAGAGTCTTTGTTCGAATTACGTTATATCCAAGCCACTGAGTCTTTAGGATCTAATGAGTCATTGCACTCATTAACATCTACATTTACCACAGGCGCATGGGGTGATATAGTTCCAACGGCTGAGTTGTATAACCTATATGAGGCTGGTGATGTGCGTAAAAACATGTACTATTCACCAGCAACACCACCAGCTGGTGTGCCATCAACGCCAAAAGAAACAGGCTTAGTTTACTCACAGAAGTATTCTGCAACTGGTGGAGCGTTTACAGACAACATCCCATTGTTTAGAACCTCTGAGCTATATTTAATAAAAGCTGAAGCTGAAGCCGAACTTAATAATTTGACAGATGCATTACTTGATTTGAATGCTTTAAGACTACGATCAGGTGCTTCTGTTATTGTTGAGACTGACAAAGGAACCATCATTGACAAAATCCTAGTTGAAAGAAGACTTGAATTAGCTTTTGAAGGTCACAGATTCTTTGACTTGAAGAGAAGAGGTTTGCCAATTGATAAGCAAGATCCGACGCCTAGTTTGGATTACTCTAACTTCAGAGTTTTGTCTGCAATTCCTGCAGACCAAGTGACTCTAAATCCTAAAATCAAACAGAATCCAGGTTATTAATTCCCAGTGAAATGAAGATATTAAATAAATACATACTTGGTTGTCTTGTCCTTCTTTCATTTGGACTGACCTCTTGCTTTGAAGAGGAAGATAAATCATATAGTGGTCCAACAGTTGTTGAATTTAAAAATCATACTTTGGGTATGACAACAGCTGCTTTGCGTTCAAAAGGCGTTGTTCAATTAACAGGTCTAACACAGACAGATACGTCTAGAGTTATAACTGCTAAACAGTATAGCACTGGTACACCACCTGTTGTTACTTCAGCCCGTACCGTAGACACTGTATTAGTTCAATTAGTGGGTCCTCAAAGACCAACAGCAACTGAAGTTAGTTTTGAGGTTTTGCCAACTAGCACAGCTGTAGAGGGAACAGACTATACTTTTGACGCCATGAGTGCAAACAAGAAAATAGTTATCGCTCCTAATACATCACACGGGCTCATCTTAATTAAGCCTATTAGTATTCCTGGCACGGCCACTAAGAGGATTATATTAAGATTAAAAGGAAGTGGTGATGTGGCCGTTTCTCCTAATTATGATACGTTCTACTTATCCATCTATCAACCTCAATAATTAATTGATATATAAAAAAAGCGGGTACCCATAGTGGGTACCCGCTTTTTTTATGTGGAATACCTATATCTTTAAGAGTAGGACTGTAATCCCTTGTTCACGACATGATTAAGAAAATATCTCTATTTGCTATTCTAGCAATCATCTTCTTCACCACAGGCGCCTTCTTTGGCAGGCAGGTGCAGATGGAAAAAATTACCATACCCATGGTGCAAGGTGCTCAGAAACTGTTGGGGTTATCATTTACCCCAGCTCAGATAGACACGGCGCTTGCAGAACTTACAGATTTGCGAAATGGCTATACTCGCCTGCGGGAGGTGAAGTTGGAGAACAGCGTACTTCCTGCTTTGCAATTCAATCCCATTCCGGTAGGCTTTCAGTTTGCCAAAGGGCGGGAAAAGTTCAAGGCATCTTCAATCAGCAAAATGAGTTTGCCGACCAATAGAGAAGAATTGGCTTTTTACTCAGTGAGAGAATTGGCTGAGCTTTTGAAGAATAAAAAAATCACCTCTTTGGAATTGACTCAGTTTTTTCTGGATCGCTTGAAGCGGTACAATACCCAATTACACTGCGTCACTACTTTCACGGAAGAGTTAGCCTTGCAGCAAGCCAAGCAAGCCGATGATGAGATCAAGGCAGGTAAGTACAAAGGGCTGTTGCATGGCATCCCGTTTGGCGTTAAAGATTTGCTGAGTACCAAAGGCTATAAAACCACTTGGGGATCTGTGCCTTTCAAAGACCAGGTAATTGACGAAGATGCCACCGTGGTCATTAAACTAAGAGAGGCCGGAGCAGTGCTGGTAGCAAAGATGACCTTGGGGGAATTAGCCATGGGCGACGTTTGGTACGGAGGCAAAACTAGAACACCATGGGACCTGACAAGAGGCTCCAGTGGTTCTTCAGCGGGCTCAGCATCTGCCGTGGCGGCGGGCTTATTGCCGTTTGCCATAGGGACAGAGACGCTGGGTTCCATAGTGTCGCCGTCTAATGCCTGCGGGACCACTGGTCTGCGGCCTACGTATGGCCGCGTGAGTAGACATGGGGCTATGGCCTTGAGCTGGTCCATGGATAAGATTGGTCCTATTGCCAGAACTGTGGAGGACTGTGCTATTGTGTTCAACGCCATCTATGGCCCAGACGGGAAAGATCAGACGGTCTATGATGCGCCTTTCAATTACAACGCCAAGCAAGACCTCAAAAAACTTAGAATTGGCTATTTAAAAACGGATTTCGACCGAAACTATCCTACCAAAGCCCAAGACCAGGCTACGCTGGAGGCCCTCAGAAAAGCAGGACATGAGTTGATCCCAATGGATTTGCCTAAGATACCAGTGAATGATTTGGTCATGACTATTTCAGTGGAAGGAGCCACCGCCTTTGATGAAATCACCCGCAACAACAAAGTAGCCGACATGGTCAACCAAGATAAGAATGCTTGGCCCAACACCTTTAGAAGCGCCCGCTTTATTCCGGCGGTGGAATACTTGCAGGCCCAGCGGGTACGGAATCAGCTTATACAGGAGATGCACAAGATGATGGAGAAGGTAGATGTGTATGTATCTCCTTCTTTTGCCAGCAGCAATCTAGTTGTGACTAATCTGACGGGGCATCCTTGCGTGGTGATACCAAATGGGTTTAATGCTCGTAATTTGCCCACTACTATTACCTTTATAGGCAAGCTGTTTGGCGAGGCAGAATTACTAGCCTTTGTGAAATCGTACCAAGACCAGACAGATTTCCATAAAAAGCATCCAGCAGCCTTCTTAAAGTAATTTCCGTTTTTGACCTATTTTCTAGAAAAGAGCCTAAAAATGCGTTTCATCAAGACTGTAGTGGCGGTAAGCGCCTCCCTTTTGTACCCGTTGGTATCGGGCTTTGCCCAGACCAAGCCCGCCCTAACCGTTGAAAAAATCATGCGTGACCCTGCGCAGTGGATTGGGACCTCGCCTAGCAATGTTTATTGGGCAGAGAACAGCAAGCAAGTGTATTTCCTCTGGAATCCTGAGAAGACCAGACAGGATTCTCTGTATGTGGTAGACACGGGTTCCAAGAAGATCAACAAGGTGTCTAAAGCCATTAGGTTGGCCATGCCATCGCAAGGCGGAACCTACAATAGACTGCGCACGCAACGCGTGTATGAGAAAGCCGGTGATGTGTTTTTGCTGGATGTGAAATCAGGCAAGAATAGACAAATCACGTCAACGGCGGATAGAGAGTCATCGCCCACCTTCACCGCTGATGAGCAACGGGTGGCCTATCTAAAGGATGGCAATTTGTTTACCTGGAACATCAGCAATGGACAAGTAAAGCAACTCACCGATTTTAGGAGAGGCCGCAAACCTGTTGATCCTACGCAGACTCGAGACAAGCAGGAACTGTTTTTAAGAGAGCAGCAACTGGACCTGTTGCAGATTGTGAAGAAGCGCGAGGAAGACCGTAAAAACCAACAACTGGCCCAGCGCGAGCTCACCCGAAACAGACCCAAAGAAATTTACACCGAAGACAAAACGGTAGACAACATTACCCTAAACCCAGATGAACGGTTCATCACCTACCGCTTAACCACCAGGCCCGCTAACAGTAAGATTGCGCAGGTGCCTAACTTCGTGACGGCTTCTGGCTACACCGAAGACATTCCCACTAGAACCAAGGTTGGCGCGATGCAGGCTACCTATGAGATGGGCGTGTATGATGTGAAAGCAGATACTACCTACCTGGTGTCCTTCAGAGGTTTGACCGGGATACAGGAAAAACCAGCGTTCCAGAAAGAAGGCCAGAAGCCAACTACAGAAGCAGACAAGGCAGCCGCAGACGCTGCACGTAGAGTGATGATGTTCGGGCCGTATTATTCCACAGACGGCAAGCAAGGCGTTTTGGTGATAAGATCGGCAGACAACAAAGACCGCTGGATTGCCTCTTTTGACCCGGCTACCAGAACCGTGAAGACTTTGGACCGCCAGCGCGACGAGGCCTGGGTGAACGGTTTCGGGCCGGGCATCATAGGGTGGATGCCAGACAACAAACGCATCTATTTCACCTCTGAGGAAAGCGGCTATGCCCATTTGTACACGCTAGATATAGCATCTGGCAAGAAGGCAGCCTTGACCAGCGGAAAGTACGAAGTGTTGAACGTGCAGATGTCCAAAGACCAGAAGCATTGGTACCTGACCACCAACCAGGTGCACCCAGGGGAGCAGCATTTTTACCGTCTGCCGTTGAACGGCGGCAAAGCCGAGCAGATTACCCGCATGACGGGTGCGCATGAGGTCACAATGTCACCAGATGAAAAGACACTGGCAGTGCGCTATTCCTACTCCAACAAGCCCTGGGAGTTGTTCTTGATAGACAACAAGCCGGGCGCAAAACCAGTGCAAATCACCAATTCCCTCACCGAAGAATTCAAGGCTTATCCGTGGCGCGAACCGGAAGTGATTACCTACAAGGCTGAAGACGGCGCCGATGTACACGCCCGCTTATACAAACCAGCCAATGGCGTGTCTAACGGCCCGGCGGTGATTTTTGTGCATGGTGCGGGATACTTACAGAATGCGCACAAGTGGTGGAGCACCTACTTCAGGGAGTACATGTTCCACAACCTATTAGTAGACAAAGGCTACACCGTTTTGGATATTGACTACCGCGGAAGCGCCGGCTACGGCCGTGACTGGCGCACGGGTATATACCGCCACATGGGGGGCAAAGACCTGAGCGACCACGTGGACGGCGCTAAGCTGCTGGCTGAGAAATACAATGTAGATCCTAAACGAATTGGCATTTACGGCGGATCTTACGGTGGCTTCATCACGTTAATGGCCATGTTTACGCAGCCAGATGTGTTTGCCGCCGGGGCCGCGTTACGATCTGTGACGGACTGGTCGCATTACAACCACGGCTACACCGCCAACATCTTAAATGAACCCCAAGCGGATAGTCTGGCTTATACCCGCAGCTCGCCCATCTACTTCGCCGAAGGCCTGAAAGGAGCACTGCTCATGTGCCATGGCATGGTAGATACCAACGTGCATTTCCAAGACATTGTACGCCTGTCGCAGCGCTTGATAGAATTGGGCAAAGATAATTGGGAACTGGCCGTGTACCCGGTAGAGGACCACGGTTTTGTAGAGCCCTCCAGCTGGACCGATGAATACAAGCGCATTCTTAAGCTGTTTGAAACCAATCTGCAGAAGAAGTAAAAACGAAGAGGCCAGACATAGTGTCTGGCCTCTTCGTTTTTGGGCTGTTTTCCGGGAATCAGGCTAAAAACGCCTTCTTCTGAATGCTTGCTTAGAATTTGTATTGAAGTGCTACGCCTTCCACAGCCTCGCCCTGCACCGGAATGGTGGTTGGCGCTAATGACAGGTTGCTGTTGGTTTTGTGGAACTGAGGTACGGCAATGCCCACGGCTGCGCCAATGACATATCCCATGATGTTGTCACTTAAAAAGTGCTTGCCTGCTTCTAATCTTAAATAGCCTACCGTAGCTGGCACCAAGGCGGCACCTGCCCACACAAATGGCCTGGCCGGCGAATCTGGGTTATAGTCATGGAAAACTTTGGCTGTGAAGAAAGTCATGGTAGCAACCGCAGCCGTATGTCCGGCAAAAAAAGCGTTCTGGGCATTAGCTCTGGTTTTTTCGCTCAAAGGCACGTCGCCAGATTTATCATATACCAAGGGTCTGGTTCTTGGAAAAGCGGCCGATCCCATCGTAAACAACGTACCCGTCACCGACATGGTCTCTACATACAACGCCAGCATCTGTCCCGTGTTCTGGGAGATGTCTTTGTCAAACAATAGCAACGCGGGCGCAGCAATAGAGCTATACAGCATCACATCACTTACTTTCTTGGCACTGGCGCTATGGTTACCGGCGGCAAAGCGGTCAAAGCTATTCACATCGCTTTTTGAGATGGCCATGGCCTCTTCTTCGGTGAAGGCATCTTTCTGTTGCATCAAGTAAAGCCCTAACCCGCTCAAACCCATCCCTGCGGCAGTGATGGGGGCATCAACTTTAAAGGACGTTTTATAAGGCGAGGACGATTGCCCGAAGGATTGGGTGAACGTAGCTATAGCAAGGACAAGCGTACAAATGTGTCGTTTCATGGGAATATAGGTGAAAAGGAATTCTAAAATTGTTGCTTGTGAAACGGGCAAGTGGGCAAAAGGTTTACAAATTATACAAGATGAGTTGCTCTCGTTTTTGGCCTGTTTTCTAAGAATTAAGCCAAAAACGAGAGCGGTTCTAAAAACTTACCAGTTAGTGTCTTCGGGTATTTATCACTCAAGTTTTTGCATCTCCATCATTTAGAGTAATTTTGCCCCCTGTAGTTCTTTGGGAGAGCTGCACCTTAACCTAGTATTTTAATCTTTTAGAGATGCCATATCTTTTTACATCTGAGTCGGTTTCTGAGGGACACCCAGATAAAGTAGCCGATCAAATCTCTGACGCCTTGTTAGATGAGTTTTTAAAGCAAGACCCACAATCCAAAGTTGCCTGTGAAACCTTGGTGACAACCGGATTGGTGGTATTGAGCGGCGAGGTGAAAACCCAAGCCTATGTAGACGTACAGAAAGTAGCCCGTGAGGTAATTAGCCGCATTGGGTACACTAAGTCTGAATATAAGTTCGACGCCGAAGCCTGCGGCGTGATCTCCGCTATCCATGAGCAGTCTGGTGACATCAACCAAGGTGTGGAGCGCGAGAACCCAGAAGACCAAGGCGCCGGTGACCAAGGCATGATGTTTGGCTACGCTACCAGCGAAACCGACAGCTATATGCCTTTGGCCCTTGAGATCTCTCACTTGTTGTTGAAGGAGTTGGCCGCCATCCGGAAGGAAGGCAAGGAGATGACTTACCTGCGTCCAGACGCCAAGTCTCAAGTAACCATCCGTTACTCAGACAACCACGTGCCAGAGAAAATTGACACCATTGTCATCTCTACCCAGCACGATGAGTTTGAACTGTCTGATGCCAATGACCGCGCGGCCTCTAAGCAAGCCGAAGCCAACATGGTAGCCCGCATCAAAGAAGATGTGTTGAACATCCTGTTACCCCGTGTAAAGAGCAAATTGCCACAGCGTACGGCAGACCTGTTCGCTGATGACATCACCTACCACATCAACCCAACGGGTAAGTTTGTGATTGGCGGGCCACACGGCGACACTGGTTTGACAGGCCGTAAAATCATTGTAGACACCTACGGCGGAAAAGGTGCCCACGGTGGAGGTGCTTTCTCTGGAAAAGACTCTTCTAAGGTAGACCGTTCAGCAGCCTACGCGGCCCGTCACATTGCCAAAAACCTAGTAGCGGCTGGTGTGGCAGAGCAAGTGTTGGTGCAGGTTGCTTACGCCATTGGCGTGGCAGAGCCGGTTGGCTTGTACGTAACTACCTATGGTACTACCAAAGTGAAAGGCGCTAACGGCGAAGTAATGACAGACGGCGAAATTGCCAACAAGGTAAATGAGCTGTTTGAGATGCGTCCGTATGACATCATCAAGCGCTTCGGGCTGCAAAACCCTATCTTCTCTGAGACGGCAGCTTACGGTCACATGGGCCGCGAGGCAGGTGTGAAGAAAGTAGAGTATACCGTAAATGGTACCAAAGAAGTGCGTGAGTTTGAGACCTTTACTTGGGAGAAGCTAGACTATGTAGATAAAATCAAAGCGGCATTCCAGTTATAGAAATTCGTTTTTGACCTGTTTTAACGAAAAGAGCCCCAAAACGGGGCTCTTTTTTTATGGGTAATTGGCAATCAATTCTACTTTTTAGTGGGTAGCTAGCTTGTCTTTATGTTTGATTAGTTGCTTTCTCATGTCTTCATAGGCACTGTCAGTGGCGGTCTCAAAGCTGTTGGCCTCTTCTTTGCAGAAAAGCGTGGCGCCTGGTACAAACAGTTTCACCTCTACCATTTTATTGTCATGCGACTCTGGCTTAGATACTCTAAGGATAACTTCGCCGCTAATCACTCTATCATAAAAGGTCTCTAGCTTGTCCAGTTTCTTTTGGATGAAGTCTAACAGGCTTTGGTCGGCATTGAAGTGCACGGATTGAATTTGCAGTTTCATAGTTTACTTCTTTAGTGGTACTTGTTACGCTTTTGGGTGAGCTTTTTCAAAGACGGCTTTGAGCTGCTCAATGGAATTATGGGTATAGACCTGCGTGGCGGCCAAACTGGCGTGCCCTAGCAAATCCTTGATGGCTCCCAAATCTGCCCCTCTGTTCAATAAGTGCGTGGCAAAGGAATGGCGCAACACATGCGGACTGTTTTTTGATGACGTAGAAACGGTGCTCATGTATTTTTTCACCACTCGGTACACATACTTTGGGTAGAGCGGGAGTCCTTTATCGGTAACGAAGAGAGCGGAGGAATTGTTATCTGCAGAATGTTGGCGCCGCATCTCTAAGAACTTCGCCAAGGTTAGTTTAAGGGAGGTGTTTAAAGGGAGAATACGCTCCTTGTTTCCCTTGCCCAAGACCTTGATGGTACTCTCTGGCAGGTTTACATCGTTGATTTTAAGACCAATGAGTTCTGCCAGACGCATGCCGGTACCGTAAAGTAGCTCCAGGATGAGACGCTCGGTTTGGCCTTTCAAATCCTCCGTGAAATCGCCTTGGTCTAATAACTGCGTGAAGGAATCTTCTGGAATAAACGCCGGAAGCTTTTTGGGCAGCTTGGGTGCTTTGATTCTGAGGGTGGGGTTCTGTTCTACCTCGCCACGGTTCAATAGAAACTTGAAGTAGGAGCGGAGGGAGGCAATCTTGCGGTGAATGGTGCGGCTGTCCAGGTCTTTCTGCACCAGCGCTACAATCCAGGACCGGATGATGGCGTGGTCTGCCTTGCTTATATCTGTGAGCTCGTAGGTCTCCTTAAGATACTCTTGAAACTGCTGAAGGTCTGTCTGGTAAGAGGTGACGGTATGTGGACTGAACCGTTTCTCAAACTGCAGGTACTTAAAAAATAATTCCATAAATCAGTAAACGACTTGTTTCAAAGTCTGTCTACTAATTTATGGAATTACCTCGTAGGTTGTATGGATAAAGCCTAGTAGTTGTCTGTCGCGAACAATTGTTGCTTATAAACAGCTCTTTCTTTCTGCTTTCTCTGCTTCACAGAAGGCTTTAGGAAGAAAGTTCTAGCGCGTAGTTCTTTCAACACACCAGTTCTCTCAAATTTCTTTTTGAATCTTTTTAAGGCTTTGTCTACAGACTCGTTATCCTTTACGTTTACGATAATCATATTATAGATTGAGTTTAAAGTCAATTGTTTTAAGGACTGCAAAGATATTTACAAAATATCTGACTGTCAATACCTGTCGCAATTATTTTAATACGGCTCTTGAAATAACGAGTTTCTGAATTTCTGAGGTGCCCTCACCAATGGTACACAGCTTGGAGTCACGGTAATACTTCTCAGCCGGATAATCCTTGGTGTATCCGTAGCCACCAAAGATTTGGACGCCTTCATTCGCCGCGCGCACGCACACCTCAGAGGCATATAGCTTAGCCATAGCAGATTCCTTGTTTACGTTCTCGCCACGGTTCTTCATAGCGGCAGACCGGTAAGTCAATAACGCAGCGGCTTCAATCTCTGTGGCCATATCTGCCAATTTAAAGGCGATACCCTGGAATTGAGAGATAGGTTTATTGAATTGGTGACGCTCTTTAGAGTACGCCAAAGCCGCCTCATAGGCTCCCTGGGCAATGCCCAAGCTCAAGGCCGCAATTGAAATTCTGCCACCATCCAAAACTTTCATAGACTGAATGAAGCCATCACCTACTTCGCCTAAGATGTTCTCATGCGGCACGCGACAGTCCTGGAAGATCAACTCTGTGGTTTCAGAAGCGCGCATACCCAATTTATCTTCCTTGCGTCCGGCAGTAAAACCGTCTGTCGGTTTCTCAATTACAAAGGCCGTCATGCCATGAGAGTCGCCTACTTCACCAGTTCTGGCTATCACCACCGCAATGTTGCTAGATTTACCATGGGTGATAAAGTTTTTGGCGCCGTTCAAAACCCAATGGTCTCCGTCACGAACGGCCACCGTTTTCATGTTGCCGGCATCAGAACCAGTATTAGGCTCTGTTAAGCCCCAAGCGCCAATCCACTCAGCAGACGCCAGTTTTGGCAACCACTTGCGTTTTTGCTCTTCAGTACCAAACTGCAATATGTGTCCTGTGCACAAAGAGTTGTGTGCAGCCATAGACAAGCCAATAGAACCGTCAATTTTAGAAAGCTCAGCGATAGCCGTCACATACTCTAAATATCCAAATCCGGCTCCGCCGTATTCCTGAGGCACCAACACGCCCATCAAGCCAAGTTCACCTAGTTTCTTGAACACATGGACAGGGAATTCTTGGGACTCATCCCATTTCATCATGTCAGGCTTAATGTTTTTGGCGCCAAAACCACGGATCATCTCCGCAATCATTTGCTGGTTTTCATTGTAAGTGAGTTGCATAGGCTATAGTGCAGGATTTGATTTTACGTAATGAGGGTGTTAGTTACGACTTTTTAGCTTACAAAGCTAACGTAAGTTAGGTTTTGACAAGCCTGTAGGATGAAATAGTCCTGGTATACTCTATAGCTCAGGCAACTTTTTTAGGTCATTGCAGTACGCATGAGCGGAAGGAAGGCGTTGTTTTGGCGTACCCATTACTTTTGCCTTTCTTTGTAGTTAGGTCTAGCCATTCCGCAGAATCAGGTTCATGCTAAATTGGCTACCATTGTTACTCATCCACTGCCCTTGTCCATGACTAAATTCTTTTTGAGATTATTGCCTGTGTTTTTGCTGTTTCAGCTTACCGGGTGTAACGTCTACCGTCAGAACATTATGTTTCAGACAGACGGCAACGTGAATGCAGAAGTCTTAAGAGCATCTGCCGCTGAGGCAAGTAAGAACTACCGGGTGCAACCCAATGACATCTTAGAGATTAAGATCTTTACCAATAAAGGAGAGCTTCTGGTAGATCCTAATAACTTCTTAAGACAAGAACTAACAAGTGGATCAGGTAGAGGAGGCGGAGGTTCTCAACAAGGACAACAAGTAGAAGATCCAGACTACAATGTACTTCCAACCGGTGAAGTGAAAGTTCCTATGATAGGCTATGTGAAGGTAGATGGTCTTACAGTCTCACAAGTAGATAGCTTATTGCAGACCAAATTCGAAACTTATTACAAGGAGACCTATGTTTATTCTAAAGTTGTAAGTAGACGAGTTGTCGTTCTTGGCGCAACTGGCGGCAAGGTTATCCCATTAGAAAATGAAAGCATGCACTTGGTTGAGGTAGTAGCCTTGGCCGGTGGTATCCCTGATAATGGAAAAGCGCACAATATCCGTTTAATCCGGAATGTAGCGTCAGATAATCCCAGTGTTGAAATTATTGACCTTTCTACAGTACAAGGTTTACAAAGAGCTAATATTTGGGTTCAACCGAATGATGTGATTTATGTGGAACCTGTCCGTAGAGTTTTCAATGAGTCTTTAAGAGATGCCTTGACCGTATTAGGCGCCCTTTCCAATATACTTACCACCTATTTGGTGATAGAGAATTTACTTAATTAAAAAGAGACTTCATGAGTGTGAAAACAGGCAATAATCTAGATGAACTGGATTATCACACGAGTAATGCAGATATAGAAGAAGAGGATAGTGGATCAAGTATTGATTTAGTAACGCTTTGGCATGTTGTCCGCAGGAGCATTCCTTGGGTTATTTTGCTAGTCCTTTTGGGGTTAACAGGTTCTTACCTCTTCCTTAGATATACCAAAAAAGTTTACGAATCCTCCTCGGTTATTAAATTAGAAGAGCAAACAGAAGCCAAAGTTCTGGAACTTCCTGGGGCTGGTATGGAGTCTGATTTGGGAAAGCTGCAAGGCGAAGTGGACTTGATCAAATCTGATTTGGTCTACGATAGATTAAAAAAGAGCATGCCCTTGCAGGTGAGTTACCATGTAGAGGCCAGAATCTTAGAGGTAGAGCTTTATAAGGACAGCCCTTTTAAAGTGGCATTTGACTCTTCTCGCTTTGATCTGTATGACCAGAAGATTTACGTCACTTTTGATTCAAGGACCCGGTACACTGTTCAAATAGGAGAAGACGGTAAAAAGTCTGATGTGCATACCGTTGGATCACCTATTTCCCTGTCGGGAAACAATATCAACGTTCTTACCAATCCTTCCTTCTCTGCTAACCATATTGGTGAGAGCTTTTATTTTATAGTGCATAGTAGTGGAGCTTTAAAGCGGTATTTGAATGATAATCTTTCTGTAGCCGTATTAAATCCAGAGGCGAAGACTATCTCAATTTCTTTCAAGGAATTCAATAGAGAGAAAGCTAGGGACGTAGTCAATAAAATTGACACGGTTTATCTTCAGCAGAAGTTAGCGAGAAGTAACCAAGCCAGTCAGCAAACTATTGATTTCCTTTCTAACCAGTTGCAGGAGACGCAGGATAACCTGCAGAAGGCTGAAATTGATATGGAGTATTTTGTAAAGCAAAATAAGTCATATGATGTAAAGGCGGGGCTGGAAGGGGCCATGACTCAAATCCAAGAATTGGAGAAAGAGAAGTATGATTTACGCTTTAGAAACTCGTTACTATCAGACATTCAGCAACGCATAAGAAAAGGTGATGATTTAAGCCTTGTTATTTCCAGCCTTCAATTACAAGAACAACAAGATCCACAATTAGCCCAGTTATTAACTGAGTTAAACGATCTTCAAGCTCAGCGCAGGAAAGTATTGACTACTACTCGTGGCAATACATTGTCAGTGGAATTATTGGACCAGCAGATAAAGTTTGCCCAAGACAAAGTATCTTCTCTTTTAAAAGAAGGCAGAGGTTATATACAAGACCAGATTTCAAGCATTGATAGAAATCAATCATTATTGACTGGGCAGATCATGCAGATGCCATCCAAAGAGACAGAGCGGGCAAGGCTGATAAGAATACTGGGGATTTACGAAAAGTTCTACCTACTCCTCATGGAAAAACGGGTGGAGTTTGGCATTTCAATGGCAGGTACCATTCCAGACTTTCAGATTCTATCTCCTGCTAGTCTGCCCAGTGAGTCTAGCCCTATCTACCCGAACAGGATGATTATCTATGCAATTGGGATAGCGGGCGGCTTATTTTTCGGCATAGCCTTGATTGGGGCGCGGTACTTAATGCACAATACGGTGACCAGCGTGCGTGAATTAGAGCGGAATACAAGTGCCCCTGTTCTTGGTGTTATCCCTTCTTATAGCAAGGAGAAGATGCCCGTCTCTAAATTGGTAGTAAATCAAAATCCAAAGTCAGCTCTCAGTGAGTCCATCAGGTCTATCAGGACCAACTTGGACTTCTTAAGTTCTGCCAAGAAAAAACGCCTAATTTCTGTGACTTCTACTATTAGTGGGGAAGGTAAGACCTTTGTGGCGACCAACTTAGGCGGTATCATTGCCATGTCTGGACAACGGGTGATTTTGCTGGATTTGGACATGCGTAAGCCTAAAGTACACATTGCCTTGGATGGGGAGAATATCAAAGGCATGAGCACCATTCTCATTGAGAAACATTCAATTGCTGAATCCACGCAAAGAACATCTATTGAGAACTTAGATTTTATTTCTGCGGGTCCAACGCCTCCAAACCCATCTGAGTTGATTATGGGGCAGAAGTTTGATGAAATCTTACAAGAACTGCATCAAGAGTATGATGTGATTCTGATTGATAGTCCACCGGTGGGTTTAGTAACAGATGGTATCTTGATAATGCGCAAGGCAGACATTCCATTGTTTATTGTACGCGCCAACTACTCTAAGAAAGCGTTCTTGAAAGGCGTAGATAGAGTTATGAAGACCAACCATTTGACTAATATGGCCACCATCCTGAATGATGCTCCAAGCACCAACATGTATGGCTACTCGTATGGGTATGGCTACGGATATGGTTACGGGTATGGCTATTATGAAGAGGAGGAAAAGCCTACTCTGTCTAGCCGGGTTAAGTCAATGTTCAAGTAGGGTATGTGGAATCCGCTTCGTGGTTTTAAGAAGACGCCCAAGGAACCTGCTATAACGTCTTATGCCAGTTTGGTGACCGATATGCATTCGCATTTGTTGCCAGGCATTGATGACGGCTCTAGCTGTGTAGAGGATTCCATTCAAATGATGGAGAAACTGCAAGAACTTGGATTCAAGAAGCTGTGCATGACGCCCCATATCATGGGCGACTTCTTCAAAAATACGCCTGAAGGAATTAGAGAGAAATTACAAGAACTGCAAGATGCCTCCCAAAAAGCCGGCTTACAGTTAGAACTATCTTGTGCCGCAGAATATTACCTGGATGAATGGTTCATGGCTAAGCTAGAAGAAGGGCAAGAGTTATTGTCTTTTGGAGGAGATAAAAAGTATCTGCTTTTGGAGACATCTTATATCAATGAACCGGCGCATTTACGGCAAGCCATCTTTTCCTTAAAAGCTGCAGGATTCATGCCAGTGCTAGCTCATCCAGAGCGGTACACGTATTACTATGGGAGGATAGACGAATTGATGAGCCTGCGCGACTTAGGCGTATACTTTCAGTTGAATACCAATTCCATTAACGGCTACTACTCTAAAGGCGCTAGAATGGTAGCAGAGCAATTAATTAAAAAAGGGGCTGTTGAGTTTTTGGGCACAGACACGCACTCAATGAGACATCTGAGAGCGTTAGAAAGTACCTTAACAGATCCTCTTTTATCTCAGGCATTAAAGTTGCCGTTGCTTAACAATACCCTTTAACATTCTTCCTTGAAGAAAGCGCTCGTAACCGGTGGTAGTGGCTTGATAGGCCAGTTCTTGCTGCAGCAACTGCGGAAAGATGGATATGAGGTTACAGCCTTGTATAGAAACACACCCCCAATTCAACATATAAGTGGAGTCAAGTGGATAGAGGGGGATATCCTAGATCCTCTACTGCTTCAATCCCTGGTAAAGGAGGTAGACGAGGTGTACCATTGTGCCGGCTTTGTGTCCTATTCGCCCCAAGACGCATCGTTACTACAACAAATCAATGTTGAGGGTACTGCTAATGTGGTGGATGCCTGCCTGCAGGTTCCAGATGTGAAGCTGTGTCATGTGAGCTCAATAGCGGCCATCAATAGAAAAAAGGGAGACGCAGTCATCACCGAAGATGCCAAGTGGGACCCCAATGAGGAACGATCGGTTTATGCCTTCTCAAAGTATTCAGCCGAGGTAGAAGTGTGGCGAGGTATCTCTGAGGGGTTAAAAGCTGTCATTGTCAACCCGTCTATTGTCCTTGGACCCGCCGATTGGAAAAGAAGCAGCACCCAGTTGTTTAAATACGCTTGGGACGAACATGCTTTTTATACAGAAGGATACGCTAACTTTGTAGACGTGAGAGATGTTGTGCATGCCATGACTCTTTTAATGCAGGATGGTTATTGGGGGAATAGGTTTATTTTGAATGCCCATCAGATTACCTACCATGATTTTTTTCAACGGGCAGCCAGCTGTTTTGACAAGAAACCTCCAACCATTAAGGTGTCCAATTGGTTAACAGAAATAATCTGGCGCGCTGAGGCATTAAGAGGAAAATTGACTGGCGCCAGGCCCCTTATCACCAAAGATACTGCGCGCGTAGCCAAGGAAAAGCATTTTTATAGCAATGCAAAGATTAAAGAGGCGCTAGGTTATGAGTTCAGGCCGTTAGAAGAAACATTGGATTGGTGTTGTCAAACCTTGAAAAAGGAAAGGCAAAGGGCAAGTGCCTGATAAAAACAATGTCGTGTGATTAGAGAGGAGCATAGAAGCCTGTGCCCACGTTGAGACTTATTTTAGATGAACGATAATTTTGATGAGCTTTCCGGGGAGGAGCTAGACTTGATAGCCAAGTTTGAGCAAATGCTGGAAAAAAATGGATCTGCATTTTTTGATCTTTCAGATTTTGAGACCATTATAGACCATTACGCCAATAACTTTAACTATGCGCAGGCACTTAAGGCCTGTGACATAGCCATAGAACAATACCCTTTCTCTACCGAAATCTTAGTGGACAAAGCCCAGGTCCTGGCCATGTTAGGAGCCTTTGATGAGGCGCTCGCCATAGTAGAAGACGTGACCCAGATAGACCCAGACTCTGCAGATATTCCCTTGACCAAAGGCATCATCTTCAATCAAAAGGGTGACTTTGGCGCCGCCATTGACTATTTCAAACAAGCGGCAGAACTGATTGAAGAACGAGACGATATTTATTTCAACATTGGGCTTTCCTACCAGAGCTGGGGCAAATTCAAGGCGGCGCTAAAGTACTACAAAAAGTGCCTCAAGCTCAATATTGAGAATGAGCTGGCCTTGCAGGAACTGTTGTACTGCATAGAGATTACCGGCGAAGGAGAGAACACGGTTCCCTTCTTCCAGGAATTTGTAGACGCAGACCCCTACTCACCCATGGCTTGGTTTAACCTTGGCCTGGTCTATGGCAGAATTGCAGACTATGAGAAAGCGGTAGGTGCCTATGAGTACGCTACGCTGATCAAGCCAGATTTCCCGGCGGCCTATGTGAACTTGGCCAATAGCTTCGTCTATCTAGGTGAATTCACCAAAGCCATTGAAGCATTTATGTTGGCCATTGAACACTCAGAACCTAATGCAGACATCTACTGCAACGTAGGCGAGTGTTATGAGAAACTTTCCCAGTGGAACCTAAGCCACAAATACTACCAGAAGGCTATTGACTTGGCGCCAGACATGGACGAGGCATGGTTTGGTATTGGCGTTATCCTGGACCTACAAGGCAAGTGGATGGAAGCGGTGCATTACTACCGCAAGGCCATTTCGTTTTACAGCGAGAACCCAGACTACTGGATGGCGCTTGCGGCGGCAGAATATCAAATGGGCAACATCATCTCCAGCGTTGAAGCCTATGAGCAGGCCAGCGTTTTAGCCCCACAGAACAAAGACATCTGGCTGAACTGGTCCATCATCCTCTATGAGCAGGGAAATTATGAGGGGGCCGCGGATTTATTGATGAACGCTGTAGAACTGCAACCAGATGAAGCAGAGCTGTATTACAGGCTGTGTGCCTACTGCTTAGCTGCAGGAAAATACAAACAAGCGTATAATTATTTGGAAAATGCTCTAATTTTGGACTTCGATAAGCATAAGCTTCTATTCGACTTCTTTCCAGAACTGGAGTCACAGAGAGCCTTGGCCCGTCTGATTGACCAGTACCGTAAATAGCATTTTCATGAATTACCATCTTTCCCAATTACCAGAACGCACTGCTAAACCTAGAGAGAGCGGCTTCACCATGGCCATGGACAAAGGCCTGAGCGTGCGCGAAGCAGAGAACTTTGTAGACGTGGCCGGCGGGTACACAGATATCATCAAACTAGGCTGGGCCACTTCTTTTGTGACACCTAACCTGGAGCAAAAACTGGAGGTGTACAGAGCCGCAGGCATTCCGGTGTATTTTGGGGGTACCTTGTTTGAAGCGTTCATTGTTCGGGATCAATTTGATGATTACCGCAGGATGTTGGACAAGTTCCAGTTGACGTTTGCTGAAGTATCTGACGGTTCCATTGACATGGACCACGGTAAAAAATGCGAGTACATCAGAACCTTGTCCGAACAGGTGACGGTTCTTTCTGAAGTAGGTTCTAAGGACGCTGAAAAGATTATTCCGCCCTACAAATGGATCCAACTCATGCAAGACGAACTGGACGCCGGTGCCTGGAAAGTGATTGGTGAGTCTAGAGAAGCAGGTAACGTGGGCTTGTTCCGGTCAACCGGTGAGGTGCGCAGCGGTCTGGTAGAAGAGATTCTAACCAAAATTCCATTTGAGAAAATCATCTGGGAAGCGCCGCAGAAGGCACAACAGGTTTTCTTTATCAAGCTCTTGGGAGCCAACGTGAACCTAGGGAATATCTCGCCTAATGAAATCATTCCATTAGAGACCATCCGTTTAGGCTTACGCGGTGATACGTTCACCCACTTTATTGACAAAACCTTGCTGGACAAACTGGTCTAGCAATTCAACTTTATAGATTATCCCCATGGAGTTCCTCCATCAGTTTATTGACCTATTCCTGCACCTGGACAAACACCTGAGCCAGATCATCTCTGACTACGGTACCTGGACCTACGCCATTCTGTTCCTCATCATTTTCGTGGAGACGGGTGTAGTGGTCATGCCGTTTTTGCCGGGTGACTCTCTGTTGTTTGCAGCAGGCGCGTTTGCCGCCACGGGCGTGTTGAACGTCTGGTACCTGTTGGTGTTGTTGTTTGTGGCAGCCTTTTTAGGAGACACGCTCAATTACCTGATAGGGGATTATTTTGGGCCCAGGGTGTTTAGGAAGGATTACCGGTTCCTCAAAAAAGAGTACCTGCTCAAGACGCAGGCCTATTATGAGAAGCACGGTGGCAAGACCATCATCTTCGCGCGCTTCATCCCTATCATTAGGACGTTTGCACCGTTTGTGGCCGGCGTGGGCACCATGAAGTATGGCAAGTTCTTGTCGTATAACATCATTGGCGGTTTGCTATGGGTAGTGGGTTTCGTGATGGCTGGCTTCCTGTTTGGGAACATCCCGGCGGTGAAGAAGAACTTTACCATGGTGATTTTTGGGATTATCCTGATTTCCATCATTCCGCCTATCTATGAGATCCTGAAGCAGAAGTTTGGCAAGCAGCCTGCTAAGTAATCACGCATGGGGTTGGAGCGCGCTGAAAATTTATACGGACTGATAGGCTTTAAGCTCAGCCACTCGTTTTCCCAGCGCTACTTCACCGAGAAGTTCAAGGCAGAAGACATTCCAAATAGTGTCTACCAACTGTTTGAGCTGGATGCCATTTCAGAGTTTCCAGCACTCATCCAGAGGCATCCCAACTTGCGGGGTCTTAATGTGACCATCCCGTACAAAGAAGCCATACTTCCTTTTCTAGATGATTTGTCACCGGCTGCCGCAGAGATTGGGGCGGTCAACGTCATCAAGTTTGACCAAGGCAGATTAATTGGCCACAACTCAGACTACCAGGGCTTCATGCAGTCTCTGCAGGGGTTTTACCATTGCCATCCGCAGTCAAAGGCCTTGGTGCTGGGAACGGGCGGCGCGGCCAAAGCAGTGATGGCAGCCCTAGGCTATCTTAATATCTCCTACCAAGTGGTTTCCAGGGAGAGAAAGGCGGGTACCATAACATACCAGGACCTGACGCCCAGTTTAATGACCGCCGTCTCTCTGATAGTGAATGCCTCTCCGGTGGGTACCTTTCCTAATATGCAGGACGCTCCGGCCATTCCATATGCGCTGCTCTCTTCGCACCACTACCTCTATGATTTGGTGTACAACCCAGCCGTGACGGAGTTCATGAAACGAGGGCAGGCCATGGGCGCCAAAACCATCAACGGCTATGAGATGCTGTGCCTGCAGGCAGAAGTAGCCTGGCAAATCTGGAACAGCTAAGCTACCGTCCTTTTTTGGCCTGTTTATTAGAAAATAAGCTAAAAACGACCTGGATCCCTTTCCCTTTTTCGCCTTTAAACCCGCTAAAACCTAGCCTAATAGGATGGAGGCTTTATTTAGTTGCTATTAGCCAATAGAATTTCTTTGGTTATCTTTGGCGTGCAACCTTTTATGGTAAAAAGGACTCTTCCTATTAGAAGCCCCCACACCACCTAACCCTTGAAACTTCAGCCTGCAAATCCTCTCTCAGAAGAGGACCTGATCAAAGGTGCCGTAGCCGGAAAACGAGAGGCGCAGCACCAACTGTACCAGCGGTATGCAGGCAAGATGCTGGCCGTGAGTAAACGGTATGCCCGCACAGATTTTGAGGCCGAGGATATTTTGCAGGACGCGTTCTTGAAAGTGTTTACCTACCTCAAGAATTTTAAGGGGGAGTGCCCGCTGGAATTCTGGGTCAAGCGCATTGTCATCAACACCGCGCTCAAGCACCAGCACAGCAACCGGCACCTCACGGTGACCGACCAGGAGGAGGAATGGGACGAGGCTTCTGAACAGGAAAATTTTGACAGCCAGCATGGGTATGAAGAATTGTTGCAATTGGTTAGGGAGCTGCCGCCGCGGTACCAAGCGGTCTTTAACTTGTATGCCATTGAAGGCTTTTCGCACAAAGAGATTGGCGAAATGCTGGACATTACAGAAAGTACCTCTAAGTCTCAATATTCCCGGGCCCGCGCCAGCTTGCGCCAAGCCCTGTCGAATTTAGAAAACCAATACCATGAAAGAGTCATCGGCTGAGGATAACAAACGGAACCGCCGCGTGGAGGACGTCTTCCGCGAAGGCTTTGAGGACGCGCAAGTGCCCCCAGCGGCACGGCTATGGGACAACCTGGACCAGGCCTTGGAGAACCAGGAGTTAAAGCACTACCGCAAACAGGCCTTCTGGTACCGCTCTGTGGCGGCCGCCTGCCTACTCTTGTTGTTAACCGCAGGTGCTTACCTGTGGCAGCAAGACCAAAGCCTGTTCGGCACGGGCCAAGGCCCATTGGCGAAAGCTCCATCTAGTACTACTACTCCCTCGGAGCAATCAGCATCTGCCAAGCAGGATAAGTCATTAGAATCTGTACCAGAAGAATCAACAGCCAGGAATTCCGTTTTTGGCTCAATTCCTGGAAAACAAGCCAAAAACGAAATCGCTAGCAATGCTCCATTGGCTAAGTCAGGTAATGAATTACTTTCTGCGCCCATAGAAAATGAGTCTACTAGACTGTCTGGTTCAACTACAGATAAAGTTGCCGCCAATGCACCTCAGCGTGGTCGTAGTTCATCTGTGGCTTCAAGCAGAGGAGGGGAAGATAAACGTGATCAACTAGCAGTCGCCTCCATTACTCAAAACTCTGGTAAAGCAGCTAAGGGCAAAGAGGCATCACGCATAACTGGCGAAACTTTCACCACGTTAGAGAGTGCCGTTGCCAAGCAGCCATTAACTACTTCAGTAGCATCACTTGCTACTTCCAACACAAGTGCCGTGAATACCTCAGACTCTTTGTTAAATAGTAGAGTAGCAACTGTCCTATATCAGGGAGACGGCAACAGCTTACAGATGGCTAAAGTAGAAGTAGCGCCTGCTGCCTCTGCTATCCAGCCAGATAAAAAAACAATGCAGAAGGGTTGGATAGTGTCTCTGGCCTATACGCCTATGTATGCCTATGCCCCAATTTCTGTGGGTGAGGCGCCTAGCCGGCAGGGCATGAAAATGTCTGAAGAGCAACAGCTCATGTATGAGCAATATGACCAGGCTTTGGAAGAGTATAGGGACAGCTATTCGCCCTCTTATTCTTACAGCGCCAAGGTAGGAGCGGGCTATCAGATAAATGACCATTGGCAGATAGAGTCGGGTTTTATGTACGGGCACAATGAAGCTACTACCACCCATTCGTTCTTGATCACCAAGGCCAGCGACATGCGCATCAATTCACTAGTGCCCTTCGTGAACAAACCTGAACCCATTGTGAAAGTGGCCTTTGAGCCAGAATTGGTGAATAACCTAGAGGCAGTGACCCCAACAGAGCAATACCAGACCCGGTACAAATACCAGCAGATAGGAGTGCCGTTGCGCATTGCCTACCGCAAAAGCATCAGCAAGGTATTTGCCTTTGTGTCTGGGGGCGTGAACCTGAACCTGTTGCTCAACAACCGCATTGAGTCTGACAACCCAGACGTACAGGCCAAACGCTACCATTACAAGGACGAGGCCTCGCCGTTCAGGGCCTGGCAGTGGGCAGCGGCCACCTCTGCGGGCATTGGCTACCAGGTAAACCGAAAAATGAGTTTGACGGTGGCCCCAGAGCTTACCTATTCTTTTTCATCTGCGTTAAAGGAAAGTCAGACGCAGACAGACCCCTACCAAGTAGGGGTGAGCATTGGTGGTAAATACAGACTTTCTAAATAACAATTTATCATAGAAGCCATACTATTTTGGCTACCTCTATAGGGGTCTTGGAAGGATAAGTGGTCTTATAGGTATAAGTGGAAAGATCAATGAGAGTAATGCGTAAACAACATCCAGATACTATCTTCTTCTCAAAAGTGGCCCGTACGTGGGTGCTGCTTTTCTCAGTACCGTTGTACATTGGCAGTACGGTGCTGTGGATGAAAGAAGAAATCAAGCAGGTGTTAGCCCAAGAGCCAGCCCCCCAGCAGTTCATGGTCTCTTTGAAAAAGCAGGTCAAGAAAACGGCCCAGCCAGAAAACATGCACCAGCCGTTTATCCTGCCTTAGTCTAGTAGACACCTTGAACCTTTGATCTTTTGAAACCCAATAGTATTTCGTCTGTTTCTTTGAAAGGCATTCTCCTGCTGGCAGGAAGTGCTTTACTGTTCACCGCTTGCCAAGACGAGCAGGTAAGTCCCGTTTGTTATGAGGCCATTGTGAAAGACCAAGGCTGCGGCACCACCCTGGCCATCCTGAGCAAAGACGCAGCGCCTATTTTTGACACAGAGGCCAAAGGCGACACCGTTTTTGTGAGCACCTTCCACCTGCCGGTTAAATACCAGGTAAGGGACAAGCGGTTGTACGTCACCGTAACCCCCGCCTCTAAAGAAGAAGACCAGATCTGCCACGGCATTTACGTGCTGTACCCCAAAGCAAAAATCATCAACGTGCAGGAAACGCCCTGCTCTTAAAAATATAGGCTCTTGTAAAAGAGCCGCATCTCCTATGTTTAAATTCTTGGAAAGCGTCGTTTCATAGAAGCGGCGCTTTTTTACGTATGTCATGTACGCCCGGTAAAAACACTAGTTTATTTAGCATTCGGCTAAACTCTCTGGCCTTGACTGGTGTTATAATACGTTATCTTTGACTGTATTTCAGAACGCATGAAGTTTCAACTAACGTCAGAATTCAAACCCACCGGCGACCAGCCCCGCGCCATAGGCCAGCTTACAGACGGGCTGCGCAACGGCGAGCACGCACAGGTATTGCTAGGCGCCACCGGTACGGGTAAAACCTTTACCGTGGCCAACGTCATCCAGGAGGTGCAGAAGCCTACCTTGGTGTTGTGCCACAACAAAACCCTGGCCGCCCAGCTGTACGGTGAGTTCAAGCAATTCTTCCCCAATAACGCCGTAGAATATTTTATCTCCTATTATGACTACTATCAGCCCGAGGCGTACATCGCTTCTTCTGATGTGTTCATTGAAAAGGATTTGGCCATCAACGAAGAGATTGAGAAGCTTCGTTTGCATGCTACGTCAGCACTGTTGTCTGGCCGGAGGGATGTGATTGTGGTGGCCTCCGTTTCTTGTATCTATGGTATTGGTAACCCAGAAGAGTTTGGCAAGAACGTGATTCCGCTGGCGGCTGGCATGAAGGTGAGCCGCAACAACCTTCTCTACCAGTTTGTGTCTATCCTCTATAGCCGCACCGAGGTGGAGTTTACCCGTGGAACATTCCGGGTGAAAGGCGACACCGTGGACATATACCCCGCCTATGCAGACTTTGCGTACCGCATCTATTTCTGGGGCGATGAGATTGAGTCCATCCAGCGCATTGACCCAGAGTCTGGCAAAAAGATAGCCGATGAGGAAAGCATCTCGCTGTTCCCGGCCAACCTCTTCGTGACGGGCAAAGACACCTTGAACCAAGCCATCCATGAAATCCAGTATGACATGGTGGCCCAGCATGAGTACTTCCTGAAAGAGGGCCGCGACAATGAGGCCAAGCGTATTAAGGAGCGGACCGAGTTTGACTTGGAGATGATTCGGGAGCTGGGTTACTGCTCTGGTATTGAGAACTACTCCCGCTACTTTGACCGGCGCGAGCCAGGGGCCCGGCCGTTCTGCTTGCTGGACTACTTCCCAGACGATTTCCTGATGGTGATTGATGAAAGCCACGCCACCTTGCCGCAGGTGCGCGCCATGTGGGGCGGTGACCGCTCGCGTAAGACCGCGCTGGTAGAATACGGTTTCCGGTTACCGGCCGCCATGGACAACCGTCCGCTTACCTTCAATGAGTTTGAGAGCGTTATGCACCAAGTCATCTTTGTAAGCGCCACGCCAGGTGACTATGAGATTCAGAAGTCTGAAGGGGTGATTGTGGAGCAGATCATCCGGCCTACGGGCTTATTAGACCCTGAGATTGAAATAAGACCAAGCCAGAACCAGATAGATGACCTACTGGACGAGGTGGACAACCGCATCAAGTCAGGGGACCGCGTGTTGGTGACTACCTTGACCAAACGTATGGCCGAAGAGCTTTGCAAATACATGGAGCGCCTCAACATCAAAGTGAAGTACATCCACTCAGAGGTGAAGTCTCTGGAGCGCGTGGAGATTCTGCGTGAACTGCGTCTAGGCGTGATTGATGTGTTGATTGGCGTAAACTTACTGCGCGAAGGTCTGGATTTACCAGAGGTGAGTTTAGTGGCCATCTTGGACACTGACAAAGAAGGCTTCCTGCGCGACCAGCGCTCCTTGATTCAGACCATTGGCCGCGCCGCGCGTAATGAGAACGGCAAGGTGCTCATGTACGCCGACAGAATCACGGGCTCCATGCAACGCGCCATTGATGAGACCAACCGCCGCCGCGCCACGCAGATGGAATACAACCTAGAGCATGGTATTACGCCTAAGACCATCTTCAAGTCCAAGGAAGCCATCATGGACCAAACCTCGGTGGCGGACTCTAACAAGCGCGAGGCCAAAGCCTACTCGGGCCCAGATGAAAGCCTCATGTCCATTGCCGCGGATCCAGTGGTGCAGTACATGAAGCGCGACGAGCTGGAGAAGGTCATCAAGAAAACCGAAAAGCAGATGGAGGCCGCCGCCAAGGAGTTAGACTTCTTGCAAGCCGCTAAGTTTAGAGATGAACTGGCAGAGCTTCGCAAACTGCTTAAGGCAAAGAGAGACTAATATATTGAGCTTTCATAGAAGCCGTTTTTGACCTGTTTTCACCAAAACAGGCCAAAAACGGCTTCTTCTTTTGAAAAGGTTCTAGGTGGAGTAGGGGAGAAAAGACAGAAGGCGGTCTTTGTTGTAGAAGGCATAAAATCGCGTTTTTGCGGTCTTCGTCCAGAACTTCAGTCATACCACCTACACCCATGCGTAAACTTTTAAACCTGCTGTGGCTATTAGCCGCCCCGTTCTTGATGGCCGCTTGCGGCGATGAAGAAGAACCAGCGCCCGCGCCGCACTCAGAACTTTCTGCCGTAGTGCAGTTCTCCAGATTCACCAACCAAGGCTACCTGCCGGTGGGCAGAACCAATGAGATGAAAGTGTACTCCGGAGACACCATCCGCTATTTCTTCGGGTTCAACTCCAACCAGGGCATTAAAGACTTCAAGGTATATGACAACCTTAGAGGCCGCGAGTTCCCGTTGATGGTTCAAACCAAAGCCACTTCAAAAGCCAATGGTGTCACGTCCCATGAGTATGAGCTGGAATACGTTGTAGACAGCCACGCCCAGAAAACGCAACCCGGCCAGGAAATCATTTTGACCGTGGAGCCGCAGCACGCCGACGGCTCCATCTACCAAGACCCGGCCACGGGCAAGCCCTGCCAGATCAAGTTCACGCTGGCAGCCCCCTTGGTGTACACCGGCGCTAGGCTCTACAACTACTGGGGCCGCTCCAGCAACTCTCTGGTAATTTTTGACTTGGGCATCGCCAACCATCCGCCGCAGTCTTTGGTGGATGAGAAGTTTCTGAGTGCCTTTGCGTTCCTTACCAATAAAATGCCGCCGCGCAACTGGTATGACAACCGGTTTGAGGCTTCGTTCACCTCTGGTCCTGAGATGGGCGAGGGAAAAGTGGCCTATGTGAAAGTGCTTGCCGTGGGCAAGGATTGGTACCAACCTAACCAGATTGCTCAGGCCATGAAGCAATACGGCCCAGAAACGACCACCGTCTTGAACGCGCAGGTAGGAGACGTCTATGCGTTTAAGGTGCGGTATCCTTTGTCAAACTCCTGGGTGATTTATGGATTGATGGAAGTGAAGAACATAGTGGACGACCATGACACGACCTCGGGCAACGGTCATGACGAGGACTATCTGGAGTTTGATATCAAGTACTTCCCCGGCTACAGGTATTAAGCCACAAGAGGCGTTTTTGGCCTGTTTTCCAGAAACTAGCGCAAAAATGGAAAAGCCGCTCACCAAATAGGTTGAGCGGCTTTTCCGTTTAAAGTCATCATGTTAAATCAACTTGTCTGGCGTGATAGGCAGTTCCCTGATGCGCTTACCCGTGGCGTTGAAGATGGCATTGGCAATGGCCGGGGCAACCCCGATGGTGGCAATCTCCCCGATACCTTTGGTGCCGTTCGGGTTGTTAATGAGGTCTGGCTTGTTCACGAAGAGTGCCTCAATGTTAGGCGCGTCTGCGTGCACGGGCAAATGGTAGTCGGCCAGGTCCTTGGTCACGTAGCGGCCGTACCGGTGGTCCATGACGGTGCCTTCGGTGAGGGCCATGCCGATGCCACCCACCGCGCCGCCAATCATCTGGTTGCCCGCGGTCTTCGGGTTGACGATGGTACCCGCGTCTGCGCAGGAAACCAGTTTGGTTACCTTAATTTGGCCAGTCATAGGGTGCACCTGCACCTCGGCAAAATGCACCGAGAACGAGTACATAGAGTATTTCTGGCGCGCCTCTGGGTCTGGCTTGGATTCTTCGGTGACCTTTAATTCTGTTAATTTCTGTTGCTTTAAGATGTCTTCGTACTTCAAGCGGGTAGAAGGGGAGTTGGTGGCAGAAAGGGCGCCGTCTTTGAACGTAAGCGTATCTACCGTAGCTCCTTTAAAGCTGGAGTCTGCATTGCCTGCCGCCATAGTGGTCAACTTCTTCTTAAGCGCCATACACGCCGCATGCACCGCAGAGCCAACGCTGGCCACAGTGGCCGAGCCTCCTTGGCTAGGCGATGGCGGATACAAAGAGCTACCCAGTTCAAAGACGATGTTCTCCGTCGCAATCCCCAGGTTCTGCGAGGCAATCTGGACCATGGCCGTGCCAGTCCCAGGACCGATGTCCGTAGTCGCGCATTGCAAAACCAGTTTGTTGTCTGGGTACAAGGTAGCACGCACCACGGCCCGTCCGCGGTTCGCCCCGAAGGTGCCCACGCCCATGCCGTAGCCCACCAGCCATTCGCCGTTTTTAAGAGAGCTAGGTTTGAGCTGGCGTTTGTTCCATCCAATGCGGTCGGCGCCCATCTTCATGGCCTCCGTCAGGTATTTAGTAGACCAAGGCAGGTTGCGCTCCGGGTCTTTGTCGGTGTGGTTAAGTAACCTGAATTCCAGCGGGTCCATGCCTAGTACATGCGCCATCTCGTCCATGGCAGATTCCAAAGCAAACGCGCCGGTAGCCTCGCCGGGGCCGCGCATCCAGATGGGCGTAGAGATGTCAAGCGGCAAAATACGGTAGCGTGTGGTCACGTTGGGGCTGGTGTACATCATGCGCGTCTGCTGCAGGGTGCTCTCGGTGAACTCCTCATACGATGACGTCTGCCCGATGGCCTCATGTGTGATGGCGGTGATTTTGCCCTGCGGCGTGGCGCTCATGCCTACCTTCTGCCAGGCGTGCGGCCGATAACCCACCATAGTAAACATCTGCTCCCGCGTGAGCATCAGCTTCACGGGACGGTTTACCTTCTTGGCAGCCATGATGGCGGCGGTCTCATGCGGCCAGGTGTGCAAACCATTCCCGAAGGCGCCGCCCACAAACGTGGCAATCACCTTCACATTCTCCACCGGGATTCCCCAGTCCTTGGCAAAGGCGTTCTGCGTACCAATGACCGCCTGTGTTTTGTCATAGACGGTGAGCTTGTTGTCGGCTTCCCAGTGCGCGATGATGGCCTGCAGTTCCATGGGGTGGTGCACCTCCGTAGGAATCACGTATTCGCCTTCTACCTTTAAGTTCTCGGTTTTATAGGCGTCCTCTTTGCCTCGGGTGTAGTCATTCAAGGGGTGCTTGGGGTTGCGCTTCGCCGACGTGGGCAACACCGCTTCCTTTACCTGCTTATTGAAATCCGTGGCGTGTTTTTCTTCGTCATATTGGGCCTTCACCAGTTTGGCCGCGTATAGGGCACGCTCCAGGGTGTCTGCCACCACTACGGCAATGGGCTGGTCGTTAAAGTAAACCTGGTTGTCAAAGAATACGCGCAAGGGCTGGCCTACCGGCTTGGGCTCTGTGGGGTGAGACGCCTGCACATAGCCCGGTACTTTGGGCGCGTTTAAATGGTGCAACACCGCCAGGACGCCGGGCGCGTTTTCGGCGCGTTTGGTGTCAATGCTTTTGATGCGGCCCTTGGCGATGGTGCTGCCCACCAGCACAGCGTGCGCCATGTTGGGCAACTGGTATTCAGCGGAGTATTTGGCGGCACCGGTTACTTTGAGGCGGCCATCTACCCGGTCCATGGGCTTGCCCACGTTATCTTGGAAGAACAAATCTTTCATATCTAGGAGAGGGTTAAACGGCGCCGGCCGCGTTTTTCAAAGCCTGTACAAGCGTATTGGGCCCGAGTTCTAATTTGAATTTATTGTGCTCAAAAGCCTTCGCGCCGCGCATGGCCACCTCAGCGGCTTGCTTAAACGTGGCCTCCGTGGCGGGTTTGCCGGCCAGAAACTGTTCTGCTTCTGTCAAGCGCCACGGCTTATGCGCCACGCCGCCCATCGCCAGCCTCGCTGATTTGATGGTAGAACCGTTTAGCTCCAAGGCCACCGCCGCCGAGACCAACGCAAAGGCATACGAGTTGCGGTCCCGCACTTTCAGGTAATGCACATTCTTGGTGTAGGGATTCTCCGGAATCTGGACCTCCGTAATCAACTCGCCTTTCAGCAGGTTGGTGTCAATATGCGGCGTGTCACCGGGCAGTCTGTGAAAGTCTACAAACGGAATTTTTCTGTCGCCTTTAGGGCCAGAGACCAAGACGGTAGCGTCCAAGGCTACCAAGGCCACGTTCATGTCAGAGGGGTTCACAGCGATGCATTTGTCACTGTGCCCGAAGATGGCGTGCATGCGGTTGTAGCCTTCCAACGCGGCGCATCCGGTGCCGGGCTCGCGCTTATTGCAAGGCATGGCCGTGTCATAAAAGTAGGGACAGCGTACGCGTTGCATCAAATTGCCGCCTACCGTGGCCATGTTCCTGAGCTGCGCCGAGGCACCCGCGTTCAAGGCCTGCGCCAACAGAGGGTGCTTCTCCAGAATAAGCTTATCTTCCGCGACGGCGCTGTTCAAGGCCAAGGCCCCGATGCGCGTGCCGCCGTCTTCTTTCTCAATCTTACGCAGGGGCAGTTTGTTGATGTCCACCAGTTTCTCAGGGTTCATGACGCCGCGTTTCATGAGGTCAATGAGGTTGGTGCCGCCGGCAATGAACATGGCCGTCTGTTCTTTGGTGACAGTGTCAATAGCCGCCTGCGCCTTGCTAGGCTTTACATATTGGAACGGAATCATACGCGTGACCCTCCATTCTTCACTTCTTTGATGGCATTCACAATGTTAGGATAAGCCCCGCACCGACAAATGTTCCCGCTCATGAACTCCCGTATCTCGTCGTCAGAATCGGCGTGGCCTTCTTTGATGCAGGCCACCGCGCTCATAATCTGGCCCGGCGTGCAGTACCCGCACTGGAAACCGTCATGCTTGATGAAGGCCTCCTGCATGGGGTGCAGGTTATCGCCTTTGGCCAAACCTTCAATGGTAGTGATTTCCTTGCCGTCCTGCATCACCGCCAAGGTCAGGCAGGAGTTCACCCGCTGGCCATCTACGTGCACGGTGCAGGCGCCGCATTGGCCATAGTCGCAGCCTTTCTTGGTGCCGGTCAGGTGCAGTTGCTCACGCAGTAAATCCAGGAGCGTGGTGCGTGGCTCAATAGAAAGCTTGTGTTTTTTTCCGTTTATGTCCAGGGTCACCTTCACCTGCTCAAAGGCGGCGGCCACTTTCTCCTCCAGTTTCAGGTCGGCGGCTTTGATAGCGGCGGTGGGCGCCAGGGCCAGGGCCGTCAGGAGGGAGGATTGTTTTAGGAATGTTCGGCGGGTTTCATTGGGGCATTGCCCATCCTCCCCGGTAGGGAGCGCGTGGGGAGAATCGTTGTCAAATGCCATATAGAGGGAATTGAGTGACTGGTTAGGTTTGCTAAAGTAATAATACGCAGGAGCGCTATTAGAAGCAGTCTAAATTAATGTAAGCACATAGATAGTTATCGGCTCGTCTATTGAGGCGTCCGTTTTTGGCCTGATTTCTCTGAAACAAGCCAAAAACGGATTTCTCAAAATCAGAACTCAGAACTCCCTTGTCGTATCTTTGCGGAAACGAATTTCTGCCCGTGACTCCTTCCACTCCTTTTACCTTTAGAATAGCCACTCTTGATGATGCCGCGTTACTGGCAGACCTAGGCTGGCGCACCTTTGATGAAACCTTTGCCGCCTACAACAAACCCGAGGACATGGAGGCGTTCCACCCAACCATGTACACCCCAGCCCTGCAGGCCGAAGAACTAGCCGACTCGCATACCGTTTTCCTAATCGTAGAAGTGGAAGAAGAGGCCGTGGCCTATGTGAAATGGAATACCGGCCCTGCGCCTGAAGAAATCTCTGGACAGAAGCCTTTTCAGATAAGCCGCTTATACCTGTTGCAGGCCTGGACGGGCAGAGGATTGGGAGATACCTTGATGCAGATGAGCTTGGACCGCGCCCAAGAAAACGGGCATGACGTGGTGTGGCTCACGGTCTGGGAAAGCAACGAACGCGCCATCCGGTTTTACCACAAATACGGTTTTGCCGAAGCCGGTGAACTGACCTTTGTCCTGGGCCAGGACGTGCAACGCGATTTGTATATGCAACGCGCAGTGTGACAGGTTGTTAAAATGTGTTAAAGTCTACGCCTTTCTCTGGATTTTGGGTAAATTAGTTTCACCACCTAACCCAAGACCTATGAAAAAGCTACTCCTAACCCTTATATGCATGGTGCTGTTCAGCGGCAGCCAACTGGCCTTAGCCCAAACCGCCGCAGACGCGTTCGGCAAATACCAGAGCAAAGAGTACAAAGCCTCTGGGCAGCTGTATGACCAATTCCTGAAAACCGGGAAAGGCACTGCCACCGACTATTACAACGCGGCCTGCTCCTGGGCGCTGGCCGGGGAGAAGGACAAAGCGTTTGGGTACTTAAACCAAGCGGTGGCCAAAGGCTGGGAAAACAAGGCCCACCTCCAGAAAGACACAGACTTGGCAAGCCTCCATGCAGACAAGCGCTGGCCCAACCTCATTCAGGACTTAGACACGCGCCTGGCCAAATTAGAGGCCAACTACAACAAGCCTTTGAAAGCACAACTGGAGAAAATCTACGTCACGGACCAGATGTACCGCAGCCAGCTTGATTCTATTCAGAAGAACTTCGGGACGGAGTCACAGCAATGGAAGGACATCTGGGCGAAGATTGATAAGCAGGACGAGGAAAATAAACAGCAGCTCATTGCCATTCTGAACCAGTATGGTTGGCCGGGTAAAAGCCTGGTAGGACAACAGGCCAGCCAGGCGGCGTTTCTGGTCATTCAGCACTCAGACCGCGAGACCATGGAGAAATACCTCCCTCTATTGAGAGAAGCCGCCGCCAAAGGCGAGGCCTCTAAAAGCAGTCTGGCTCTCATGGAAGACCGCGTACGCATGAACCGCGGCCTGCCCCAACTCTACGGTAGCCAGATGCAGATGAACCCCACCACCAAAAAGTATGAGCTGTACAAAGTAGAAGACGAGGCCAACCTGGATAAGCGCCGCGCCGAAATGGGCCTGGGCCCCATCAGCGAGTACCTGAAACTATTCAACCAGTAAGGTTTAACAGAAGAGCTATTGACGTTTTTGGCCTGATTTTCAGAAATCAGGCCAAAAACGCTTAGACCACCAACAGTCCCCGCTCGCGCAAGTCCAGCCAGGTATCCGTAATCAGGAATTCCTGGAAGGTGAACGGCTGGCCTTCGGGGTAGTCAGCGGCTAGGTCTTTGAGCAGGAACTTGGTGCCGTAGTCCTCAGAGAGACGCGTGAGCCACGTATGCAGCCATTGCCCCACCTCCGGCGACGTCTTGATTTCGTACTCCTCGGTTTTCTCGGTGAAGGTGAGCAGGGCGTTGTGGAAGGTTCGGCCTTTCTTGGTCTTCATCTCCACTTTTATCTCTGGCGCATTACCCAACCACAGCACCCGCAGGTTCTGCTTCTCAGAATCTGGTTTACCGATGGCTTCTACCGCTTGGGCAATCATGTTCTTTGGGTGCGAGGCGCGGGGCACCTTGAAATCAAACCAAAAGGAAAGCGGCTCTTCCAAGCCGATGCCGTGCATGAAATTGTAGAGCGCCTTGGCCAGGCCGGGGCCATACAGTTCATGGTCAGCGCCTTGCGGGTCCTCGTGCCACAGGTCATTGTCCGCGAACAAGCCAGGCTCGGGGCCTACTTTCACCACGCCGTATTTCTCGGGGTTCTTGCCCACGGGGCTATGCGCCGTCATGGAGAACCGGTGCCAATAACCAGACTGGATTACGTTCTGCTCAAACAACTGGCGCACTACTTCCAAAGAATCCATGGTCTCTTGCGCAGTCTGCGTCGGGAAGCCGTACATTAAATACGCGTGCACCATAATACCGGCAGCGGTAAAGTCGCGGGTTACGCGGGCGACTTGCGCAATACTCACCCCTTTCTCCATCTTGGCCAGCAATCTATCAGAGGCTACTTCCAACCCACCGGACACGGCAATACAACCGCTCTCGGCCAATAACCGACAAAGGTCTGCGCTGAAGGTTTTCTCGAACCGGATGTTGCCCCACCAGGTAATCTTCACGCCGCGGCGCAACAATTCAATGGCCAAGTCACGCAGGGCCAGGGGAGGAGCGGCCTCATCCACGAAATGGAAACCGGTCTGGCCCGTCTGCGCAATAATCTGCTCAATGCGGTCTACCAGCAAAGTAGACGGCGCGGTCTCATACCGCGAAATATAGTCTAAGGTGATGTCACAAAAGGAGCAGCGTTTCCAGTAGCAGCCGTGCGCGATGGTGAGCTTGTTCCAGCGGCCGTCACTCCAGAGGCGGTGCATGGGGTTGAGCACTTCCACCACGCTCAGGTATTCATGGATTTTTAAATCGCTGTAATCCGGCGTGCCTACCTCGGCGTGCGGAATATCAGCATCCGTCGCGCCATTGATATATGTGACTTCGCCGTTCTGGAGCAGGAAGGTACGTTGCAGTTGGGCGATGTCACGCTGGCCTTGAAAATACTCCAGAAGTTTGAGCCAAGGGCCTTCGCCGTCATCCAGCGTGATAAAATCTATGTAGTTGAACACCCGCGGCTCGCGCAAGGTCCTGAGTTCGGTGTTCGGGTAGCCGCCGCCCAGCAGGGTTTTGATGTGCGGGTACTTCTGTTTAATCAATTGGGCCAGACGCAGGGCCCCGTACAGGTTGCCCGGAAAAGGCACCGAGAAACCCACCACGTCTGGCTGCACTTCCTGCAGGCGCTCGTCCAGAATCTCCACGAGCATCTGGTCTACCAGGTTGGGTGCCGTCTGCAACTCATTCTCCAGTGGGTCAAAAGACGTGGCGCTCATGGCCAGCTTGTCGGCGTAGCGGCTAAACCCGAAATGCGGACAAACGGTCTCCTTGATTAAATCTGCCAGGTCTTCTAAGTACAGCGTGGCCAGGTGACGGGCTTTATCAGAAATACCCATCGTCCCGAAGGCTTCCTCCAAATCTGCTAGCTGCAAAAACCGGCTGGCCTCTGGTAGAAAGCTTCCCATGGCAATGGGGTGCGCTAAGGTGCTGTCACGGCCCTGTAGAAACTTGATGACTGGCTCAATGGTGTCCAGGTACGACTTCCGGAGCCGCAGCATGCGCTGACTGTTATCAGATACCTCATATGCGCCGTCCAGAATAGCTTGAAACACCTGGTTCAACCCTTTCTTGGAGAACAGCCGCAGCACCAACTCCAACCCGAAGTCTGCCTGGGTGACGTCAAACCCGCGTCCGCGCAGAAAGCCCTTGATGTAGGCAGTGGCGGGGTACGGTGTGTTCAACTGCGTGAGCGGCGGCGTGATGAGCAGGATTTTGGGCGAAGGCGTCAAGGGAATCAAATTTGTGCAAAGGTACTATAAAGAGTGCTGAGTCTTGAAGTCAGAGCCCTGCGTTTGAATAAATCCGTTTTCGGCCTGATTTCTGGAAATCAGGAGGAAAATGAAAAAAGCACAGGTGAGAGGAAAACAGCAGAGTGGAAGATTGAGTTCGATGGAAGGAGTACGATAGCTTTCCGTTACAAAAGCGGAGAAGGTAATATTGTTGCTGCATTAAATCCCATGAAGAAAATAAGCATTTCGTCCCCCTTTGAAGGGGGTAGGGGATAATTATATATGTTGGAAAACTTAATATTCCGGCTCTGATATTTCCCGCGTTTGGCAAGAGCCTTGGTATATCCTCGCGCCTCTTGTCATCTCCCTACCCCCTTCAAAGGGGGATACAAAATGAGGTCAAAAAGAAATCTGTTTTTAGCCTGTTTTCCAGGAAACAGGCCAAAAACAGATTTACTATTTATATGCATTGAGTCTAATGCTGGTGTTGCATACCGCCAGAAGCTTTCTTGATTCCGCCGCCCATCATCAGGCCAGGATTTAAGCGCAAGTAGATTTCACCAGAGATAGGCGTTTTGCCATACAGCGGTTTCAGTTTCTCATCTGGCGCGAAGACGGTGGCCTGCACGCCCACCGTCAAATAGGTGTTGGCGAAGTTGGCCACGCGCTGGCTGGTGCCCACAGTCAGGGCGTGCACATTGAAGATGTCGTGGTGGTCGAATTGGTCGGTCAAGTCCAGCTCGCCGGGTGTCTTCTGCACAAACTCGTAGCGGCCGTACACGGCGGTCCTGTCTAGTTGGAGATTGGCTTCGGCGATGCCGGAGTGCTCCTGGTGATGGTCACCGCCGTTGTAGCCCCAGATGAACGCCGAGGTGAAGAAGCGGTCACCGCCGCCGGGCAAGGCACGGCTGTACAAGGCAGAGGCCGTGGTGCGGGTCACGTTTTCGTCGGGCTCAATGGATTCCGGGCTTTTCAGCCAGCCGTTAGACACCTGCAAGGCCCAATTCTCTGACGGGTTATACGACAGGCGGGCGGCGTAGGAGTCAAAGCGGGCTTTGTCAAAGTCATAGCGGTTCTCATCAGGTTCGCGGCCCGTGAAGTTAGAGCCTTCCAATTTGAATTGCTTGTACCGAAGCCCCACCGTGGCCACCCCAAACGTGATGTGCGTAGCGTCCTGCCAGTGGTGGCCCAGCGGCGACTCTGGGTTGTTGAACGCCGAGATGCGGTGCATGAACACCGGCGGCCCCACAGCCGGCTCACCCGGGTACCCGAAGAACCCATATACATCCACGTCCTCATTTACCATGTGCGTATAGCCCACGCTTATTTCTGAGAACAAGTCATGCGGATGCTGGCGGTCCACCAGGCGCTTGCCGCCGCCGTAGGTTTCGCCGCTCTGGAACAGCAGGGGATAGCCGCGGTCGCCCATGGACAGTTCATCCAGGCTCATCATCACACTGAAACGCAATAGTCCACGGTTGCCAATGTTGCGCTGGGCCATGCCCATAAACCAGTTGGGCGCGTCCAGTTGCGAATCTCCTCTTGAGCCTTTGTCAAAAATGTCCTGCTTGTTGTAGCGCAGCCACACTTGACCGTGGAACATGAGCATCCAAGGGCCGGTGTGTTTCATGTAGCCGTACATGGGCGTGGCGTCTGGGTGCCAACTGGTCCCGGAGCCGTTCCGGTTCATGGGCAGGTTGCGGGAAAAGGCATGGCTCATGCCGCCGGCACCGTGCTGCATGCCTGCGTGCTGGGTGGTGTCCTGTGGCTTGGAGCCTTCTTCCATCATCATGCCGGTGTGGTGTTCAAGAGACTTTGTGCTGTCCTGAGACATCATGTCATGGCCGGCGTGCTCCATCTTTTTTGCCCGGTTCATGCTGTCTGCCATCATGTTGTGGTGTTGGTGCATTTGCGCGGAATCCATTCCATTATGCTGGGAGTGATCCATGATGGAAGGAGTGGTCTTGGGCTTAGGCTTTGCCGCCGGAGTGGCTTTTTTCTGAGCAGGCGGCGGGGCCGGTTTGTTCTTTATTTGACCAGACTTAGAAGGTTTGGCCTTCGGTTTAACCACCGGTTGAGTTGCTTTCTTGGGGGTAGTTGCAGGTTTTACTTCCTGCTTCTTTTCCTTTTTGGCAGGCGGCGGGGTGTGGTGCTCATGTTGCGCAGTTGCCGTGTAGACACTGAGCAAACTGGCTATGGCTATGGTGAAAATCGTTCTCATAACAGCAGTTGTTTAGGTGAGGGATGTACTGCTACAAAGAAAACGGATGACAGGCCCTATTGTTTAACACCATTTGGTAAGACTTGTGCAAAATTCAGATTTAGGTGAGTGCCGTTTTTGCCCTATTTTCTGAGAAACAAGCTAAAAACGAGGAGAACGGTTAGCTTTGCCCATCACTTTAAAACTCACGATATGTTTATCATAGAACTCACCTACAAAGTCTCGCTTACTGAGGTTGACCCTTTCATGGCCGAGCACATGGCGTTTCTGGAAAAGAACTATGCGCTGGGCAATTTCCTGGCCTCGGGGCGTAAGGTTCCACGTGACGGCGGCCTCATCTTCTGCCAGGCAGACAGCAAAGCACACATAGAAGCCCTAATGCAAGAAGACCCGTTTGTGTACCAAGATCTGGCAGATGTACGGGTGATTGAGTTTGTAGCGTCCCGTGCCGAAGCAGGCTTGCAAGGTTTGCTGGCATCCTCCTAAAAGCAAAAGGCCATCCCATAAGGATGGCCTTTTGCTTTTAAAGAAAACCTTATGTTACGCGTCTATCTCAACGGCTGTGTAGCCAGCCAGTTCCACCGCTAAAATGATGGCCTCAGAAGAGGCGTCACCTTCTACGGTCAGCACCTTGTCTGGTGTGTTGGTGTCTACTTCCCAGTTGTAAATACCGGGGGTCTTGTCCAGAATAGGAGTGACGGTGCTAATGCAACCACCACACTTGATATTGGTCTTGAATCTATGCGTGCTCATCTTTTTAGAATTAAAAATTACGAATTAGAAATTGGTCTGAAATAGAGGTTTCTGCTTTTGCCCTGCCCTTACAATTTTAACGAACGCAGCCGTAAACTGTTGGTCACCACAGACACTGAGCTCAAGGCCATGGCCGCGCCCGCCAGCATTGGGTCCAGCAGAAATCCCCAGATTGGGTAGAGAAGTCCTGCCGCAACGGGTATGCCAATCACGTTGTAAATGAAGGCCCAGAAAAGATTCTGATGGATGGTGCGTACGGTGGCTTTGCTCAACTTGATGGCCTTGGCAATGGAACTGAGGTCTGAGTGCATGAGCGTGATCTTGGCCACGTCCATGGCAATGTCGGTGCCGCGGCCCATGGCAATGCCCACGTCTGCCAGCGCCAGCGCCTGCGAGTCATTGATGCCGTCGCCCACCATGCCCACCACTTGTCCCTGGGCCTGCAGTTCTATTATGAAATCGGCTTTGTCTTGCGGCATCACCTCAGCTTTGTAGTGTTGCAAACCTACCTGCTTGGCCACTGCGGCGGCTGTTTGGGCATTGTCGCCGGTGAGCATGTAGACTTGTAAGCCTAAGGCCTGTAACTCCTGCACGGCTTGGTGTGAGGTGTCTTTAATAGCATCAGCGATGGCAATGAGCGCCACCACTTCATCTTGCGTGGCGGCGTAGACTACAGTCTTGGCCTCTGACTTTAGTTTTTGGGCTGTTTCCTGTAAATCAGGTGAAAAACGGAGGTTGTTCTCCTGCATCAGCTTTTCGTTGCCCAGCCAATACGTTTGCCCCTGGTGCTGCGCCTGTACGCCGCGGCCGGTCACGCTTTCAAAATGGTCTAAGGTAACCGCTTTGACTCCCTCAGCAGTCAAGTGCTTGGACACGGCCTCGGCTAAAGGGTGCTCGCTTTGGTTTTCCATGGCCAAGAGCACGCTGGCAAGCTCTGCCTGTTTTTCTGAGAGTGCGGTCCAGAGCAGGTCGGTGACTTCGGGTTTGCCTTTGGTGATGGTGCCCGTTTTGTCCAAGACGATGGCCGTGAGCTTGTGGGCGGTTTCCAGGCTTTCGGCGTCTTTAATGAGGATGCCATTTTCCGCGCCACGGCCCACGCCCACCATGATGGCGGTAGGCGTAGCCAAACCCAAGGCACACGGACAAGCAATGATCAAGACGGTAATCAAGGCTAGCAAGGCATGTGTGGTGGCATTGTCACCGCCCAAAAAGTACCAGGCCGCGAAGCTCAACAGCGCAATCCCCATCACCACCGGTACGAAGATACCCGCCACTTTGTCCGTCAGTTTCTGTACGGGGGCTTTAGACCCTTGCGCCTCCTGCACCATTTTGATGATCTGCGCCAGCAGCGTCTGGGCGCCAATCTTCTCAGCGGTAATCTGCAGACTACCTTTCTGGTTGATGGTGCCGGTAAAAACCTGGTCGCCGGCGTTCTTCTCCACGGCCATGGGTTCGCCGCTGATCATGCTTTCATCCAGGTAAGAAGTTCCGCTCAGCACTTTGCCATCCACGGGGATCTTCTCGCCGGGCCTGATGATCAGCAAATCCCCTACCAACACTTGTTCAATAGGCAGTTCAATCTCCTGGCCGTTGCGCAAAGCCTTCACCGATTTAGGTTGCAAGCCCATCAGCTTTTTAATGGCCCCCGAGGTCCGGGATTTAGCCCGTTCCTCCAGCAGTTTGCCCAAAAGAATGAACGCGATGATGACGGTGGCCGCCTCATAGTACACGTGCGGCTCTAATCCTCTATCTAAGAAAAATTGCGGATAGATGGTGTTAAAGGCGCTGAACAGAAACGCGATGCCGGTGCTCAGGGCCACCAAGGTGTCCATGTTGGCCTTGCCGTGCCTGGCCTGCTTGAACGCGTTGATGAAAAAGCTCCGGCCAAACCAGAATACCACCGGAATGGAGAGGGGTAACATGATCCAGTTGCCGTAGGGTAGGTGGTGGAAGAACATGCCTATGACGGCCACCGGCAATGACAGCAGAATAGCCCAAACGGTTTTGCTTTTGATCTGTGCGTAGGCTTCCTGCTCGCGGGCTTGCTGGGCTTCTGGGGTGGCTTCTTCTTTCTGGATGAGTAGGTCATAGCCTACGCTCTGCAGGGCCTTTTGTAAAGAGGAGAGGTCGGTGCCCGGGGCGTATTCCACCAGCACGGTCTTACCCGCGAAGTTCACCGCCGCGCTCTGCACGCCGGGCTGGGCCTGGAGCATGGACTCCACGCTTCCGGCGCAGGCCGCGCAGGTCATGCCCTCCACCGGGAAGGTCTCTTTCACGACGCCCTTTGTTGGTTTGGTGAGTGTTGCCATATCGTTTTTCTTTACGTCTAATCTCAATTTCTAAAGCAAAGGTACCGCTAGCAAGAGGCGCAAGCGTTACAGCTTTGTATACCAGACTTACATAATTTTAACCGGGACCTTCGTTTTTAGCCTCTTTTCCAGAAAACACCTTAAAAACGATTCCGGTTAACTAGCAGCCTCAGAATAGGGGACGTTGCTGGCGAGTTGCGTTGTGATAAACTGGGCGTCGCGGCCGGCTCCCAGGAGCAGGGCAGAGCTGCGGGAGGTTTGCCAGGAGAGCCCCACGTAGAACAAGCCCGGCATCGCACTGATGCCTTTGTGCTGCAGGGGCGCGCCCAGTCGGTCTAAAGCATCTTCTATTTGTAGCCAGGAATAATCAGGTTGAAAGCCGGTGGCCCAGATGATGCTGTGGAAGGCGAGTTGGCTTCCATCTTTAAAGAATACCTCTTTACCTTCAAAGCCAGCAATCTCTGGACAAACTTTCACCTCACCGTGGGCAATTGCCTTTTCCAGTTCTCGGCCATAGATGACGTCTTGCTGGCGGTACAGCTTTTTACCCAGGAACGTAGAAGGAGGAGCAAACAAGGCCCCGGTTTTAGTGCCCCACCAAAAGACGCTCTTGCCCCATTTTTTCAACGAGGAAAACGTAAGCTTCTTCCGGATGGACAAGTGCACGGCATGGGTTCGGGACAGTTCCACGGCAATCTGCGCGCCAGAGTTTCCAGCGCCTACCACCAGCACCGGCCCGATAGGCAACTGGCTTGGGCTGCGGTAATGAGCGCTGTGCAGTTGCACTACTTCTGGATTAAGCGAAGTGGTGTAACTGGGGATGTAGGGTTTCTGGAATGGTCCCGTGGCGATAACTACTTGCCTGGCCTGAAACGTCTGGTTGTTGGTTTTTACTGTAAATACGCCATCCCTTTTGGAAACGGAGGTCACTCTTTGCCTGAAGGCGATAGGTAGTTGAAAATGCTGGGCATATTGCTCCAAGTAGTCTGCTATTTGGTCTTTGGAGGGGTAGTGGCCTGTGGGCAGCCGCAAGGGCAGGCCGGGCAGTTGACAGTATTCTACTGGCGTGAACAGCGTCAGGGAATCGTAGCGGCTTCGCCAGGAATGACCTATGCTGGCCGCGGCTTCTACTATCAAGAAGTGTCTACCTTGGCCTTTCAGGTAATAGCCTGTGGCCAAGCCCGCCTGCCCTGTGCCAATAATGAGGACGTCATACAGTGGGGTTGAGCCCGTAAAGGTGTCTGGTACTTGCATGGGGAACGGTGCATTTGAAAAGCAAAACTAGCCTTTGAACCTGACCGCGCTTGTACACAATTTAGCCAAAGAAGTACATGATTTGGTGAAACACTCCATGCAAAAGAAAACTCCCTCACACTTGGCGCATAAGGGAGTTCTATAAAAGTCGTTTTTAGGCTGGTTTCTGGAAAACAGGCCAAAAACCTTATGCTGATTCTGAGCTACTGGCCGCGGCCAACAGTTCACTTAAGGGGTCTGATTTGGGGATGAGTTCCTGGCATGCTTCAATGCAGTTTCTGCAAGCTTGGGCGCAGGCTATACAATGCTCGTGGGCATGGCGTTCACACTCCACGGCGCAGGCCTCGCAGATTTCAACGCACTGCCTGAGCACCAGACGGGCGTGTTCGGAACCTTTGGACAGGAACGAGGCCGCCAGTCCGCAGTAGTCGGCGCAGTCCAGGTCCAGGTGAATACAGCGCGCCATTTTCTTGACCTCTTCTTCCTGGAGGCAGGCGGTGGCACAATGGTCGCAGGCCGCAATACAGGCCAATAGGGCATCAATGGCCGGTTTATACTCGGTACGCATAGGCTTCTAGTTTGGTCTCTTCTTCTATACGCACCTGCTCCAAAAGGGGACCGCCGTTTTTAGCCTGTTTTCTGGGAAACAGCCGAAAATTGGAGACCAGTCATTTTAATGATGTGCCTCGGCTTGTTCACAGGCCAAAGGCATGGTGCCACGTTCTACCTGAATGGTCACGTGCTGAATCTGAAAATGCTCTTTCAGCTCTGTTCTAATGGTAGACAATTGCTCGTCTTGGTACGCATCTGTGACCACTAAATGCGCGGTGAGCGAATTCTCGGTGCTGCTCATGGCCCAGACGTGCAGATCATGGATTTGCTCCACTCCGGGCACTTGGCGTAAATAGGTTTGAATCGCTTTCAAGTCAATGCCCTGCGGCACGGCGTCTAGGGACAGGCGCAAAGATTCTTTTAGTAAGCCCCAGGTACTCCAGACAATGATGCCCACAATAATCAAACTCAAGACGGCATCAATCCAGAACCAACCAGTGTAGCGCATGATAAGACCCGCCACCACTACGCCCAGACTCACCAGTGCATCGGCGGCCATGTGCAGGTAGGCTCCCTTCACGTTGATGTCATGCTCTTTGTTCCGGAAGAAAAGCAAGGCGGTGCCGGCATTGATGGCAATCCCAATCACGGCTACTATAGAAATGGCAGCCCCATTGAGTTCAGGCGACGTACCCAAACGGCCGATGGCTTCCCAGCCTATGGCGCCCACGGCCAGCATGAGCAGAATGGCGTTGAGCAAGGAGACTAGGGTAGTGGTTTTGCCATAGCCGTAGGTGAAGCGCTCAGTAGGTTTTCGTTGCGAAAGCTTGATCGCAAAAAAGGCTAGTAGCAAGCTTACCACGTCTGTGAGGTTATGACCCGCGTCTGTGAGCAAAGCCAAGGAGTTGTAGTACCAACCGGCACCTGCCTCTACCAAGACAAACAATATATTGAGCGCTATGCCCCACCCAAAGGCCTTGTTCAGATTGCCGCCGGCCGGTAACGCGTGCGCGTGTGAATGACTATGCGAATGCTCCATTTCTATTCCTTTGGTCCTTTTGGGTATACGTATCCTGTTTGTTCAACTGTTCACCAAGGCAAATGAAAGAGAATGTACGGTTGTGGCTGTTACAGAATTAGAGTATAGCCATTACATAATTCGGTTAAAGGTAGGAAGTGCATATAGGAATTCGTTTTTGGCTTATTTTCTGGAAAATAGCTAGAAAATGGGATACCCAATAAGGCTAAACACCAAACGAGACAGCCGGTGCCAGCCGGCTGTCTCGTTCTTGATTCAAAAAAATAATAGATTAAGCCGCCAGAGAACGACAGGCCTCGGTGCAACGACGACACGCTTCTGCGCATTGCTGGCAGGGTTCATGGTGGTGTTTGCCACATTCGGCGGCGCAGGCTTCGCAGACTTCTATGCACTCCCGCAATAGGTGCTTGCCGTGCTCAGAGCCGCGGGCCAAGAGCATCATGGTCAGGCGGCAGACATCGGCGCAGTCACGGTCCATGGCGATGCAGCGGGCCATCATTTTCACGTCTTCTTCCTGCAGACAGGCGCTGGCGCAGTGCTCACAGGCTAAAATACATTCTTGGAGGGCATCAATGGCGGTTCGGTTTTGTGATTGGTGCATTAGATCATAGTTTTAAATGAAACATGGATTAGGCACATACACACTCCTGTAGTACCAACAGCTACTTCTCAGTAGCGGGTACTAACGCTTTACGCCTTCGGGTTAAGGGGCGTTGTTCAGAAATAAAATCGGGCGTTGGCTTAGGTAAGGTTGTCCAGCGGGAGGCGCGCTACAGACGGGTCTTTTTTGTAGTCTGTCACAGAGACGCCCGTCACTTTCTTAAACTGGTTGGACAGGTGCTGCACGCTGCTGTATTGCAGCTTGAAGGCAATTTCGCTCAAAGTCAGCTCTCCATAAGAGATGAGTTCTTTGACGCGTTCAATCTTGAGTTTAATGAGGTATTTCTCAATGGTGGTACCGGTGTGCTGGGAGAAGACTTTGCTTAAATGTTGGTAAGACATGCCCAGTTTCTCTGCTAGATACACCGAAGTGGTGATGGGTTGGTATTCCTCCTCCAGATGCTGTTGGTACTCTAACAGAGTGGTTTTGATGAGGTCGGTGAGCTGTTCGTCTTTCTCTTGCAAGAGTTCAAAGCCATGCTGTTGCAAGGCTGATTGCAAATGGTCTGTGTGCACCTCGCCCTCCACTAGCGCCTCGCCTAGTTTCACTTCCTGCACCTGTAAGCCCTGTCCAGACAACACCTCTGTCACGGTGGCTATGCACCGCGGGCAAACCATGTTCTTTATGTGGAGCTGTTGCATGGGAGGATGATTTGAAAATTTGGAGATGTGAAGATGTGGAAATGGTTCTATTCCTCAACAAATAAAATTCAAAGGAGGTGCCCAGCCAGACACGGACCTTAATACTCGCGACTCTGTGAAGGGCTCTTGAAGGTATTCTGCTTGGGTGCATTGCGTTTGGGAGCAGTGGTGTTGGCCGTTTTTGGCCTCTTTTTAGAGAAACGGGCAAAAACCCAGTTCACCGACGGCACTACCACCAAAGCCGTACCCGCCAGCAGAATGAAAATACCAGCAAAGGCGTTGAACAGGCGCAGAATGAAATCATCTGTGAGGCCGAAGGCGTACAGCAGAACAGCCATGGCCAGCAGCATGGAGATGAGGCTGGTAATGAGTAAATCTCTTTTCCAGGGGCGCTCAAACGGATGGCGCTTTAGAGGTTTTACGGTCTTCGCCATACACTTATAGGGACTGGGCGGCCTGCACCCACGCCGGGATAAACGTTAACAACTCCTTTTGCAAAGACTGGCCTTGGTCTGCGTCTGAGATTTCTTGCGCCAGCCTGATGGTTTCCAGAATATGCAGATTACTTTTCTTGAGCGGCAGAATGGCCTCCTGTAAGGCTTGCGGGCGCGGTCCCCATGAACCCAAGGGCTGCAGGGTACGGGCATCCAAGCAGATAAGCTTGGGAATGCTTTTTCCGCCGTTGGTCAAGTAGGCGTCCATGACTGCCGGGTGCTCTGAGCGCAGGATGGTCAGGAACGTGATGTGTGAAGATTTCTCTGCAATGGCCGCCAAGATAGGCACGTTCTGCGCCGCGTCCCCGCACCAGCCTTCGGTGATGATCAGCCAAATCATAGGCGTAGGGAGGCTCTGCACCAGGTGCACCAACTCGGGTAGAAGAGGCGTCTGGTAGGTGCGCTCCATGATGGCCACGTTGTTCTTGGTGACATCCGTTAGAAGGCGTGACTGCTCCAGTCCGGTGGTTCTGTTCTGGGCCACGGCCTCGCGCACCTGGTCCATGTAGTGAGAGAAGGAAAGGCCTTGGGCTAATACTTCTGGGGTGATCACATTGGGGTTGGCTTCCATGAGAAGTGGAGGTAGTGTATGAGAAACTATATACGAAGATACGCATTGCCGGCCACCACCCAAGAACAGAAAGCAGGAGAGCGGTTATAAAAAGAAAAGACCCGAAACTGATTTTCGGGTCTTTTCTGGAAAACAGGCCAAAAACGGCTGCCTTCAAAAGGGTCTAGTTTATTCTTTTTCGTTGCCCAGGTTCTCATTGCTCTTATGCCCTTTCAAGGTGCTGGCGTTGGGCTGGTTGTTCTTGAACTCCTTGTCAGAGCTGTCGGCGCCGCGGGTATCTGACCAATTGGCGTTGGAGCCTTGCGGGCTTTTGGCTTCTGGGTCAAACTTGCCTTTCTTGGCGCCGCCGCTTTGTCCTTCTCTGGACGGTACGTTCTCCCCGCGGGTGTTGTCTGCGCCGCCGGCTACCGGTCCGTCTTGAAACTTAGGGGCGTTTTTGCTGTCAATGGAGCTATCGTTGCTGGTGTTGTTGGGTCTTCCGCTCACGCCCGCGCCCATGTTGGTGTTCTGTTGGTTGGCGTTGCCAGTATTTTGATGGCTGCTGCCGTCTGGGTGCTGGTGACTGTACGTGCTGGCCTTGTGGGCAGAGCCTTTATTCTCTGGATTATTGTTGTGGCGGTTGCTGTTGTTCTGGCCCGCGTTCTGGTCTTGCGCGCGCTCTGCCTGCCAGCTGTTGTCTTGGGTTGGTCTGTTCTGCTTGGGGCTGTTTCCACTTCCTTTCATGATTTCTATCTCCTTATCTTAAGTAAAACATCAACTAATAAGGTGCTTGGCCATTGGCAAGGCACAGTACCTGATACGAGGTTTAATTGCATTTAGGTTAGCCGTAAGTGCATGTTCACCGCTAGATGCTGTGCCTTTATAGAAATATGAATAGGACTGTTCACCGTTAACTCAAACCTGACTCTGCGCGTACTACCATACAGAAACGGTCTTTGGCATAAGACAAGGCCCACAAGCTCAAACCCTGAACCTGACATTATGAAAAAGCGAATGAATTCTGTGAAGCGCCTCTCTTGGTCCCTGCTTTTTGCGGGCGCTTTGTCTGTGGGCGCCATGGCCTGTAGCAGCGGCACCAGTGATGGCAAAACCAACGTAGAGGAAAGCGATTTTAAAGATAAAAGCCCCACGGAGCACAATGAGGACGGCATGAATGACAACACCCAAGACAACAAAGGCGAGGCCACGCCCGGTGCCGGCACCACGCCAGACACTGCCTATGAAGATGTCTATGACCGTCAGCAAAAGAAAATGCGGGACAAAGACGCCAGCACCAACTCTGGCAACGGCGTAGGCGGCGCGGCTAACGCTACCACCACCGGTAACTAATTAAAACACCTTCCATAGGAAACGAAGAAGCCTGCCCCAGATTGGAGCAGGCTTCTTCGTTTTGGCCTATTTTCCAGAAACTAGCCTAAAAACGACTATCTAAAGGTAAACCCGTTGGGCAGCACCCGCACCTGGAACGAGTCAATCCTGGACCCGGTGGTTTCATAGCGCACCACCCAGCCATTGGAGGTATAGCCGCCCACGCCCAAGTACAGTCTGTTAGAAACTGGGTCAATGCCTAGTCCATAGGGATTTCGGCTAATCAAAGGAGTAGTAGGCGTGGTAGTAGCGTTGATGGACATGCTGTAGATCTTACCAGCCGCCGAATAGTAAAGTGTGTTCTTGCTGCCATTGAGCGTCAACAGCCCAGAGCCTGGGATGGGAAAAGACGTCACCGCGTTGTTATTGGCTGGGTCAATCTTTACCAGCGCACCAGGCTCTCCGTAGCCGCCTCTAATCACCCAGATTTTGTTGTTGGCATCCAGCACCATGTGCGAAGGTCCGTTGCCTACTTCTATGGTAGTCTCTTCCTCGTCGTTGGTAGTGTTGATGATGGTCACGGTAGAGCCGCCACCATTGGCCACGTACAGTTTGCCGTTGTGCAATACCATTCCCTCGGGCAATTCACCCACGCCAATGGACTTGGTTACCGTGTTTTTGGTAAGGTCTAAGACTGACACGCGGCCGTTCACGCCATAGTCCACATACTCGGTTACATAGGCCTTGTTGTTGTTGAGGGCCACAATGTAGCGGGGAATAAGCAAGTTGTTGATGACGCCGGTTGAGGCAAAGGTGCGGGCATCCACCACTTCAATCTTCTTGCTGTTGTTGACGGCAATATAGGCTTTGTCCCCAATAAAGGTCATGGACTGGGCCGCGTCTCCCAAGGGACGGTTGTTTACTTGGTTAAAAAGGTCTGGAAGCACGGTTTTGCCATCGCGGGAGATAAAGCTCACCTCTGCATTGACGCTGTTGAACTGGCCTTCATTGGTGACAAAGACCCCGTCTCTGAAGGCAGACGTTTCGTCATTGTCATCCTCACAGGAAGACGTGAACACCAGCCCGCTGGCTAGGACCAAATAGAGAAACTGTTTTTTAAGGGAAAATACGTTCATAGTGGTTATAGGTAAAAAAGGGATTAAGGACGTTTGGCCCATTGCAGCGCCAATGAGATTCTGAAATGCCGAGGCGGCATAGCCCGGTAGGCCATGGTCTGGTAGGCGGTGTTGGTGAGGTTCTGGACCTGTGCCATTAGCTGTGCCTCAAACGAAGCCCACCGTAGGGTTTTGCCTGCAGAAGCGTTGGCTAGCGCATATGGCTCCAGCCAGTTGTCATTGTCCTGGTCTGTGTAGCGTCGGCTGGTAAAGGTGCCGTCTACCGCCAGCCACCAGTCTTTGAACTTAGCCTCTACCCAGCCAGCCACTTTGTGCTTGGGTACATAGAACAACTGCCGATCTTGAAGTTCAGCCCGGGCGTTGGGCAGGGCCTGCTGTGAGATGGTATAGCCGTAGGCTGCCTCGCCAGACAGGGTCCACAGAGGAGTGGCTTGGTACTTCCATTTGGTGTCCAGCTCCAGCCCGTGACCGCGCACTGTCTTTAAGTTCACAGGCTCAGAATAGTTACCAGTGCTAGAGGGTTGCCATTGAATCCAGTCCTCTACTTTTAATCTGTACAAGGTGAGTTCTGTATTTCCCGTCAAATGGTTCTGAATATAAGATTGCGTTATACCAGCTTCATAGCCCCAGCCGCTCTCAGGTAGTAGATTTAGGTTGCCGCCCGGCCGCCAGAAGCGGTCATTGAGCGTGGGCACGCGGTAGCTTCTAGAAACATTGGCTTTGAGCGTGAGTGTGCCGGTCTCCTTTTCTGAAAGCAGGAAATTGGCTCCCAGCGTGGGTGTCACCGGCGGATTGAATCCTTGCACCCAGGCCTGCCGAACATTCAAACTTATTTGTAGTCTCTCCAACGGGTCATAGCGCAGCCAGGCATAGGCAGAGAAGCGGTTTTCCTTCTGTGAATCTCCGTACCCGTCCACTTCGGCTCTGAATACTTGGGCTTCTGATCCTAGCTGCAGCAAGAGGTTGGGCAGCAAGGCGCGTTCATGTTCTAATTGGCTCTGGAGGGTGTTGACGGTGGACAAAGACAGCAGGCCATTATCTCTGTAATCCAACCGGTCTTTGAAATAGGCGGCTTTGACAGTGGTGGTGCCTTTGGCGATTTGTCCTTGCCACTCCGCCATGAGGCGCAGGTTTTCATCGTCTTGCTGAGCGTTGGTATTGGCACTGCCCATGGGCGGCTGAACTTGGCGGTGCGTTTTTACCCACCAGCCCCTCGCGGAGATATGCTGCGTTGGGCTAAGCTTAATCTGCACGTCCTGGGAAAAGCTGCTCTGGTCAAAAGCCGCGTTCTCCTGTTCCTGCCAAGGCCGCCCGAACTGGGTAAGGTCCCTGAACTTGAAATTGTTGGTAGAGCTGGTTTTGGTAAAGGAGGAATGGATGGCGACTTTTTCGTTTCCAAAAGACCCATTCATAGCTGTTCGGTGGTGGCCAAAACTGCCTTCTTCCTGCTGCACGCGCAAGGTTTGGTGGGACACAAAGGAGATAGAACTTTCTAATAGCACCGCGCCGCCAATGGCACCAGAACCATGCAAGGCGCCGCTGGGTCCGTGTTGCAGCGTCACCATACTGTGGGCAGCAGGAGGCAGTAGCGCGAAGTCTGAGAGGCCCAAGGTTGGCAGGGAAATGTTAAAGCCATTCCACAGCACGGCGGTATGACTGGCAGTGGTTCCTCTAAAGGCCACCGTGGCGGTCATGCCGTTGCCGTAGCTTTTCAGGTATAGGCCGCTGCGCTGTTGCAGGACGTCTGCCAAGGTAAGGCCGGGCTGCCGTTGCAAGAGAAGGGTGTCTACGGTCTCCAGCTTGGTGCCGGCGGCAAAACGGGTGTACTTGGTGCCGGTGATGTCAATGGGGTTCACCTGTAAGGTGTCTGGCAGCAATGCCTGCGCAGCGGTAGCCAGAGGCGTTATGGCTCCAAGTCCCAGCGTACCAATTAAACACGTAAAAAAGTGACGTACCATGCCTCAGCTACAAAAAAGCAGAGGAGACTTGCCAGAAAAGGAAATAAACGAAAACGCCAGCCCACGCGGGCCACCATCCTTGCTGCTTTTTTTCCCGAAAGCCTCCAGGTGAATTGTGGACGTTGGCAGGTCTCCTGGCTCTCTTCGGCTGGCCGGCCTTCCCATCTGGTGAACAGACAGTGGCATGCGGTGGGCAGCTTGTAATGGAAGATAACAGTTGCGGGAACAGCTCAGGTTTTACACCTGATTCCCTTTTAAGACATCATCGGCGGTAGCCGAGTCTGTCACCAAAATCTGGGGCAAAGGTACGGTAAGTTTGGAAAGTGCACTATAGCACCACGCAAAATTTCAGGGCTAAGGCCTTTTTGGCCCATTTTCTGGGAAATAGGCCAAAAACGAGGCTGAGAGGTTGAAAGGAAATTGACTCTGGCGAATGAAACTATAGTGTAATCTAAGCGATGTTGCAGCGGTCATGCTACCACCATAATATACCTGGCTATCCACCAGCCACTAGCAAACGAATGAGGTGGCTTAACTGGTTTTGTTTATTTTTTGGATTTCCTCTGTGATGATGGAGGCTAGGTTCTCCAGGATGCGCTGGTCAATGTCAGAGAAAGTTCTGGATTCTTGGTCCACAATGCAAAGGGCGCCAATGTTGTGTCCGTCACTGGTGGTAAGCGTAGCTGCGGCGTAAAACCTGAGGCCAAACTCGCCGGTGACCATGGGGTTGGCTAGCAGGCACGGTTCTTCTAGGGCATTTTCAAACACGGTGACGTCTTCTCTTAAGATAGCCAAGGAGCAAAGGCTGGTGCCTCTGGGTACCGGTGTTGGATTGTCTAAACCATGGCTGGCTTTGGTATACACAAAATCACGGTCCACTAAATTGACCAAGGCAATGGGCACGTTGAACATGCGCGCCGCCATGCTGGCAATATGCTTGAACGGTCCTTCTTCTTGGTGCGTGTCTAATATATCCAGGCTGCGAAGCTTCGCAACTCTCTGTTCCTCGTTTTCTGGGATAATTGGCATCCCCCCGAAGTTATTCTCCATCAAAATCAAACTAAAAGAAAAAAACAGACGGTTACCTCTTGCACCATCCTTATTGCCAGCCGTCTGGGTATCCTGTAATCTATTGAAAGCACAGTATGCCAGATACGCTTACTCTATCCACCTTTTTAAGTTGGCCTATACTCCGAAAGATACTGTAGTTTAGGCAAATAATGCCGTAGTGCCTGGTTGCCTAAAGGGAAGTGCCGCAGAAGGCGTCCCGGTTGCAACTTTTTTTGTGATGTTTTAGTTTTTAGCACTGTATTTGCGTTCTGTCTGCAGATTCAATTCAACCCCTATTTATGAAACGCTTTTTCACGCTTCTTGTCTTCTCTGTGTGCCTTGTTTTTATGGGACAGGCGCAGACCATCTCTAAGGTAGATTTTACTAAGATCAATGCGGCCATTGCCTCGCCTAAGTCAAAGTTCTACTACCCCACACTGCTAAAACGGTACATGGCCAATGACGTCACGCTCACCACAGAAGAGTATTCGCATTTGTATTATGGCTACCCTAAGCAGCCTGGCTACAAGCCCTGGGCCGTCAATGACAAGGAGGATGAACTGGGGCAGTTGGTGCTGTATGAGAATTGGCCCGTGATTTTATCTACCGGTACCAAGCTCCTGCAGAAAGACCCGTTTAACCTAAGCGTGATTTACCTGATGCACATGGCCACCGGTGAACTAAGAAGAGCTGCTGAGAGTAAGAAGTGGCTTACAAAGTTTGATGGTTTGCTCGCTGCCATCAAGGCCAGCGGCAACGGACGCTCCCCAGAAACGGCGGTGGTGTTGGTGACCCCCCGGGACGAGTACATGTTCTTGAATGCAGCAGCTAAGCTTCGGCAGGATGGGGCTGCGCAACTGGTAGACAATAAATACGACTTGGTGAAGTTGAAACTACCTAACAAGTTGAACCTGACGCAGGTGTATTTTAATATTGAGAAGGCCTTGGCTGCCAAGAGATAACAAGCCTGTCATACCATTTTTGAATTTCCAGTTTCGGGCTACTTTCTGTAAAGTAGCCCGAAAACGTTTCTACCCAACGCCATGTCCAAACTGCCGCTCTCCTTTTACACCCGTCCAGACTCTGTGACCATTGCCCGTGAGCTGTTGGGCAAGCATTTTTACTCTTCCTTTGACGGGGTGCTCACTGGTGGCATAATCGTGGAGACCGAGGCGTATTCAGGCGAGAATGATGCGGCTTGCCACGCGCACTTAGGTAGACGCACCAAGCGCACCCAGATTATGTATGAGCCGGGCGGCGTTTCGTATGTGTATCTCATTTACGGCATTTATTCCCTGTTCAACATTGTCACCAACGCAGAAGGCACCGCAGACGCGGTGCTCATCAGGGCCATTGAACCGCTGGAAGGTTTACCTGAAATGCAGCAACGCCGTGGGCTCTCCAACATAGAAACCAGGCTCACCGCCGGGCCGGGCTTGGTGACGCAGGCCATGGGCATCTCTACGCTCCACAATGGCACTTCTTTGGTAGGCAATGAGATTTGGGTAGAAGATAAAGGGGTGCTTATCCAAGATGAAGACATCATTGCTGGTCCTAGGGTGGGAGTGGCCTATGCGGGGGCAGATGCCTTGCTGCCTTGGCGGTTTAGCGTGAGGGGGAGTAAATGGGTGAGTAAGGCGAAGCCTAAGTATTAATAGGTGATTGCTGATTGTTAACTGTTGCTTGGCAATGTTTGGTCAATGCGTCTGCCTCTCACTCGTTTTGGCATATTTCCGACTTCATCTTCGCCGCGGTTGTTGGTCTTCTCACAAATGTCTCAAGCTTCTTCTCCAACTGCAATTTCATTAGACACTGCTCTTCAAGTGCACTTGCTTTGGTTGTTCCTTTGTAGTTGTCGTTTGTTCCGGAGCGCACATCTAGCCTTGTTTCATCTCTGCCGCTAAGCGCTCACGGCCGCGGGGCCTCGTCCTGGCCCTTCGCACTGCTGTTGTACTCTGGGCCTGTAGGGCCCCGCCCTGCCGGGCGACGAAACAACAGAGGCGCTCATGGTCAGGACTGGTTTGGGTACCAATCCTGTTAAGGCTTGCTTATCTATGGTCTTTCCTCAAGCAAAATCAGTTCATGTCGCTGCAGAGGCATGCGTGCCAAGGCACGGCTTGCTTGATCTGGTATACCGGGTGGCGGCAAGCTTTTGGCTTACCTCATTTAGTTGTTGGATTAGGCGCTGTTGCCATTATGCCATTGTTTCTTAATTGGCTTGACAAATACGAACGGCCAACAATCAACATTGAGCAACCAGCAATTAATCAACCTTTTTGGCTAGGAGAAGAATGGGCTTGTTATGTAAGTCTGTGGTGGCGAAGAGATAGTGGTCGCCGCCTTCTTTCAGTTTTACTTTCTCCCGCAGCTGCGCCACGGTCAAAGGATAGTTCCGGACGGTGATGTTGGCTTTTTTGTTGGGGAGCAGTTTATGCAGGTCTTTGGCGTTCGCTTTGGGCTGGGCTATGATTTCAAAAATCCTTCCGGGGAAATCTGGAACAAGTGCTGAGGAGGTGTAGAGATGGCTGTTTCGGTGCAGTTTCTCTACATGATATTCCTGTGACAGCCACTTGAACGCACCGCCTTTCAAAAGCGCCGTGTTGGGTTCATATACATAGCGCAAGGGCTCAGTGGCATATACCGCGGTGACCTGTTCCTCTTGCTGCTTGGTAAAGGTAATCTCCAGCGGTGTTTGGCCAGTTTTTAGATTGACAGCCGTAATGTTGGGTTCAGGGTTTTGGTCAGAAGTGATCAGGTACAGTACTTCCTTTACTTCGTTTTGCACCGCTACAATCCAGATGTGCTGTACGCCCGTCAAATCCTGCAAGGCTAAGTCAATGTCCAGCATGGGGGCCGTTTTAAGCAATACCTTTTTGGCTTTCTGTAATAGTATAGGAAGCAGGTTTAAAACGTCTGGCTCGCAGTCCTGGAGCAAGTGCACCCGTTCCTGGCTTTGGCCCCTTCGGGCCGGGTCCAGGTAGATGACGTCTAAAGGGGAATTAATGGAGTTTAGAAATTCTTCTGTAGTGGTGTTGAGGCTGGTGATGTTCTCGGTGCCCAATAACCGGAAGTTGTGTTGGGCAATTTCTTGCAACTCTAGGTTTTGTTCCACGTGCGTGACCTTGGCAAACCG